>NZ_JBJGZT010000005.1:0-181913 GCF_054050655.1 Geodermatophilus sp. SYSU D00663 | reverse complement strand
GCGCCACCGGCTGGAGCCGCCCGCCGGGGGGGCCGCGCCCGGGGACGCCGGGCCGCCCCGGGGCGCCGGACCACGCCCACGACCGCGGTCACGACCACGAGGCGCTGGACAGGTCGGCCGTCCGCCACTGGCGGGTCGACCAGGACGCGTCGCGCCACTGGCGGGTCGACCACGTCGTGTTCGTCCACGAGCCGTCCCGCCACTGCCGGGTCGTCCAGGACGCGTCGCGCCACTGGCGGGTGTCCCAGGCCGGCTGGGTCCACTCGACGGTGCGCCAGGTCGTCCCCTCCCAGCCGTCACCGGTGAGGAGGTGGCCGCGCCAGCGGCCGCCCACCCACGCCGTCTGCCGGGCGGACGCGGTGGCCCAGGCGCGGCCGTCCCAGGCGTTGCCGAAGACGTCGACCTCACCCTGCAGCAGCGCCCCGTCGTGGTCGACGTGCGACGTCCCCCGGGAGGCCTCGATCGAGCCGGTGCCGGTGCCGTAGAACTGCGGCGACTGGGTGGTGTTGTTGTTCGGCTTGACCTGCGCCTGGCGGACGTCGGTCAGCCCGTTGCCGCGGTACTGGTTGGTCGTGGAGTCGAACGGCGACGACGTCGACATGATCTGCCGCTTGACCTGGTCGGGGGTCAGCCGCGGGTCCTCCTGCAGCAGGAGGGCGACCTCGCCGCTGACCACCGCGGCGGCCTGCGACGTCCCCGACGACACGGCGAAGCGGTTGCCCCGGCGGGCGTCGGGGTGCCGCTCGTCGGCGTAGCCGTTGGGCACCCGCAGGCCCGTGACCGAGACACCGGGAGCGACGACGTCGACGTGCCGCTGGTTGGTGCCGCGGGTGGCCCACGAGGGCACGGTGTCGTCGACGGGGTCCACGGTGCCCTGCGTGTCGGCCGCGCCGACCGCCAGGACGTAGGGGTCCCGGGCCGGGTTGGCCAGGTTGTGGTTGGTCGACCCGTCGTTGCCGCCGGCGACCACCACGACGATGCCGGCCTTCCACGCCTGCTCGACGGCGAAGGCCAGCGGGTCGGTGCGCGTGTCCTGGGTGGAGTCGGTGCCGTACGACAGGTTCAGGACGCGGATGTTCATCCCGTTGTCGTCGCGGTGCTCGACGACCCAGTCGATCGCCGCGATGACCTGGGTGACGTCGACCGCGCCGTCGCTGGCCCCGACCTTGACGTCCACCAGGGTGGCGTCGGGCGCGATGCCGTTGAACCGGCCGGGGTCGGTGTAGGACACCGGGGTCCCGGCGACGTCCCGCCCGGCGATGATCGAGGCCAGGTGGGTGCCGTGCCCGTAGGCGTCGCGGTGCGCCAGCTCCGGGTCCTGGCTGTCGAAGGACAGGTCGGGCCCGTTGACGACGTTGCCGGTGTCCAGCCCGGGCACCTCGGTGACGCCGGTGTCGATCAGCGCGACGCCGATGCCCCGGCCGGTGAAGCCGGCCCGGTAGGAGTCGTGCGCCCCGACCGCCTGGGCGATGTGGTACAGCGATCCCTTGGCGCTGACGTCGTAGCCGAGCGGGGCGGCGCCGGCCGGCCCGGCGGTCGCGACGAACCCGCCCAGCGCCGCGGTGGTCGCGGCGAGCGCGGCGATCCCGCGTCCGGCTCGACGCCCCCGACCGCGGCTCATCGCCGGGGTCCGGGTGTGCGTGGTGACTGCATGTGGTGTGCCCATCTCATCCGTGAGACCGCCCCGGTCGGGGTGGCACTCCCAGTAGCGGGACCACTGCGCTTCGTGTCTCCCCGAGGGGCGGAGGGGCCACCCGAAGAGGGGAGCCGACGTGACGGCCCGCTCCGCGCCACTCGCGGGCGGACCTCAGGGGACGACGACCAGCCGGACGCCCGCGTCGCCCGCGGCCTGGCGCGCCCAGGCGCCGGCGACGTCGGCCAGCGGCACCGTCTCGTGCGCGACGGCGACCCGGCCGGCGGCGGCCGCGGTGAGGACCGCGCCGAGCGCGTCGCGGCGCTGCCGCGGGGTGAGCGCGTTGTTGGTGTAGCCGAGCACCTCGGCCGAGCGGCCGCGCAGCACCGCCGAGGAGAACACCGCCTCGTCGCCGGACGCCCCGCCCAGGTTGACCAGCCGCCCGCCCGGCGCCAGCACGCGCGACGCCGCGGTCGCCGCGACGCCGAACACCGGGTCGACGACGACGTGCGCGCCGCCGGGGCACGCCTGCGCCAGCGCCGCGGCCAGCGCGTCGACGTCGCCGGTCAGCGGCACCACGGCGTCGGCGCCGGCGGCGCGGGCCCGCTCCCGCGCCGTGGTCGAGCGGCAGACCGCCACCACCCGCCCGGCGCCGAGCACCCGCGCCGCGCCGACCGCCGCCTGGCCCACCGCGCCGCCGGCCCCGAGGACGACGACGGTCTCCTCCGGCTGCAGCCGTCCGCGCCAGGTCAGGCACATCCACGCGGCGACGCCGGACAGGCCGATCGCCGCGACCGCCGCGTCGGGCAGGCCGGCGGTCAGCGGCACGAGGTCCTCGTCGTCGACGGCGCACCGCTGCGCCAGGCTGCCGTCGCCGGGCGCCATGCCGGCCGACGTCGCGAACCAGACGCGGGTGCCGGCCGGCAGCCGGCCGGACTCCTCGACGACGCCGACGCCCTGCACGCCCGGCACGTAGGGCACCGCCGGCGCGCCGAAGTACGACGTGCCCGACGCGCACAGCAGGTCCAGCGGCACGATCGGCGCGGCGGTGACCCGCACCAGCGTGCGGCCCGGCCCGGCGGCGGGGTCGGGGTGCTCGGCGTGCTCGGGCGGCGTCCCGGGCGCGCGGACGACGGCGGCGCGCACGTCAGGTGACCCGCACGTCAGGTGGTGATGTCGGGATAGGGCATCGTGATGTGCTCCATCGCCTTCCCGTAGGCCTTCTGGTACTCCAGCGGCCCGTGGTCGCGCTCGAACATCGCGATGAACAGCGTGAGCGTGAGGAACGGGTGGGCGCCCATCTGGAACAGCGTCACGTGGTCGTGCTCGCGCAGCGCCCGCCGCTCGTCCTCGGTGAACTCCAGCCAGGTCGACCGCTCGTCGTCGGTGCAGTTGAGGATCTTGTTGGCCATCTCGGCCTCCCACCACTCGACCGTGCCGGCCGGGTCCTCGCGGTAGCGCTCGACGAGGGCGGGGTCGCGGTCGACGGTGAAGAGGAACTTGTCGAGCAGGTACCTGCTCACCGCCGCACCTCCGCCGGGACGCCGTTCGGGTACCAGGTGAAGTAGGCCTCCATCGTGTGGAACAGGTCGAGGGTGTCGACGTGGTCGGCCTTCTGCCCCTCGCCGGCGGCGCCCATCATCAGCATGAAGTCCATGAAGCCGTGGGTGGCGTTGCCCGGGGCGTGCAGCGAGTCCAGCGACACCTCGGCCAGGCAGCCCTCGACGTCGCCGGAGGCGATCCACTCGACGGCCTTGCGGTCGAACTCCGGGTCGGGCCCGTGCTCGCCGAACTGGCGTGGGCCGCCGAGCTCCAGCGACAGGTGGCCGGTGCCGATGATCGCCACCCGCTTGTCCGACTCCCAGGACTCGACCATCTCCCGGATCGCCTTCCCGAGCTGCACGAAGCGCCGGGGCTGCGGCAGCGGCGGGGCGAAGATGTTCGTGTAGACCGGCACGATCGGCAGGTCGGCCTGCGGGCGCAGCGTGATGATCGGGCACGTGATGCTGTGGTCGATCCGCAGCTCGTTGGAGAAGGCCAGGTCGAAGTCGCGGTCGAGGCCGTCCCGCAGGAGGTGCGCGGCCAGGTCCTCCTCGCCGCGCAGCGTCATCCGCGGCAGGCCGAACTCGCGTTCCTCGTTGTACCAGTTGGCGTCGAAGAAGGGCGCCTTGCCGACGAGGAACTGCGGCATGTTGTCCAGCCACAGCTGGTGGAAGTGGTCGCTGCCGACCATCACCAGCACGTCGGGCTCGGCCCGGGTGAGCGTCTCGCGGAAGCGCTCGATCTTGGCCACCCACTCGTCGGCGAACGGCGGCCGGTCCGCGCCGGTCGAGGTGCTCGCGCGGTAGTAGAAGGGGTGGTGGGTCGACGCGATGACCGCGGCCACCTCAGCCATGACTGCCTCCCAGGGTCTCGGGCTCGTAGGGGTCCGGCGGGACGGAGCGGTTGTCCAGGTCGACCGACAGGAAGACCCGGTTGGCCACGGGGTGGCGCAGCTCCTCGGCGAGCTGGCCGATCAGCCCGGCGGTGCGGGCCAGCAGCGCGAAGCCGCGCAGCAGCTCCAGCGGCAGGCCGAGGTCGGCCAGCGCGGCGCCGCAGACGCCGGCGCCGTTGAGCGGCAGCGTCCTCCCGAGCACCTGCGGGTGCACCCGGCCGATCGCGGCGAACAGCGACAGGTGCGGGCCGACCAGGCCCTCCTCGCCCGCGATCTCGAACAGCCGCGGCGTGCGCGGGTCGCCGTCCTTGTGCACGTGGTGGCCCAGACCCGGGACGAACCGGCCGGCCGCGCGCTGCGCGGTGACCGTCTCCAGGGCGAGGGCGTCCCAGCCGGCGTCGTCGGCCGGGAGCTCGCCCGCCGACACCAGGACGTCGTGCAGGAACCGGCCGCAGTCCTCGGTGACGCCGAGGAAGCGGGAGCCGCCGCCGAGCAGCCCGGCGGCGAGCGCGCCCTGCACCGAGTCCGGCGCGGACAGCCAGGTCAGCCGGGTGACGATCGCCGTCGGGGTGAAGCCGTGGTCGGCGAGCGCGGCGAGCACCGCCTCGAACACCCGGGTCTCCCCCGGCGTGGGCCGGCGCTGGGTGGCCAGCCAGAACGCGAGCTCGCCGAAGCCGACCGTGCCCATGACGTCGCGCGCGAGGTCGGTGCCGAGCAGGGTGATCGACTCGCGGCTCGAGGCGCCCAGCGCGGTCGGGTACCCGTCCTCGGTCACGGCGTCTCCTCGCCCTCGGCCAGCCAGCGGCGGATCTCCGCACCGTGCTCGTCGAGCGCGGGCGGTGGCAAGCGGTACCGCGCCGCCGTCTCGGAGAACCGGATGGGGTTGCGGATGGAGGGGACGGCGGCGCCGCCCTCCCCCGCCGTGACCACGGGGTCCAGTCCGACCTCCTCGGCGAAGGCGACGCCCTGGTCGACGGTGTTGATCGGCCCGCACGGCACACCGGCGGCGATGATGTCGCGGAACCACTCCATCTTGGTGCGGGTCCTCAGCCGCTCGACCAGCAGCGGCCGCAGCTCCTCGCGGTTGGCCGTGCGGTCCTCGTTGTGCAGGAACCGCGGGTCCTCCACCAGCTCGGGCACGCCGAGCACCTCGCACAGCTTGCGGAACTGGCCGTCGTTGCCGGCAGTGACGATCAGGTCGCCGTCGGCGCAGGGCAGCGGCTCGTAGGGGAACAGGCTGGGGTGGCTGTTGCCCATCCGGAACGGGACGACGTCGCCGGCGACGTACGCCGAGGTCTGGTTGACCAGCCCGGACAGTGCGCTGGAGAGCAGGTTCACCTCGACGTGCTGGCCGCGGCCGGTGGCGTGCCGCTGGTTGAGCGCGGACAGCACGCCGATGGTGGCGTGCAGGCCGGCCATGACGTCGAAGACGGCGACGCCGGCCCGGTAGGGGTCGCCGCCCGGGTCGCCGGTGAGGCTCATCAGCCCGGAGATGGCCTGCACGATGAGGTCGTAGCCGGGCAGCGACCGCCCGCCGGGGCCGCTGCCGAAGCCGCTGATGGAGGCGTAGACGACGGCGGGGTTGGTGGCGGCCACCGTGTCGTAGTCGAGGCCGAAGCGGGCCAGGCCGCCGGGCTTGAAGTTCTCCACCAGGACGTCGGCGCGGCGGGCGAGCTCGCGGGCCGCGGCCAGGTCGGCGTCGTCGGCGAGGTCCAGCGCCACGGACCGCTTGTTGCGGTTGACGCCCAGGTAGTAGGTGGACACCCCCTCCCCGCCGACGTCCCGGACCGGCGGTGCCCAGGTGCGGGTGTCGTCGCCGCGCGGGCCCTCGACCTTGACCACCTCGGCGCCGAGGTCGGCCATGAGCATCGTGGCGTAGGGGCCGGCGAGGATCCGGGAGAAGTCGGCCACGAGCAGGCCGGCGAGGGGGCCCTCGGGGTTCGGCGCGCCGGGTGCTGCCGTCATCGTCGCGTCGCGCTCCTCGGCATCGGGGCTGGCACCAGCGGACAGTCGTCCGCCGGTCGCGCCGAGTCTCGGCACCCCTACCGAGCCGTGTCAACCGCAGGGGCGTCGTCTTGACATGTGCGGCAGGTCACGAGCAGGGTGGCCCGGTCCGCACGGCGTGTCCGCCCAGCGGACAAGCGTCCGTCGAGCCAGCGACGTCCGAGGAGAGCACGATGACCGAGCCCCAGACCCCGGCGCCGCAGGCCGGTCGCCCCGTCGTGTTCCGCGGCGGCACGGTGCTGACGATGGACGACGCCGGCACGGTGCTGCGCGACGCCGACGTCCTCGTCGTCGGCGACCGGATCGCGGCCGTGGGCCCGGCGCTGGAGGCGCCCGAGGGCGCCCAGGAGGTCGACGCCACCGACGGGATCGTGATGCCGGGGATGATCGACACCCACCGGCACATGTGGCAGACGGCGATGCGCGGCTACGGCGCCGACTGGTCCCTCACCCAGTACTTCGTCTGGTACTACCTCGAGCACGGCCGCCGCTTCCGCCCCGAGGACGTCGCCGCGGGCAACCGGCTGGCCGCGCTCGAGGCACTCGAGGCCGGGGTCACCACCGTCGTCGACTGGTCGCACGGGCTGCAGACGGTCGACCACGCCGAGGCCGCCGTCGACGCGCTGCAGTCGGTGCCCGGCCGGTACGTGCTCGCCTACGGCAACATCCAGGCCGCGCCGTGGGAGTGGACCGCGGACAAGGCCGTGCAGGCGTTCCTCGAGCGCCGCCGCACCGGCGCCGGCGACCTGCTCGGCTTCCAGCTCGCCTTCGACGTCACCGGCGACCCGGCGTTCCCGGAGAAGGCCGCGTTCGAGGTGGCCCGCGAGCTCGGCCTGCCGGTGACCACGCACGCCGGCGTCTGGGGCGCCACCAACGACGACGGCATCCGGCTCATGCACGAGCACGGCTTCGCGACGCCGGAGACGGTGTACGTGCACGCCGCGTCCCTCTCCCCCGACAGCTACCACCGCATCGCCGCCACCGGCGGGTCGGTCTCGGTGTCGACGGAGTCCGAGCAGAGCGCCGGCCAGGGCTACCCGCCCACCTGGCAGGTGCGCGCCCACGGCATCCCGGTGTCCCTGTCGATGGACACCAGCGTGTGGTGGAGCGGTGACCTGTTCTCGGCGATGCGCGCCACGCTGGGCGCCGACCGCTCGCGCGAGCACTTCGAGGCCCACCTCAAGGGCGACACGGTGACCCAGCTGGCGCTGCGCGCGCAGCACGTCGTCTCCTGGGCCACCCGCGGCGGGGCGGCGGCACTGGGCCGCGACGACCTCGGCCGGCTCACCCCCGGCGCGAAGGCCGACGTCGTGCTGGTCAAGAACGACGCCTCGCCGGTGTCCTTCCCCCTGCTCAACCCGTACGGCCACGTCGCGTTCCAGGCGCAGCGGGGCGACGTGCACACCGTGCTCGTCGACGGGCGGGTCGTGAAGTCGCAGCACCGGCTGGTCGGCGTCGACCTGGCCGCGGTCCGGCGCGAGGTCGAGGCCACCGTCGAGCACCTGCGCGCCGACATGGGCGAGGACGTCTGGCAGGTGGGCATGGACCCGGAGCTCCCGTCGGCCGAGGTCCTGGACAACCCGTACCAGTACACCGACTACCGCTCCGAGACCACGCACGCAGCCCGGGAGGAGGCCTTCGAGCGCCACCTCTCTTGGGAACGGTGACGACCCGGCCCGGGTACGTGGGATCCCGATCCCGGAGGAGGGGGTGCGGTCGTGGCCGGACGCGGTGAGGGGCCGGACTTCGTCGAGGCGCTGGCGCGCGGGCTCGACGTGCTCACCTGCTTCGGCGCCGACCGGCCGGCCATGACGCTGTCGGAGGTGGCGGCCGCCGCGGGGCTGGCCCGGCCGACCGCGCGGCGGCTGCTGCTCACGCTCGAGGAGCTGGGCTTCGTGCGGTCGGCCGGCGGGACGTTCTCGCTGACCCCGCGGGTGCTGTCGCTCGGGATGGCCTACGTCGGCGCGCTCGGGCTGTGGGACCTCGCCCGGCCGCACATGGAGGCGCTGGTCGCGCGGACCGGCGAGTCGTCGTCGATGGCGCAGCTCGACGGGTCCGACATCGTCTACGTGGCCCGGGTGTCGGTGCCCAAGCTGATCACCCTGCGGGTCGAGATCGGCACGCGGTTCCCCGCCCTCCAGACCTCGCAGGGCAAGGTGCTGCTCGCCGCCCTGCCGCCCGACCGGCTCGAGGCCACCCTCGCCGAGCCCAGCCGCTCGGGGCTGCCGCCCTACATCGGGCGCACGGCCGAGCAGCTGGGTGAGGAGCTGACCGAGGTGCGCGCCCGCGGCTGGGCACTGGCCGACGAGGAGCTCGCGCCCGGCGTGCGGTCGGTCGCCGTCCCGGTGCGCGACGGCACCGGCGCGGTGCGCGCGGCGATGAACGTGACCGTGCACGCCGCCGAGACCTCGACCGAGCGGCTGCTGGCCGAGCACCTGCCCGCGCTGCTGCGCACCGCCGGCGAGGTGAGCGCGGACTGGGCGCGCTGGCAGTCGCGCCCGCACGTGGAGGTGGACCGCTCGCGCTCTGTCGGATGAGACACGGTCGGATGAGGCACGGCCGGGTGGGACGCGGCGGATGAGGGGCGACCGGATGGGTAGTCCCCGTCCCGTGAGCGGGAAGTCGGCGGAGGACTACGAGGAGGACTACACCGACCCGGAGCTGCGCGCGCGGCTCAAGGAGGAGATCAAGGCCGGGGACCGGGGCGGGCGGCCCGGCCAGTGGAGCGCCCGCAAGAGCCAGCTGCTGGCCTCCGAGTACGAGGGGGCCGGCGGCGGCTACCGGCACGAGGGCGAGCGCAGCGCGTCGCAGCGACACCTGCAGGAGTGGACCCGGCAGGACTGGCACACCGCCGACGGCGACGACCGCGCCCGCGGTGACGGCGGGACGAAGCGGTACCTGCCCGACGCCGCCTGGGAGCTGCTGTCCGAGGAGGAGGAGCGCGCCACCGACGCACGCAAGCGCGGCTCCGACGAGCAGCACGTGGCGAACACCGACGCCGCGAAGGAGGCCCGGAGGGCCGCCGAGCTGGTCGACGCGAAGGCGACCGAGGCCCGCGAGAAGGTGGCGGAGATGCACGGCGACTCCCAGCTCGACCGCGCCGAGCGGGCCGAGCGCGACCTCGGCAGGGGCCGCAGGACGGTGCTGGAGGCGATCGAGCGGCAGCGCGACCGCGACTGAGCGACACGCCGTGCAGTCCGCGCAAGCTTGCACGGACTGCACGTTTCGCGGGATCATGTCCGGGTGACCTCCGGCCTGCGCGAGCGCAAGAAGCTCGCCACCCGCTCGGCGCTGCACGCCGCCGCGCTGCACCTGGTCGCCAAGCGCGGGCTCGACGCCGTCTCGGTCGACGACGTCGCCGAGCGCGCCGGGGTCAGCCCGCGGACGTTCTTCAACTACTTCCCCACCAAGGACGACGCCGTCCTGGGCCTGGACCCCGCCGACTCCGCGCTCGTCGCCGAGCGGTTCACGGCGCGCCCGGCCGGCGAGGACCCGGTCACCGCGCTGCGCGCCGTGCAGGCCGGGCAGGCCGCCGCGATGGCCGAGGAGCCCGAGGGCGTGTGGCCGCTGCGGCTGCGCGTCATCGACGAGCACCCCGTCCTGCTGGCCCGCCTGCACGCCGCCTTCGGCGCCTCCGAGCGGGCACTGGCCGACGCCGTCGCCGCCCGCACCGGCACCCGGGTCGGCGTCGACGCCTACCCCACCCTGCTGGCCGCCGTCGCCGGGGTCGCCCTGCGCACCGCGCTGCACCGCTGGCTGGCCGCCGACTTCACCGTGCCGCTGCCCCGCCTCGTCGACGAGGCCTGGGACGCGCTCGCCGCCGGGCTGCCCACCCCGCGCCCCTGATCCCCCCGAGCGGCCGGCGCCGTCCGCTCGCCCCCTCGGTGCCGCGCGCCCGCGGCACCGTCGCACGACCCGTGGAGAACGACGTGAACCCGCCGCCCGACGGCACCGCCCCGCCCATCGTCCTGACCCGCCGCCGCATCAACCTGATCTTCTCGGCGCTGCTCGCCGGGATGCTCGTCGCCGCCCTCGACCAGACGATCGTCTCGACGTCGATGCCGACCATCGTCGGCGAGCTCGGCGGCGTCTCGCACATGGCGTGGGTGACCACCGCCTACCTGCTGGCCACCACCCTGGTCATGCCCGTGTACGGCAAGTTCGGCGACCTGTGGGGCCGGCGCACGCTGTTCCTCGTCGCGATCGGCCTGTTCACCGTCGCCAGCATCGGCGCCGCGCTCGCGCCCGACTTCACCTGGTTCGTCGTCTGGCGCGGGGTCCAGGGCCTCGGCGGCGGCGGGCTGATGATCCTGTCGCAGGCGATCATCGCCGACATCGTCCCGGCCCGGGAGCGCGCGAGGTACATGGGCCCGATCGGCGCCCTGTTCGGCCTGTCGGCCGTCGCCGGGCCGCTCGTCGGCGGCTTCTTCACCGACACCGCGGCCCTGGGCTGGGAGTGGTGCTTCTGGATCAACGTGCCGGTCGGCGTGGGCGCCTTCCTCATCGGCTGGTTCGCGCTGTCGCTGCCGCGCCGGCGCAGCACCACCCCGCTCGACGTCGCCGGGATCGTCGCGCTGTCGGCGACCACGACGTCGCTGGTGCTCTTCACCGACCTCGGCGGCAGCGACGGCTGGACCGACCCGTGGACGCTGGCGCTGGCCGCGGCCTTCGTCGTCTGCGCGGTCGCGTTCGTGCTCGTCGAGCGGCGCGCGGTCGAGCCGATCGTGCCGCTGTCGCTCTTCCGCAACCCGACCTTCGTCGTCGCCACCGCGATGGGCATGGCCGTGGGCCTCGGCATGTTCTCCGCGATCGCGTTCATGCCGACGTTCCTGCAGATGAGCTCCGGGCTGTCGGCCGCGAACTCCGGGCTGCTCATGCTGCCGATGACCGCGGGGATCATCCTCACGATCCAGAGCTCGGCGGGGGTCATCCTGCGCACCGGCCGCTACAAGCGGTTCACCACCGCCGGCGTCGCGGTCATCCTCGCCACGATGGTCTGGATGACCACGCTGGCCGGGGACACGTCGCTGTGGACGATCGGCGCGATGTTCCTCGCGCTCGGCTGCGGGCTCGGGCTGATCATGCAGAACGTCGTCCTGGCCGCCCAGAACGCCGTCCCGGCCACCCAGATCGGCACCGCCACCTCGACGAACAACTACTTCCGCGAGGTGGGCGCCACCCTCGGCGTCGCCGTGTTCGGGACGCTGTTCACCAGCCGGCTGGCCGAGAACCTCACCGGCGCGCTGACCGGCAACGCCGAGCAGGCGGCCGCCGCGGGCATCACCTCACCGGACACCCTCGTGCCGTCGGCGGTCGACGCGGCCGGCGACCCGCTGCGGACGGCGATCGTCGACGCCTACGCGGACTCGCTCGCGCCGGTGTTCTGGTACCTGGTGCCGATCCTCGCCGTCGCCCTGCTGCTGTCCTTCGTGCTCAGGGAGATCCCGCTCGCCGAGCACGCCGGCATGGTGGCCCGCGGCGAGGCGGTGGAGTCCGAGGAGGAGCTCGCGACCCTGCTGCGGTCCGGCGCGCAGGCCGCCGTCCCGGCGCCCGGGCCGACGCTGCAGAAGCGGGACGACGACGCGCTGCCCGTCTGACCGTGCCGGGGCGGCACCCCGGCGAGCGCTGTACCCCGGTGGCCCGGGACCCGCGCGGTCCCGGGCCACCGGCGTTCAGCGGGCGGAGCGGGCGGCGGCGGTCTCGGCCATCAGCCGGTCGAGCAGGTCCCGCGGCAGGGCGGCGCCGAAGTCGGTGGCGAACCGGCGCATCGGCATCGAGCCGATCATCTGCAACATCACCGCCTGATCGGCGGGGGAGGCGGCGTCGGCGGGCATGGTCGCGGTGAGCGCCTCCACCAGCGCCGGGCCGGCGGCCGGGTGGGTGAACCACTCGGCGACCGAGGAGTCCATCGTCAGCACCCGCACCAGGTCGTCCCCGGCCAGGGTCACGGTCTCCGCGGCGAGCACGGTCTCCGCGTCGTCGCAGACCTGCACCGCGTACTCCCCCGGCGCCACCACCCAGCCGGACTCGACGACGTCCCAGTAGGCGAACGCCCGCCGGCCGAGCTCCAGCACCACCTCGCGGCTCTCCCCCGGCCCGAGCGCCACCTTGGTGAACGCCCGCAGCTCCCGCAGCGGGCGGCGCACCGGCCCGGCCGTCGTCGACACGTACACCTGGACGACGTGCCTGCCGGCCCGGTCGCCGGTGTTGGTCACGGTCACCGAGACGGTGGCGGTGTCGGCGCCGGTGAGCTCGACCCGCAGGTCCGACGTCGCGAACGCCGTGTACGAGAGCCCGTGCCCGAACGGGTACCGCACCGCCCGGCCCTGCGTGACCAGCCCGCGGTAGCCGACCAGCACGCCCTCGCCGTAGACGACCCGCCCCTGCTCGCCGGGGAAGGAGAGGGAGCTCGGGGAGTCCTCCAGCCGCAGCGGGACGGTCTCGGCCAGCCGGCCCGACGGGTTCGCGACGCCGTAGAGCAGGTCGGCCAGCGCGCCGCCGCCGGCCTGCCCGAGCAGCGCGCCGTCGAGGACCGCGTCGACGTCGTCGTGCCAGCCCTCCAGCGACACCACCCCGCCGTGGGACAGGACGACGACCGTGCGCGGCGCCGCGGCGGCCACCGCGCGGACCAGCTCGACCTGGGCGGCGGGGAGGTCGATCGTCGTCCGGTCGAAGCCCTCGGACTCGTCGGCGTCGGCCAGGCCGAGGAAGACCACGGCGACCTCGGCGTCGCGGGCCAGCGCCACGGCCTCCTCCCGGAGCGCCGCGGCGTCGTCGCCAGGACCGTCGGAGGCGGAGCCGGGCGCGAACGGGAGCTCCCGGCCGGCCAGCTCCCGCATCGCGTCGAGCGCGGACTCGACCCGCGTGGCGGTGACGTTCGAGCTGCCCCCGCCCTGGAAGCGCGGGGTGCGGGCGAACTCCCCGACGACGGCCACGCGGGCGCCCGGGGACAGCGGCAGGGTGCCCCGCTCGTTGCGCAGCAGCACCGCGCACTCCGCCGCCAGCTCGCGCGCCAGCGCGCAGTGCGCCTCGACGTCGACCTCCCCGGCGGGCCCGCCGGCGTACCGGGCGAGGGCGGCCACCCGGGCGGCGCTCGCGTCGACGTACGCCTCGTCGAGCTCCCCGGCCCGCACCGCCTCGACCACCCGCCGGTTGCCGGCGCCGCGGTCGCCGGGCATCTGCAGGTCCAGCCCGGCGGCGAGCGCGGCGGCGCGGTCGTCGACGGCTCCCCAGTCGGAGACGACGACGCCGTCGAAGCCCCACTGCTCGCGCAGCACCTCGGTGAGCAGCCACCGGTTCTGCGACGCGTAGACGCCGTTGACCTTGTTGTAGGCGCACATGACCGTGGCCGGCGCCGCCTCGGTGACCACCCGCTCGAAGGCCGGCAGGTAGATCTCGCGCAGGGTCCGCTCGTCGACCTCGGCGCTGATCCGCATGCGCTCGGTCTCCTGGTTGTTGGCCGCGAAGTGCTTGACCGAGGCGCCCGCGCCGGCGGCCTGCTGCCCGCGCACGTGCGCCGCACCGAGGACGCCGGACAGCAGCGGGTCCTCCGAGTAGTACTCGAAGTTCCGCCCGCCCAGCGGGGACCGCTTGATGTTCACGCCCGGCCCGAGCACCACGTGCACCCCGAGCGCCCGGGCCTCCCGGCCGATCGCCGCGCCGATCCGCTCGGCGACCGCCGGGTCCCAGCTGTTGCCCACCGCCACCGCGGGCGGGAAGCAGGTGGCCGGCAGGTTGCGGGTGATGCCGGGCCCGCCGAAGTCGCCCTCCTGGCGGCGGACGCCGTGCGGGCCGTCGGTGAGGACGAGCGAGGGCAGCCCCGCCTCCTCGACCGGCGGGGTGGACCAGAAGTCCTGACCGGAGAGCAGGGCCGCCCTCCGCTCGAGGGGCAGGCCGTCGAGGTCGGTCACGGGAGCTCCTGCGGGTCGTCGGCGCCGGCGTACGCGAACGAGCGCACCACGAGCGAGCCGCGGGCGCACCAGACGCCGCCCAGCCGGCCGGTCATACCGCCGGCGACCTCGGTGGACAGGTAGCGCCCGTCCAGCCGGCCGAGCTCGGCGAAGCCGCCGGGCCCGACGACGCCCGCGACGACGACGTCCGGGCCGAGCGTGGTCGAGGAGAAGTGGCCGGTGGCGGGCTCGGTGCGGATCTCCAGCACCGCCTCCGGACCCGCGGCCGCCTCGCCCAGGACCGAGCGCAGCGGCCCGACCTGCGCCACCGCCCGCACCCGGTCGCCGGCGACCTCGACGTCGAGGTGGTGCCGGGCGTCGATCCGCACCGTCAGCCCGCCGACGCCGTCCACCCGCACCGCCGCGCGGAACCGGGCGTGCAGGTGCTCCTGCCGCCGGCCCACGAAGGCGAGGTCCTCCGACGCCGGGTCCGGGTCGGCCGCGGTCAGCCGCCGGCCGCCCTCGACCCGGCTCAGCAGCTCCCCGGGGAACCGCCGGGGCGCGACCCAGGCGGGGCCGCCGAGGTCCTCCTCGACGGCGACCGCGCCGCCCGGCGGGGACAGCCACTCCCCCAGCCGCGGCCAGCCGTCGGCCCACTCCACCTCGGCGGCGAACGTCTCGCGGCCGAGGACGTGGAACTCCGGGCTGGTGCCGCGGGGCCGCACGCCGTGGAAGACGACCGCCCAGCTCCCGTCGGACCGCTGCACCAGGTCGGCGTGGCCGGTGTTCTGCACCGGTGACTCGACGCCGCGGTGGGTGAGCAGCGGGTTGTGCGGGCAGGGCTCCCACGGCCCGGACGGCGAGGGACCGCGGGCGGTGGTCACCGCGTGCCCGCGCTCGGTGCCGCCCTCGGCGATCAGCAGGTACCAGAGGTCGCCCACCCGGTACAGGTGCGGCCCCTCCGGGAACCTCCCGCCGGTGCCCTGCCACAGCCGCCGCCGCGCGGTGAGCACGGCCCCGGTGGCCGGGTCGACCGCCTGCTGCACCAGGCCGGCCGGGCCGCCGGCGCCGAAGCCGGCGTGGCTGACCAGCAGCGTGCCGTCGTCGTCCCAGGCCAGGTCGGGGTCGATGCCGCGCACCTCCGGCATCCGCACCGGCTCGGACCACTCCCCCAGCGGGTCCTCGGCGGAGACGAGGGTCTGCCACCCGCCGTCGGCGAGGTTGGTGGTGACCATCCAGAACCGGCCGTCGTGGAAGCGGATGGTCGGCGCGGTGATCCCGCCGGAGCCCGGAGCGGCCGACACGTCGAGCTGGGACGGGCGGGCCAGCACGTGGCCCGCCTGCTCCCACGACACGAGGTCGGCCGAGCGGTACAGCGGGACGCCCGGGGCGTACTCGAAGGACGAGTGCACCATCCAGTACGTGTCCCCGACCCGGACGACGCTGGGGTCGGGGTGGAAGCCGGGGACGACGGGACGGGGGCCGCTCACGAGGAGGCGGACGGGTCGAAGAACGGCTTCGGCCGCTCGACCGGCCGCGGCTCCTCGATCGCGCAGCCGAGGGTGTGCCGGCCCGAGCCGACCGTCACCGGCGCGCTGCCGTCGGGCAGCACCACCTCGGCGGTCGTGTTCGGCGGCACGGTGACCTCGAGCGCGAACGCCGTCCCGCCGGTCAGCGTCCAGGACACCGCCGCGGTGCCGTACGGCGTCTCGTGGGTGGCCGCCGCCGAGGTGATGCCCGGGCCGGGGCGGGGCGCGAAGCGGATCCGCCGGTAGCCGGGCGCGGCCGGGGCGAGGCCCGCGACCGTGCGGTGCAGCCAGTCGGCGACCGCGCCGTAGGCGTAGTGGTTGAACGAGGTCATCTCGCCGGGGTTGATGCTGCCGTCGGGGAGCATCGAGTCCCAGCGCTCCCACACCGTCGTCGCGCCCATGGTCACCGGGTACAGCCACGACGGGCACTCCCGCTGCAGCAGCAGCTCGTACGCGGTCGCCACCTCGCCCACCTCGGTGAGCGCGTCGGTGACGAACGGCGTGCCGAGGAAGCCGCTGCCGATGTGGAAGCCGTCGTCGAGCACCTGGCGGGCGAGCAGCCGGCCGGCGTGCTCCCGCTGGTCCGGGGTGAGCAGGTCGCAGGCGATGGCGAGCGCGTACGCCGTCTGCGCCGGGTAGGCGACGCGGCCGTTCGGGCTGACGTACTCGGCACGGAAGCGCCCGGCCGCCCGCTCGGCCAGCGCGGTGAACCGGGTGCCGTCCTCCCCGAGCACCTCGGCCGCCTGCGCCACGATGCGCGCCGAGCGGGCCAGGTAGGCGGTGGCGACCAGCGGCCACGGCGTGCGGGCGGCGGCCGGGTTCTCCGGCGGCGCGGTGGGGTCGAGCCAGTCGCCGAGCATGAGCGGGACCCCGGCGAAGTCGAGCTCCTCCCCGGCCGCGCCCGCGAAGGCGTCGATCCAGGCGGTCATCGACGGCCACTGGTCGGCGAGCACCCCGGCGTCGCCGTGCCGCTCGTACAGGACCCACGGGACGACGACGGCGGCGTCGCCCCACCCGGCCTCGGCGCCGACGGGGAACGGCAGCAGCGGGACGAACGGCACGTACAGCGGGACGACGCCGCCGTGCTCCTCGAGCTGCTCGACGGCGAGGTCGGCCAGCCAGGAGCGCAGCATCCCGGCGGTGTCGTGGAGGAACGCCGCGGTCGGCGCGAACGCCTCGAGGTCGCCGGTCCAGCCCAGCCGCTCGTCGCGCTGCGGGCAGTCGGTGGGCAGGTCGACGAAGTTGCCGCGCATGCCCCACACGACGTTCTCGTGCAGCCGGGTGACGTCCGGGTCGGAGCAGGTGAACGTGCCGGTGGGCCGCATGTCGGTGTGCACGACGACGGCCTCGAGGTCCTCCGGCCGCAGCTCGCCCGGCCAGCCGGTCACCTCGGCGTAGCGGAAGCCGTGGAAGGTGAACCGCGGCTCCCACGTCCGCGGGCCGCGGCCGTCGAGGACGACCACGTCGGTGGCGTCCGCGCCGCGCAGCGGGCGGGTGCCGAGCTCGCCGTGCTCGAGCACCTCGGCGTGCCGGACGGTGACCTCCGTGCCGGCCGGGGCGTCGGGCAGGGCGAACCGGATGCGGCCGACGAGGTTCTGGCCGAAGTCGACGAGCGTCCTCCCCGACGGTGAGGTGGTGACCTCCCGGACCGGCAGCACCTGGGTGCGGCGCACCGGCGGGCCGGTCGGGGCGACCAGCGTCGCGACGTCCAGCGACCCGACCTCGACCGGCGTCCAGCCGGCGTCGTCGAAGCCCGGGGCGGACCAGCCGGGGAGCTCGCGGCGGAGGTCGGCCGTCTCGCCCTTGTAGATGTCGGCGCGGGTCTCGGCGCCGAGCGTCGAGCGCCAGGAGCCGTCGGTGGTCACGACCGTGCGCGACCCGTCCGGGTGCTCGACCTCCAGCTGGAGGAACGCGCCGGTGCGGTCGCCGTAGAGGTGCCGGCCGCCGGTGAAGCCGAGGTGGCCCCGGTACCAGCCGTCGGCGAGCGTGACGCCGAGCGCGTGCCGGCCCTCGGCGAGCAGCGCGGTGACGTCGTACGTCCGGTAGCGCAGCCGGTGCCGGTAGCTGGTCCAGCCCGGCGCCAGGACGTCGTCGCCGACGGTCGTGCCGTCGATCTCGGCCTCGTACAGCCCCCGCGCGGTGGCGTACAGCCGCGCCCGCGTCACCGGCTTCCCGAGGGTGAACTCGCGGCGCAGCAGCGCCACCGGCTCGCCGGTGCCGCCGGGCTCGGGCAGCACCGGCTCGACCAGCTCCGCCGTCCAGTCCGCCGGGTCGAGCAGGCCGGCCTCGACGGCGACCTCCTCGCTCCACGCCGACGGCTCGGCGTCGCCCTCACCCCAGACGCGGACCCGGACGACCCGTCGCTCGCGGCTGGTCAGCGGGGGCGCGCCCCACGGGACGAGCACCGAGTCGGCGGAGGGGACCCGTCCGGAGGACCAGTCGCCGATCTCCAGCTCGTAGGCGGCCTGCCGCCAGCCGGGCAGCTCGGTGAGGGTCACCCAGGACAGCCGCGGGGCGGTCTCGCCGATGCCGAGCGGCTCGCGGTGGTGCTCGACGGTGACGGGGGCGACGGTCACGTCGCTCATCGGACCCGGTCCCCGAGCAGCGCGGTGCCCAGGTGGTGGGCGAGGTGGCGGACGGAGCAGTCGACGATCCCGTCGACGTCGTCGTGCCCGAGCCAGACGTGCCCGGCGCCCTCGACCGGCACCAGCTCCGACCGGGCCCCGGCGGCCTGCAGGGCCGCGTGCAGCCGCTCGCTCTGCGCGTAGGGGACGAGCCAGTCGGCGGTGCCGTGCAGGAGCAGGAACGGCGGCGCGTCCGCGGTCGCGTGGGTGACCGGGCTGGCGTCGGCGCGCGTGGCGTCCGTGAGGCCGGCGACCAGGTGCTCCTCCGGCGGTCCCCGCAGCTCCTCGGGCAGCAGCGCCGCGATCTGCGGCGGCGGTGCCTGCCGCGGCATGGTGGCGAGGTCGGAGACGCCGTACCAGTCGACGACGACGTCGACCGCGCTGGACTCCCCGACGACGCCGTGCGTGCCCTCGAGGTCGGGCCGGTGCCCGGTCAGGCCGAGCAGCGCCGCGACGTGCCCGCCGGCCGACTCGCCCCACGCGCCGATCCGGGTGGTGTCGACGCCCAGCTCGCCGGCGAACCGCCGCAGGTACCGGACGGCGGCCTTGGCGTCGTGCAGCAGCGCGGGGAACGGCGCCTCCAGCGCGTGCCGGTAGTCGATGGTGGCGACGGCGAGGCCGGCGTCGAGCAGCGCGTCGAAGACCTGGTTCTCGCGCAGCGTCTCGGGCAGGTAGCGGCGGTCGCCCATCATGAACGCGCCGCCGTGCACCCAGACGACCAGCGGCGCGGGCGCGGGGGTGTCGGGCACCCAGACGTCGAGCTGCAGCGGCCGGTAGCCGAAGGCGACGGCGTAGGTGACGCCGGAGAAGTGCCGGGCGCCGTCCTCGCGCCGGACGGGCGGCGGCGGTGGCAGGAACCGGGCCGGGCCGGCCCACTCGGTCGTCTCGGTGGTGCTCATCGCGTCTCCTCTGCGGTGCTGGTGAACGTGTGCGTGCCGGGGCCGGCCGTCGTGGCGGTCCCGTCGGGCAGGACCACCTCGGCCTCGGTGCCCGCGGGCACCTCGACGGTCAGCGAGAACCGGTGGCCGTCGAGCCGCCAGGCCGACCCGATCCGGCCGTACGGCGACTCGTGCGCGGCCGCGGCGCGCGTGAGCCCGCCGCCGGGGCGGGGCCGGACGCGGAAGCGGCGGTACGCGGGCTCCACCGGCTCGATGCCCGCGGTGTACCGGTGCAGGAACGAGATCACCGCGCCCTTGGAGTAGTGGTTGAGCGACTCGTGCGGGACGCCGTCGGCGTCGACGCCGTCCCACCGCTCCCACACCGTCGTCGAGCCGCGGTCGACCATGACCAGCCACCCGGGCTCGGTGTCCTGCAGCAGCAGCTCGTAGGCCACGTCGAGGTGCCCGGCGTCGGCGAGCACCGGCAGCAGGTGCGGGGTGGCGAGGAACCCGGTGTCCAGGTGGGTGCCGGCCTTGCGGACCAGCTCGACCAGCCGCTCGGCGACGGCCGGGCGCAGCCCGTCGGGCACCAGGCCGAAGGCGAGCGCACGCACGTGGTCGGCCTGGGTGTCGGAGACCAGCCGCCCGTCGTCGTCGAGGTACTCGGCCTGCCAGGCGGCGCGCACCCGCGCGGCGAGCCCGGCGTAGCGGGCGGCGTCGCCGTCCCGGCCGAGCACCGCGGCGATCCGGCCCGCCAGCTCCGCGCTGTGGGCGTACCAGGCGGTGGCGACGACGCCCTCGTCCGCGGCGACGAACGCGCCGAAGTCGCCGACCTCCTCGCCGGGGACCAGCCACTCGCCCCAGTGGAAGCCGGTGTCCCACAGCCACCGCTCGTGCGGCGCGGGCTCGGGCCGGCGGGCGGCGCGCTCCGGGTGGCGCCGCTCGCGGGCCGCGCGCTCGGTGCGGTCCAGCCAGCGGACCACCGCCGGCCAGGTCTCCTCGAGCACGCGGGTGTCGCCGTAGGCGCGGTACAGCTCCCACGGCACGACCACGACCGCGTCGCCCCAGCCGGCCGAGCCGTTGAGGAACGACACCGGGCTGTCCCGGCCCTCACCGCGCGGGCACGGGCTGACGTTGGCGACCGTCCCGTCGGGCCACTGGTCGGCGACGACGTCGCGCAGCCACTTCGTGGAGAACCCGGCGACGTCGTAGAGGAACGCCGCGGTCGGGACGTAGAGCTGCCAGTCGCCGGTCCAGCCGTGCCGCTCGCGGTGCGGGCAGTCGGTCGGGATGTCGCAGGCGTTGTCCCGGAAGCTCCACACGGCCGCCTCGTGGAAGGCGTCCAGTCGCGCATCGCTGGAGGAGAACCAGCCGGTGCGCCGCAGGTCGGTGTGCACGACGACGCCGCGGACGTCGTCGGGGGTGAGGTCGCGCGGGTGGCCCTCGACCCGCACGTAGCGGAAGCCGTGCGTGGTGCGGCGCGGCTCGAAGACCTCGCCGGGCACGCCCGCGGAGACGACGACGTCGACCTGGCCGGCGGGCAGCCGGTGGGGCAGGAACGGCAGGTCGGGCTCGAGGTTGGCCACCGTGACGTCGCCGTCGGGGGCGAGCCACTCGCCGTGGGTCAGCGTGAGCGTCGTCCCGGCCGGGCCGAGGTCGGTCAGCCGCACCCAGCCGTTGACGTTCTGCCCGAGGTCGACCACCTGGGCGCCGCCCGGCAGCCGGGTGACCGAGACGGGCACGAGCTCCTCCACCCGGCGCACCGGCGGGGCCGGCGAGTCCACGAGGCCGGCGAAACCGTGCTGCACCACGGTGACCGGGTCCCAGCCGGCGTCGTCGAAGCCGGGGGCGTCCCAGCCGCGGGGCAGGGCGCGCAGGTCCCAGCGCTCGCCGGCGACGAGGTCGGCGGCGAGGACGTGCCCGGTCGCGCTGCGCCAGTCCGGGCCGGTGCCGAGCACGGTGACCGTGCCGTCGTCGTGGGTCAGGTGCAGCTGGGCGAGGAACGCCGTCCGGTCGCCCCACTGGTCGGCGGAGCGGGTGACGCCGGTCTGGCCGCGGAACCAGCCGTCGGCGAGGACGACGGCCAGCGCGTGCCGGCCCTCGCCCACCGGGCCGACGTCGTGCGTCTGCACCTGCAGCCGCTGGTCGTACTGGGTGTACCCGGGGGTGAGCTCGGCGTCGCCGATCCGGGCGCCGTCGAGGAACGCCTCGTAGAGCCCCTGCGCGGTGGCGTGCAGCCGGGCGGAGGCGACGGGCCGGTCGACGGCGAACTCCCACCGCAGCAGGGCGGCCGCCCGCTCCCCCGCCGGGCCGGCCGGGACGGTCCCCGGCTCGATCCACTCGACCTGCCAGTCGTGCGCCTCGAGCAGGCCCGTCTCGAACCACGCGGGCCCGGACACCGGGCTCTCGCCGAGGTCGGTGCGCACCCGCACCCGCCAGGTGACCCGCTGGGCGGAGCGCAGCGCCGGGCCGGGCCACGGGACGAGCACGTGCCGGTCGTCGTCGACCCAGCCGGAGTCCCAGCCGTCGTCGGTGGTGAGCCGGTACGCGTGCTGCACGCGGGCGCCGCCGGGCAGCCGCCAGGACAGCCGCGGCGACGTCGTCCCGGTGCCGAGCGGCTCGTCGAGGTGCTCGACCCGGAGACCCGACGGTGCGGCCGTCACAGGACGGGGACGGACTCGGCGTGGTGGCAGGCGGCCTCCGTGCCCTCGACCAGCCGCAGCGGCGGGCGCTGCTCGACGCAGACGTCGCTGGCCAGCGGGCAGCGCGGCACGAAGGGGCAGCCGGTGGCCGCGGGCTGCGCCGCGCCGGCGGTCCCGAACCCGGCGGCCTCGCGGGCGGCGCGGCGGGCGGCCTGCTCGGCCGGGCGCGGCACGGGCGCGGCGGCGGTCAGCGCCACCGTGTACGGGTGCCGCGGCGCCTGGCTGACCGCCTCGACCGGCCCGGTCTCCATGACCTGCCCGCGGTAGAGGACCACCGTCCGCTGGGCGAGGAACCGCACGACGCCGAGGTCGTGGGCGATGAAGAGGAACGCCAGGCCGTGCTGGTCGCGCAGGTCGGCGAGCAGGTTGAGCACCTGCGCCTGGGTGGACAGGTCCAGCGCGCTGACCGGCTCGTCGAGGACGACGACCTTCGGGTCGCAGACCAGCGCGCGGGCGATGGCGATGCGCTGGCGCTGGCCGCCGGAGAACTGCGACGGGTAGCGGTCGACGGCGTCGCCGGGCAGGCCCACCGACTCCAGCCCCTGCCGCGCCCGCGCCGTCGCCTCGGCGCCCTTCACGCCCATCAGCCGGAGCGGCTCGACCAGCGTCTGGCCGATGGTGCGCGCCGGGTTGAGCGAGGAGTACGGGTCCTGGAAGACCACGCGCAGGTCGGCGACCTGGCGGCTGCGCTGCTTGAGCGACATCCGGGTGACGTCCTGGCCGTTGACCCGGATCGTCCCGGACGTCGCCGGCTGCAGCCCGAGGACCGCCTTGCCGATCGTCGACTTGCCCGAGCCGGACTCGCCGACCAGGCCGACGGTCTCGCCGGGGGCGATGTCGAGGCTGACCCGGTCGATGGCCGGCGGGGCCTGCCGCGCCCTGCGGCCGGAGCCGTAGCGGACGACGAGGTCGCGGATCTCCAGGGCGGGCGTGGTGGTGGCCGCGACGGGCGCGGTCCCGGCGGGGGCGGTCATGCGGGGACTCCGGCGGTCGGGGCGGGCTTCTGGACGGACGTCTCGTCGCCGGCGGACTCGGGCTGCCACACGGCGTGCTCGCGGGACAGCTCGTCGACGCGGACGCAGCGGACGGCTCCCTCACCGTGCGCGGGCAGCACCGGGAACGGCACCGTGCACGCCTCCTCCGCGAACCGGCAGCGGGTGGCGAACCGGCAGCCGGTCGGCCAGGAGCCCGGCGGGGGGACGGTGCCGGCGATGGAGGCCAGCCGCTGGGGCACCGGCTCGCCCTCGGGCACGTGCGGGTTCGCCCCGAGCAGCGCCATCGTGTACGGGTGCGCCGGCCCGTCCAGCACGGCCGCGGCGGTGCCGGACTCGACGACCTCGCCGGCGTACATGACGGCGACGGTGTCGCAGATGTCGGCGACGACGCCGAGGTCGTGGCTGACGACGACGACCGACAGGCCGGTGTCGCGCACCAGCGCCCGCAGCAGCGACAGGATCTCCGCCTGCACGGTGACGTCGAGGGCCGTCGTCGGCTCGTCGGCGATGAGCAGCCGCGGCTCGCCGGTGAGCGCGAGCGCGATGCAGACCCGCTGCGCCATGCCGCCCGAGAGCTGGTGCGGGTAGCTCCTGAGCACCCGCTCGGCGTCGACGATGCCGACGTTGCGCAGCAGCTCCGCGGCGATCCGCTTCGCCTGCCTCCGGTCGACCCGGCGGAACCGGCGGATGGGGCCGGTGAGCTGGGAGGCGATGGAGAACACCGGGTCCAGCGCGACCATCGGCTCCTGCGAGATCATCGCGATCTCCCGGCCGCGGACGCGGTTGAGCTCGGCCTCGGACAGCCCGGCCAGCTCCCGGCCCTGCCAGCGGATCGAGCCGCCGGTGACCGAGACGCCGTCGGGCAGCAGCCCCATGAGCGAGCGGGCGGTCATCGTCTTGCCGCAGCCGGACTCGCCGACCAGGCCGAGGACCTGCCCCTGCCGCAGGGAGAAGGAGACGCCGGTGACCAGGTCGGGGCCGTCGTCGACGGAGACGGTGAGGTCGCGGACGTCGAGCACCGCCTCCGGGTCGGCCGGGGCGGCGGGCACCGCGGTGGCCGCGGCCACGGCGCGGCGCAGCGGCCGGCGACGGCGGGCCGTGCCGGGGCCGGCGGCCCTCCCGGCGAGGGCGTCGGCGAGCTCGTTGGCCGCCACGACGGTGAGCGCCAGCACCAGGCCGGTGGGGACCATCAGCCACGGCGCGTTGTAGATGTAGCCCGAGGCGTCCTGGATCATGAAGCCCCAGCTGGGCTCCGGCTCCCCGGGCCCGAAGCCGAGGAACGCCAGGCCGGCGACGATCAGCAGGCCGATGCCGAACAGCTGCGCGGCCTGCACGGCGACCACCGTGGCCATGGACGGCAGCACGTGCACGAGGTTGACCCGCAGCGAGCCCAGGCCGTTGACGCGCGCGGCGTCGACGTACAGCCGCTGGCGCACCGACTGCGCCACACCGAGGAGCACCCGGTAGACGGCGGCGGAGATCAGCACGCCCATGATCGCCATGACCGGGTACAGCCGGTTGCCGATCACCCCGATGACGGCGAGCAGCAGGATCGTCGCCGGCAGGGCGAGGAACACCTCGGTCACCCGGCTGATCGCCCGCTCGACCCGGCGCCCGCGCTCGGCGGCGACCAGGGCCAGCGGCAGGCCGATCCCGAACGCGACGACCAGCATCAGTGCCGAGGCGAGCAGCGGCAGTGCCCCGGCGGTGAAGATGCGGGAGAGCAGGTCCCGCCCCAGCGGGTCGGTGCCCAGCCAGTGCTCGGCCGAGGGCAGCGCCAGCCGGTTCGCGGTGTCCTGCTGCCCCGGCTCGAAGGGCCGCCACAGCGGGGCGGTGAGCGAGGCGACCACGACGAGGAGCAGCCAGGTGGCGCCGAAGACCCCGCCGGGGCGGCGCAGAGAGGACGGCAGGCCGCGGCGGCGGCGGGCCGGCGGGACCGGCTCGGTGGCGACCTCGTCGGCCGCGTCGAGGAGCAGCACGCTCATGCGGTACGCACCTTCGGGTCGAGCGCCGCGACCAGCAGGTCGAGCAGCAGGTTGATGACGACGACCACCGCCGTGGCGACGACCACCACCCCGACCAGCGCGGGGAAGTCGCTCGACGACGCGGCGGCCTGGCTGGCCTGGCCGAGACCGGGCAGCGCGAAGAGGTTCTCGATGATCACCGAGCCGCCGAACAGCGCGATGAACTGGATGCCGAGCGTGGAGACCACCGGCACGCTGGCGTAGCGCAGGGCGTGCACGTACCGGATCCGCCACGGCGGCGTCCCCATCGCCCGCAGGGTGCGGACGTGCTCCTGGGTCAGCGCCTCGCGCATGCCGGCGTTGGCGGTCCGGGCGACGATCGCCGCCCCACCGACGGTGAGCGTGAGCACCGGCAGCAGCAGGCTCTGGAACCAGGCGGCCGGGTCCGCGGAGAACTCGACGTAGCCGGTCGCCGGCAGCCAGCCCAGCTGCAGCGACAGGAGGTAGACGAGGAGGATCCCGACCCAGAACGCCGGCAGCGACAGGGCGACGCCGCTGCCGGTGGTGATCCCCTTCCCCAGACGGCCGCCGCGCACCGCGGCGGTCACGCCCAGCAGCACTCCCACGATCCCGGACAGCAGCGTGGCGAAGAAGGCGATGGAGGCGGTGACCGGCAGACGGTCGGCCAGGTCGGCGGCGACGTCCCGGCCGTCGACGAGCGAGCTCCCCAGGTCGAGCCGGAACAGGGACCCGAGGTAGTCGAAGAACTGGACGTACAGCGGGCGGTTCCAGCCGAGCGCCTCGTTCTCCGCGGCCACGGCCTCCGGGGTGGCACCGGCACCGAGCCGGACCGCGCCGGGGGTGCTGTCGCTGGCGTGGACGAGCAGGAAGGTGATCAGCACCGCGGCCAGCAGGGTGCCGATCGCCAGGGCGAGTCGCCGGGCGACGTAGGCGAGCATCTGGGGGTCCCTCGATGAGGAGTGGTCTGGGGCCGGGCCGGTGGCCGCCGGGCGTGCCGGCGGCCACCGGCCGATCAGGGAGCGGTCAGCTCGCCGGCTCGATGTCGGAGAGCACGAGGTAGGCGTTGGTCCCGGCGAAGGACGGCTCGGCGACCGACTCGGCGTTGTAGCCGGCGTAGACGAAGTCCTCGTACACCGGGACGAACCAGCCGTTCTCGGTGATGGCCCGGTTCAGGTCGGTCAGGGCCTGCTCCTGGGCGTCGCCGGTCGCACCGAGGGCGGCGCCGAGCGGGCCCTCGATCTCCGGCTCGGTGGCGTCCTGCATGTTCATGAAGCCGCCGTAGAGGGCACCGGCGACGAAGCCCGCGGGCTGGGCGCCCACGGTGAAGGGGCCGAAGATCACCGGGTCGGTCCGCACCGCCGCGAAGACCTGGTCGGTCGAGGTGGCGGTGACGAAGTTGAGCCGGATGCCGACCTCGGCCCACTGGCTCTGGATGGCGACGGCGTCCTCGTCGGGCTGGCCGAGGACGGTCAGGTCGACGTCGAAGCCGTCCGGGAACCCGGCCTCGGCGAGCAGCTCCCGGGCGCGGTCCGGGTCGTAGCCGAACTCCTCGTCCAGCGCCGGGTCGAAGCCGGGGGCCTCCTCGGGGAAGAGCTGGGAGGTCGGCCGGGAGCCGTCGTGCAGGTCGCTGACGAGCGCCTCGCGGTCGGTGGCGTAGGTCATCGCCAGCCGGGCCTGCTCGCTGGCGAAGGCCGGGTTGCTCGCGCCGGTCTTGTCGATGACCGGGAAGCCGACGATCGTGCCACCGACGCTGACGACGCTCTGCCGCTCCTCGACCATGTCGATCGTCGTCGGGTCGAGGACGGTCGCGACGTCGGCCTGGCCCGAGACGACCGCGTTGGCCAGCGCCTGCGGGTCGGTGATGACGTTGAAGACGATGGAGTCGTAGGCCCACTCGTCGGCGCCCCAGGCCTCGTCGTTCTTGTCGAGGGTGTAGGTGCTCGCGCGCGTCGTCTCGCCGGTGTCGAGGGTGTAGGCCCCCGAGCCGTTCGGTGCCGTCTCGAGGGTGCTCGGGTCGGCGACGCCGTCGCGGCCGACGATGATGCCCGCGGTGTCGACGAGGTTGTTCTCCGGCGTCGCCTGGGGCTGTGCCCAGGTGATGACCACGGTCCGCGGGTCCTGCACCGTCACGTCGGTGATCTCGGACGCCTGCCCGGGGGCCAGCGCGCCGTAGGCCTCGAGGTCCGGGTCGCTGCGCCGGTCGAGGTTGGCCTTGACCAGCTCGGCGTCCAGGGTCGACCCGTCGGTGAAGGTCACCCCCTCGCGCAGGGTGAGCGTGGTCTGGGTGTTCTCCGGGTTGTTGGAGAACTCGGTGACCAGGCTCGGCTCGACCGTGCCGTCGGAGGTGGTGACGAACAGCGCGTCGTACAGCGCGCTGAAGAAGGTGAACTGCCCCTGCGAGTACCGCAGCGGGTCGTAGCCGGTGGGCGCGGCATCGGCGTCGTAGGCGAAGGTCAGGGTGCCCGTGGCGCTCTGGCTGCCGCCGCCACCGCCACCGCCGTTGCCGCCGCAGGCGGCCAGCGTCGCGGCGGTCGCGGTGGCCAGCACCGCGGCACCGATCCGCACGGTCGTCGGCCGGGTGCGCCGGCTGGTCAGCAGGGTGGATCGATTCATCGTGTCCTGGCTCCTCATCCTCGACGGACGCGAGGGGTCTGGACGGCCGACCGGCGGCCGTGCGGGCTGCTCCGCCCGACTGCTCCAAGACGATGAGGACGACTGCGCTGTGGCGTCAGGCACAATGCCGGTCAATGGAAAACGAGTGTGGTGCGCACCTCACCGGTGACGGACGGACGTCCTCCCGGTGAACGAGGACCCCGTGGCCGACGTGACCGACGGACCGGGCCCGGCGCCGCGCGTCCGTGGCAAGCGGCCGCCGCAGGGCGACCCGGTGGTCGACCGCGCGCTCGCCCTGCTCGCCGCCTTCGACGCCACGCGTCCGTCGCTGACGCTGGGCGAGCTGGCCCGCCGCAGCGGCATCCCGACCAGCTCCACGCTCCGGCTGGCCGGCCGGCTGGTCGCCTGGGGCGCGCTGGAGCGCGACGCCGAGGGCCGGTTCACCGTCGGGCTGCGGCTGTGGGAGGTGGCCTCCCTGGCGCCCCGCGCCCGCGGCCTGCGGCAGGTGGCGATGCCCTTCCTCGGCGACCTGGAGGAGGTCACCCGCCAGCACGTGCTGCTCGCCGTCCGGGAGGGCGGGGACGCCGTGCTGCTCGAGCGGCTCTCGGCGCACGCGGCGATCCCGGTGCTGTACCAGGTGGGCGGGCGGCTGCCGCTGCACTCCACCGGCGTCGGCCTGGTGCTGCTGGCCTACGCCGACCCCGACGTGCAGGAGGAGTACCTGGCCCGGCCGCTGGTGCACGAGCCCGAGCGCACGCCGGTGTCGGAGGCGGCGCTGCGACGGACGCTGGCCGAGGTCCGCCGGGAGGGCCTCGCCCACTTCCGCCGCCGCGTCCCCCGGCCGATCGTCTCGGTGGCCGCGCCGGTCTTCGACGCCGCCGACCGGCTGGCCGCCGCGGTCTCCGTCGTCGTGCCGCAGGAGGGCGCCGACGCCCGCGTCCTCGGTCCCGCGGTGCGCACCGCCGCCCGCGCGATCTCCCGCGGCCTCGGCGCCCGGCGCCCGCTCGGCCCCGGCCGCTGAGGCCGCCCCCGCGGGCGTGAGCGTGCAGGAGCGCTCAGGCGGCGGGGGTGAGCAGCGGCGCGGGGGTGGTGATCTCGGTGCCGTCGGGCCGCCAGGTGCGCCAGGTCCCGGTGGGTTGTCGTTCCACGCGGAAGCCGTGGTGGACCTTGGTGTGGTGGCGCTCGCACAGCAGGGCTGCGTTCTCCAGGGAGGTGTCGCCGCCGTCGATCCAGTGGACCAGGTGGTGGACGTCGCACCACCAGGTCGGTGCACCGCAGCCGGCGAACACACAGCCGCCGTCGCGCAGCTCGGCCGCCTTGCGGATGTGGCGGCTCATCAGCCGCTGCTCGCGGCCCAGGTCCAGCGGTGCGCCGTCGGGGCCGAACACCACCCGGGACACCGCGCCGTCGCAGGCCAGCCAGCGGGCTCTCGCGGCGGAGATGGCGGCGCCGAAGCCCATCCGCCCGGCGTTCGGCCCGCCGGCCGGATCGACCAGGTCCTCCACGTCGATGACGACGGCGATCTGCGGCTTGTGCCCGCGCAGCGTCGGCAGCGAGCCGGCGGCCAGGACGTTGTCCGCGACCTGGACGAGGGCGTCCCCGAGCCGCTGGGCGCGGCTGCGCCCGTCCCCGGCGGGCCGGTCGGCCTGCACGTGCGCCTCCAGCGCGGCCTGCAGCCTCTCCCCGCCCACGGGATCGAGGTGCCCGCGGAAGAACAGCGACCCGTCGGCGTGCCGGGCCAGCGTCAGCGACCGCCCCTCGGTGGGGTCGGGTTCCGGGCCGTCCGGGTCGAGGTCGTCGAGGTAGTGCTGCACCACCGCGACGAGGTCGGCGTGCGGCTGCTCGATCGCCACGCCGGTGAACGCCGCGTCGATCACCGCCAGGTCCACGCCCTGCTCGACGGCGGAGGCCAGCCGCTCCGGGGTCACCGCCTCAGCAGCCTTCGCCATCTGCTCCGAGGTCGCCAGTCCGGCGTCGTGTGCCTCGGCCAGCGCGGGCAGGTGCTCCAGCGCCCGCCCGGTGCGCACCAGCCGGGCAGCGGCGGCATCGGAGAGCCGGCAGTGCCCGCGCAGCCACGAGGCCATCGACGTCAGGCCGTCCCGCTCCGGCGCCTGGGACAGCTCCGCGGCGCGCACCGCGCGGGCCAGGCGGGCGTCGATCCGGTTGCGCTCGGCGACCAGCGCGGCGACGTCGTCGAGGACGTCACCGTTCCCCGGCTCACCCGAACACATGTACGAAGCCTAGCCGATCAGGCACCCGTCCGCGACGCGAATCCGCAGGCCAGCGGCTCGTCCACAGGTCTCCGGTAGCCGTTGACAGGGACCCCCAGACGCCTCGACCTGCCGGTCAATGGCACGGGGATGGCCGGACCGGCCCCTCGCTGAGGAGGGTGACGCGGACCACCGCCGAGCACCGGAGGACCCGTGCCGATCCACCCCGCCATCGCCGCGAACCTGCACCTGCTGGAGGGCATCGAGTCCTTCGAGCAGGGTCTCGCCGACCCGGAGCAGCGCGCCCGCCTCGACGCGTTCCTGTCGATCGAGGGCGCTCCCCCGCCGCCCGCCGTCGCCGCCCGGCCGGCGTCCGCGCCCGGTCCGCACGGCGACGTCCCGGTCCGGGTCTACGAGCCCGACGGCGGCGGCACCGACCGCCCCTGCCTCGTCTGGCTGCACGGCGGCGCGTTCCGGATGGGTGACCTGGACATGCCCGAGGCCGACTGGACCGCGCGGCAGGTCTGCGAGCGGGCCGGTGCCGTCGTGGTGAGCGTCGACTACCGGCTCTGCGCCGGCGGGGTGACCTACCCCGTGCCGCACGACGACGCCGTCGCCGCCGTCCGGTGGGTGCGCGACTCCGCCGCGGTCCTGGGCGTCGACCCCGCGCGCATCTCCGTCGGTGGCGCCAGCGCCGGCGGCAACCTGGCCACCGGGGCCGTGCTGCGGCTGCGCGACGACGACGGCTGGGTCCCCGCGGCGCTGGTCCTCGCCTACACGACCCTGCACGCCGTCGTCCCCCCGCCGTCGGCCGCGCTCGCGGCGCTCATGACCGAGGTCCCCCGGCTGCTGCGCTTCCTGCCGGAGGACCGTGCGTCGATCACCCGCAACTACCTGGGCGGGCCGGAGAGCCGCGCGGACGGGTACGCGATGCCGGCGAACGCCGTCCTCGGCGGGCTCTGCCCCGTGCTGCTGCTGAACTCCGAGTACGACGACCTGCGCGCCTCCGCCGAGGCGTTCACCGCGGCGCTCGCGCTGGCCGGCGTCGACGTCCGGCAGGTGCTCGTCCCCGGGATGCTGCACGGCTTCCTCAACACGCCCGCGGCCGACGTCGAGCCGGTGGACCGGGCGCTCGCGCTGATGGCCGAGGTCGTCGCCGGGCAGCCCGTCGCCGTCCCGGTGTCCGCGTGACCGTGCCGGTCAATGGCACGGGCGTTGGTCGGGTGACCCGGGTCACGGATGCTCGGACGGTCAGTGTCGACCCGACCCGGGAGTGCAGATGAGCTTCGAGTACCTGATCGACCCGGAGAAGGGCCCGCAGTGGCAGGGGGTGCTGCCCGGCAAGCCGGTCCCCTACGTGCTCAAGCGCGGCGAGGGCGAGCACGCGATGCTGTTCGGCGACCTGTTCAGCGTGCTGCTGTCCGGCGACGAGACCGAGAACCAGTTCGGGATCGTCGTCAGCGACTCCCCCGCCGGCGACGTCATCCCCACGCACTCGCACAACGCCACCCACGAGACGTTCTTCGTGCTCGACGGGAAGGTGCGGTTGTTCTTCGAGGACGCCGAGGGCGGCAAGCAGTCGCAGCTGCTGACCCCCGGCGACTTCGGCTTCGTGCCGGCCGGGTTCGCGCACGCGTACCAGATCGTCGAGGACGCCCGGATGATGGGCACCCTCTCCGGCGGCTTCGAGCGGTTCTTCCAGCACATGGGCCAGCCGACCGACCACCCGACCAAGGACCAGCCGCCGTTCATCCCGGACTTCCCGCGCATGCAGGCGGCGGCGCAGCAGCACGACATGCAGTTCATGCGCGACTACGAGTGGCCCGAGCAGGCCTGAGTCCCGCACCTCGCTCCCCGGGCGCGGTCCCCGACCAGGGGCCGCGCCCGGCGTCCGTTCCGAGGAGGCCCCGTGCCCACGCCCGCCCTGCCGCTGCCCCCGCCGGCGCACGCCGCTCCCCTGCCCGCGTCCGCGCCGGGCCCGGACGGCACCCGCGTCCTGTCCGGAGTCGCCTACGCGGCGCTCCCCGGCGTCCGGCCGCTGGAGCTCGACCTGTACCTCCCGCCCGGCGACGGGCCGCACCCGGCCGCGCTGTTCCTGCACGGCGGCGGGTGGCGGCTGGGCAGCCGACACTCCGGCGGTCCCGCGTTCCCCGGCCGCACGCTGTTCGAGCGGGTCGCGGCCGCCGGGATCGCGGTGGCCAGCGCCGACTACCGGCTCTCCGGCGAGGCGGTCTGGCCGGCGCAGCTGTCCGACGCGAAGGCCGCCGTCCGCTGGCTGCGCGCGCGGGCGGACGAGCTCGGCGTCGACCCGGACCGGGTGGCCGCGTGGGGCGAGTCCGCGGGCGGCCACCTCGCCGGGCTGCTCGGCCTGGTCACCGACGCGGACCTGGAGGGCGACGTCGGCGTGACCGGCCCGTCGAGCGCCGTCGTCGCGGTCGCCGCCTGGTACGCGCCGGCTGACCTCGCCGGCTTCGCCGGGGACGCCGGCGCCGACCCGGCCGACGCCGGCACCCGGGAGGCGCAGCTGCTCGGCGCCCCGCCGGCGAGCGTGCCCGACGCCGCGGCCCAGGCGAGCCCGGTCACCCACGTCCGGGCGGACGCGCCGCCGTTCCTGCTGCTGCACGGCACCGGCGACCGGTTCGTGCCGTGCGTGCAGAGCGAGCGGCTGGCGGAGGCGCTGCGGAGAGCCGGGGCCGAGGTCGAGCTGCACACCTACGACGGCGCGGACCACATGTGGCTGGGCGCCCCGGACGCGGCCGCGGACGCGCTCGACCGGACGACCGCGTTCCTGCGCGCCCGGCTGCTCGGGACGTGATCCGGAACCGTCCGGGACCGCTTGCCGGTCAATGGAATCGCCCCTCGGCAGAGTGACCCCGGCCACTCATCCTCGACGTGTCCGGGCGCGGCCCCTGAGCCCCCCGGCCCCCAGATCTCCCCGCCCCTCCCCCGCCTTCCGCGCGCGAAAGGCGACCGAGGGCGGCACCGCAGTCCGACAGGAGTCCCCGTGACCGAAGCGCACGTCCCGTCCCGGGTCCCGGTCCTCGTCGCCGGCGGCGGCCCCAGCGGGCTGGCCGCCGCGATCGAGCTGGGCCGCCGTGGCGTCGAGGTGCTCGTCGTCGAGCCGCGCACCGAGCTGGACCCGCTGCGCCCGCGCGCCAAGACCACCAGCGTCCGCACGATGGAGCACCTGCGCCGCTGGGGCCTGGCCGACCGGCTGCGCGCCGCCGCGCCGCTCCCGGTGTCCTACGCCCAGGACGTCGTCTTCTGCACCGGGCTGTTCGGGCACGAGATCACCCGCTTCCCCGAGGCGTTCGGGCTGTGGACCGAGCCCCGCCAGGTCGCCGCCGAGGCCGGCCAGCAGGCGCCCCAGTCGCAGGTCGAGCGGCTGCTGCGCGAGGCCGCCGCGGCCCTGCCCACGGTCACCCTGCTGGTCGGCTCGCGGGTCACCGCGATCACCGACGGGCCGGACGGGGTCCGCGCGACCGTCGAGGGCCCGGACGGCACGGGCACCGACGTCGTCGCCGGGTACCTGCTCGGCTGCGACGGCAGCGCCGGCATCTCGCGGCGCGCGATCGGCGCCCGGTACGAGGGCTCCTCCGGCGCGATGCCCAACCTCAGCGTCACCTTCCGCTCCCGCGCGCTGGAGGAGCGGCCGCTGTGCGCGCTCGGCGTGCACCACTGGGTGATCGGCACCGAGCGCGGCGGGCTCATGGGCCGGCTCGACCTCGACGGCACGTGGTGGGCGATCGTGCAGGGCGTCGACACGGTGGCCGAGGACGCCGACCCGGAGGCCCTGGTGCGGGCGATGGTCGGGGACGACATCGACGTCGAGGTGCTGGCCACCGACCCGTGGCAGGCCCGGATGCTGCTGGCCGACCGCTACCGCGGCGAGCGCGTGTTCCTCGTCGGCGACGCCGCGCACCTGAACCCGCCGTGGGGCGGGCACGGGTTCAACACCTGCGTCGGCGACGCCGTGAACGTCGGGTGGAAGCTCGCCGCCGTCCTGCAGGGCTGGGCGCCGGCCGCGCTGCTCGACAGCTACGAACCCGAGCGGCGCCCGGTCGCGCGGCGCACCATCGACGCCGCCGGCAGCCAGGAGGCGTTCCTCGCCCCCGCGTTCACCGGCCGCGACCTCGACGACGACGGCCCCACCGGCGTCGAGCTGCGGGCGGCGCTGGCCGAGGCGCTGCAGGTGAAGGACCCGGAGTTCCACAGCCTCGGGCTGGTGCTCGGCTACGACTACCCGGACTCCCCCGTCGTGGTCCCCGACGGCCGGCCGGTCCCCGCGCCGGCCTTGGCCACCTTCACCCCCTCGGCGCACCCCGGCGCCCGGCTGCCGCACGCCTGGCTGGGCGACGGCGACTCGCTGTTCGACCGCCTCGGCGACGGCTTCACCGTGCTGCGGCTGGACCCGGCCGCCGACGCCGGGTCGCTGGCGAGCGCCGCGGCCGCCCGCGGGGTGCCGCTGACCGACGCCGACCTGTCCGGCGTGCCGGGGCTGCGCGACCTGCTCGGCGCCGACCTCGTCCTCGTCCGCCCCGACCAGCACGTGGCCTGGCGCGGGGACGCGGTGCTCGACGCCGACACGCTGCTCGCCCGCGTCCTCGGGGCCGCCGTCCCCGCCTCCGCCCTCCGCTGACCCCCGATCCGAGGAGACCCGCCCCATGACCGCCGCCCAGTTCCCGGAGGGCTTCCTCTGGGGTGCCGCCACCGCCGCCCACCAGGTCGAGGGCGGCAACGTGAACAACGACCACTGGGAGATGGAGCACGCCGAGCACTCGCCGTTCGCCGAGCCCAGCGGCGACGCGTGCGACTCCTTCCACCGCTGGCCCGAGGACCTCGACCTCGTCGCGGGTGCCGGGCTCTCCGCCTACCGGTTCAGCCTGGAGTGGAGCCGGATCGAGCCCGAGGAGGGCGAGGTCTCGCGCGCCGCGCTCGACCACTACCGGCGGATCGTCGACGGCTGCCGCGACCGCGGGCTGGCGCCGGTGGTCACGCTCGTGCACTTCACCCAGCCCCGCTGGCTGTCCCACGACGGCGGCTGGACCGGCCCGAAGGCCGGCGACCGGATCGCCCGCTACACCGAGGCCGTGCTGCCGGTGCTGGCCGACGCCGAGTACGTGTGCACCGTCAACGAGCCCAACCTGGTGGCCGCCCAGCCGGTGATGGGCGCGATGGCGATGCGCGGCGAGCCGATCAGGGGGTTGCCCCGCCCCGACCAGGAGGTCGCCGAGGCGCTGCTCGGCCTGCACGCCCGCTCGATGGACGTGCTCCGCGGGAACGTCGCCCGCGCCGGCATGACGCTGGTCGGCCGCGAGCACCTCGCCGAGCCCGGCGGCGAGGAGCGGATGCGCGCCGAGCGCGCCGCCTTCGAGGACCAGTTCCTCGAGGCCGCCCGCGGCGACGACTTCGTCGGCCTGCAGGTGTACACCTGCGCCCGCTTCGACGCCGACGGCCTGGTCGCCCCCGCCCCGGAGCTGCAGACGCTCGCCCACGGCATGGAGCGCCGGCCGGAGGCGCTCGGTGCCGCCGTCGCGCGGGCCGCCGAGGTGCTGCCCGGCACGCCGCTGCTGGTCACCGAGAACGGCATCGCCACGGCCGACGACACCGACCGCATCGCCTTCACCCGCGACGCGCTCGCGTCCCTGGCCGCGGCGGTCGACGGCGGCGCGGACGTGCGCGGCTACGTGCACTGGTCGCTGCTGGACAACTTCGAGTGGATGCTCGGCTACCGCCCGACCTTCGGCCTGGTCGCCGTCGACCGGCAGACCTTCGCCCGCACGCCCAAGCCGAGCCTCGCCTGGCTCGGCGACGTCGCTCGCCGGAACGGGCTCGCCTGATGCGCGTCGTGGGCATCCGCCGGGACGGCGGACCGGTCGAGGCGGCGGCGCTGTCCGACGACGGCGCGACGGTGACCGTGCTGGCGCCGCTGGCGGGGTTCTGGGCCGACGCGGCCCGGTTCCTGGCCGCGGAGCCGGCCGGGGACCCCGTCCCGGTCGCCGGCGTCGAGGTGGTGCCGCCGGTGCTGCCCGGCGCCCGCGTGGTCTGCATCGGGCTCAACTACCTCAAGCACGTCGCCGAGGGCTCCTTCGCCGGCGAGGGCGTGCCGCCGCACCCGACGCTGTTCGCCCGCTGGACCCGGTCGCTGACCGTCGGCGGGGCGGAGATCCCGGTGCCCGCCGACGAGGACGGCCTCGACTGGGAGGGCGAGGTCGTCGCCTACGTCGGGTCGACGCTGGTCGACGCCACGCCGGACGAGGCGCTGGCCGCCGTCGTCGGCTACTCGACGTTCAACGACGTCACCTCGCGGCGGGCGCAGAAGCTCACCTCGCAGTGGATCCTCGGCAAGAACGGCGACCGGTCCGGACCGCTCGGGCCGATCGTCCCCGCCGCCGAGGTCGGCGACCTGCGCGACGGGCTGCGCGTGCGGACCCGGGTCAACGGCGAGACCGTCCAGGACGGGCGCACCGACGAGATGGTCTACACCGTCGGCGACACCCTCGCGCTGATCAGCCGCACCTTCACGCTGCACCCCGGGGACCTGCTGGCCACCGGCACGCCGTCCGGCGTCGGCTACGCCCGCACGCCCCCGTGGCTGATGCGGCCCGGCGACGTCGTCGAGGTCGAGGTCGAGCGGCTGGGCGTCCTGACCAACCGCATCGTCGGGAACGAGGCCCGGGAGGTGGCCGGCCGTGGCCGGTGAGTTCCGGCAGTACCTGTTCCCGCACGACCACCCGCGGCTGGCCGAGGTGCGTGGGCTCGACGCGTACGCCTACGGGGAGTTCGCGCGGAAGCCGGGCACGTTCACCGGCGGGCTGGTCGAGGGCTGGACGCCGCTGTACCTGGCGCCGTTCCGCGGGGTCACCGAGGACGGCACGCTGCGTCCGGAGGTGCACCGCTGGGAGCCCGCGCGACCCGGCGAGGAGGCGCCGGTCGCGGCGATGGTCGAGGCCGCGGAGGCGCTGCTGTCGCTGCTGTCACCGGAGGACCGGGAGCGGGTGTCGCACGCCGTCGACGCCCCGGAGTGGCAGACCTGGGCCAACCCGGAGTTCCTGCAGTTCGACACCGGCCTGCGGCTGGAGTTCCAGCCGCCCCAGGTGCGCGAGGCGGCGCTGGAGCTGGTCCGCGCGTCCCTGTCGCCCGAGGGCGCCGACCTCGTGCACGCCGCGATGCTGGTCAACGGCTTCCTCGGCGACGTCGTCGACCTGCCCGCGCTGCTCGGCGAGTGGAGCTACAACCTCGCCCTCTACGGCACCCCGGACCTGCGCGCGCCGTGGGGCTGGCAGCTCTACGGCCACCACTGCGCGGTCGACGTGCTGGTGGTCGAGGGCCGGATGGTGGTCTCGCCGGTGTTCGTGGGCGCCGAGCCCGACGAGATCGACGACGGCCCGCACGCCGGGATCTCCGGCCTGTTCGCCGACCGGATCGCCGCCGGGCTGGCCGTCATGGCGGCGCTGACGCCGGAGCAGCGGACCGCCGCGACGGTCTACGAGCGGATGGTCGACCCGGCGATGCCGCCCGGCCGGGTGCACCCCGGCGACGAGCGGCACCTGGCCGGCGCGTTCCAGGACAACCGGGTCATCCCGGTCGAGGGGGTCCGGGTCGCCGACCTGCCCCAGGACGCCCGGCAGCGGGTGCTCGACGTCGTGGCCACCTTCGTCGCGCTGCTGCCCGCCGGCCCCCGGGCCGCGCGGCTGCGCGAGGTCGAGGCGCACCTGGACGAGACCTGGTTCTCCTGGATCGGCGGGCACGAGCCCGGCGACGTCTTCTACTACCGGGTGCAGTCGCCGGTCGTCGTCGCCGAGCTCGACCACCACTGCGGTGTCTTCCTCGACTACGACACCCCGCAGCCCTTCCACGTGCACACGGTGCTGCGCACCCCGCACGGCAACGACTACGGCCGCGCCTGGGTGCGGCAGTGGCGGGAGCGCGCCGGCGGCTGAGCGGCCTCAGCCGGCCGCTTCCTCCTCGTCCTCGTCCTCCTCGTCCTCCTCGTCCTCCTCCTCGCCCTCCTCGTCCTCCTCGTCCTGCTGGTCGGCCTGCTGGGCGTCCTGAGCCGGCCCGTCGTCCTGCTGCCCGTCGTCGTCCTGCTGCCCGTCGTCGCCCGCCTCGTCGTCGTACCCGTCCGCGCCGGCCATGACGGCGTAGAGGTCCTCGAGGACGTCGAGCGCGGTGTCGATGTCCTCCGGCGCGCGGTCGGCGAGCGCCCCGAGGGACTCCACGCGCTCCTCGGTGAGGAGGTCGGGCAGGCGCTCGAGCAGCGTGGCGACCGCCTGCGGCCCCTGGCCGGTGAGCGCCCGGCCGACGCGCAGCAGCGCCCGGACCGCGGCGGCGCCGCGCCCGTTGCCGAGCAGCTCGCCGGCCTGGTCGAGGTTCTCCTCGGCCAGCACCCGGTCCAGGCCGGCGGCCACCCGCTCCACCCGGCCGTCGTCGAGGACCTCGCCGGCACGGTCGACCACGTGCGGCAGGCGGTCGTCGGCGAGGAGCAGGTCGAGCCGGGCGAGCAGCCGGCCGAAGCGCTCGTCGGCGGGGAGGTCCAGCAGCCGGCCGATGCGCTCGTCGGCCGCGAGGTCCAGCAGCCGGCCGATGCGCTCGTCGCCGGCCAGGTCCAGCGCCTTCGCGACGCGGTCGCCGGTGACGAGCTCGAGCAGCGCGTCGAGCCGGTCGACCCGGTCCGGGGAGGCCAGGCGGTCGATCCCGGCGCCCAGGCGCTGCAGCCGCCCGGAGGAGAGCAGCCCGTCGAGCGCGTCGAGGGCCCGCGGCACGACGTCCGCCCGCGCCCGGACCGAGTCCGCCACCCGGGACATGCCCGCGATCCGGTCGGGGGTGAGGACGGCGACCAGCCGGTCTGTCAGCGCGGCCACCGCGGCCGTCCGCTCGGGGGTCAGGACGCCCGCGAGCCGCTGCACGACGCCGGTGGCCGTGTCGACCACCTCGGGCGCGACCGCGGCCGCCCGCGCCACCGCGGGGGCGACCCCGTCGAGCAGCGTGCGGGTGCTCCGGAGCACGTCGTCGGCCATCGGCAGCAGGTTCTCCGCGCGCGGCAGGGCGGCGCCGAGCGTGCGGACCGACTCGACGAGGGTCCGGGGGAGGTCGAACAGGTCCGCGGGGTCGGGCAGGCGCATTGGCGCTCCCTACCCGCTCGGTGACCTGACTCACTCGCGGGACACGTCGGCGTCCGGAGCCACCCGGTCAGGTGACCCCCCGGCGGTCGTGCTCCGCCCCGCCGTCGGGGCAGGGCACGACCGCCGGCCGGACGTCAGGAGCGGTGCACCTCGTCGTAGCCGTAGTCGCCGCCGGGGTCGTGCCCGGTCCGGTCGGCCGGCTCCGCGCCCACCGGGGGCACCGGCGCGCGCGCCGCCCCGGCAGCGGCCCCGTGGGCCATGTCGTAGCCGTAGTCGCCGTCGGAACGCTCAGCCGGCTGGGTCACGGCCCCTCCTCGACGCCCGTCGTGCACGTGCGGCCGATGGTCCGCGCCCGGCCGGGACGCGGGCAAGGGCCGCCGCCGCGGTCAGCGGGCGACGCGCGCCTCGGCGGCCGCCCAGCCGGCGTCGGACCCCGAGGGCCGGTACTCCACCAGCGCCTGCGTGGTGCGCAGCAGCCGGCGCATCTCCCCCAGCCCGCCCTCGAGGGCCCCGAGCGCCCGGGCCTGCACCAGCGCGTTGCCCAGCGCCGCGGCCTCCACCGGGCCGGCGAGCACCGGCCGCTGGCAGGCGTCGGCGGTGAGCTGGCACAGCAGCGCGTTGCGCGCTCCCCCGCCGACCAGGTGGACGACGTCGACGTCGCGGCCGGACAGCTCGACCGCCGCCCGGACCGTGCGCCGGTAGGCCAGGGCCAGGCTGTCGACGACGCAGCGCACCGTCTCGGCCTGGCTCTGCGGCGGCGTCTGCCCCGTCTCGGTGCACACCTGCGCGATGCGCGCGGGCACGTCGCCGGGCGGCAGGAACCGCGGGTCGTCGACGTCGACCACCGCCGTGAAGGCCGGCACCCGCGCGGCCGCGGCGAGCAGCTCGGGCAGGTCGGCCGGCAACCCGGCCGCCGCCCAGGTGCGCAGCGACTCCTGCAGCAGCCACAGCCCCATGACGTTGTGCAGGTACCGCACGGTGCCGTCGACGCCGAGCTCGTTGGTGAAGCCCGCCGTCCGGCCGGCCTCGGTGAGCACCGGCTTCTCCAGCTCCACCCCGACCAGCGACCACGTGCCGCAGGAGACGTAGGCGAACCGGTCGCCGCGCGCCGGGACCCCGGCCACCGCCGACGCGGTGTCGTGCGACCCGACCGCGACCACCGGCACCTCGCCCAGCCCGGTCTCGGCGCGGACCTCCGCGGTGAGCCGGCCGATCTCGTCGCCGGGCTGCACGAGGTCCGCGAGCAGGTCGCGCGGCAGCTCGAGCCGGTCGAGCAGGCCGGTCGCCCACTGCCGCGTCGTCGCGTCGAGCAGTCCGGTCGTGGAGGCGTTGGTGACCTCCGCGACCCGCGCGCCGGTCAGCCAGTACGCGAGCAGGTCCGGGACGAGCAGCGCCTGCCGGGCGGCGGCGAACCGCGCCGTCCCGCGCATCGCGGCGAGCTGGAACACCGTGTTGAACGGCAGGTGCTGCAGCCCGTTGACCCGGTACAGCTCGTCGGGCGGGACGACGGCGTGCGCCGCCGGCACCGCGGTCTCGTGCCGGGCGTCGCGGTAGTGCACCGGGTTGCCCAGCAGCGCGCCGTCGGCGTCGAGCAGGCCGACGTCGACCGCCCAGCTGTCGATGCCGATGCCGTCGAGCCCGTCGGCCTCGCGGCCGGCCGCGCGCAGCCCGTCGAGCACGCCGGCGTAGAGGCCCAGGACGTCCCAGTGCAGCGTGCCCGCCGTGCGCACCGGCCGGTTGGGGAACCGGTGCAGCTCGGTGAGGTCCAGCCGCCCCGGGCCGACCCTCGCGGCCATGACCCGGCCGCTGGAGGCGCCCAGGTCGACGGCCGCGAGGGACAGCTCGCGGGTCACCGGAGGAAGGCCGCGGCGACCCCGGAGTCGACCGGGACGTGCAGGCCGGTGGTCCGGGTGAGCTCCCCGCCGGTGAGGGCGAAGACGGCGTCGGCGACGTGCTCGGGCAGCACCTCGCGCTTGAGCAGCGTGCGCTGGGCGTAGAACTGCCCGAGCTCCTCCTCCGGCACCCCGTAGACCGCGGCGCGCTTGGCGCCCCAGCCGCCGGCGAAGATGCCCGATCCGCGGACGACGCCGTCGGGGTTGATGCCGTTGACCCGGATCTGGTGCTCGCCGAGCTCGGCGGCCAGCAGCCGGACCTGGTGGGCCTGGTCGGCCTTGGTCGAGGAGTAGGCGATGTTGCTCGGGCCGGCGAACACGGAGTTCTTCGAGGAGATGTAGACGACGTCGCCGCCCATCCCCTGCTCGATCATGATCCGGGCCGCCTCGCGGGAGACGAGGAAGCTGCCCTTGGCCATGACGTCGTGCTGCAGGTCCCAGTCCCGCTCGGTGGTCTCCAGCAGCGGCTTGGAGATCGACAGGCCGGCGTTGTTGACCACGAGGTCCACGCCGCCGAAGGCGAGCACCGCCTCGCGGAACGCGGCGGCCACGGCCTCGGCGTCGGACACGTCGGCGGCCACGCCGATCGCGACGTCGGGGCCGCCGATCCCGGCCGCGGCGTCGGTGGCCTTCTGCAGGTCCAGGTCGGCGACGACGACGCAGGCGCCCTCGGCGGCGAGCCGCTCGGCGATGGCCTTGCCGATGCCGCTCGCCGCGCCGGTGACCAGCGCGACCCGGGTGGCCAGCGGCTTGGGCTTCGGCATCCGCTGGAGCTTGGCCTCCTCCAGCGCCCAGTACTCGATGCGGAACTTCTCGCTCTCGTCGATCGGCGCGTAGGTGGAGACCGCCTCGGCGCCGCGCATGACGTTGATGGCGTTGACGTAGAACTCGCCGGCCACCCGCGCGGTCTGCTTGTTGGCGCCGAAGCTGAACATGCCCACGCCGGGCACCAGCACGATCGCCGGGTCGGCGCCGCGCATCGCCGGCGAGTCGGGCGTCGCGTGCCGCTCGTAGTAGGCCGCGTACTCGGTGCGGTACTCCTCGTGGAGCTTCTTCAGCCGCCGCACCACCTCGTCGGTGGTCGCGGTGGCCGGCAGGTCGACGACCATCGGCCGCACCTTGGTGCGCAGGAAGTGGTCCGGGCAGGAGGTGCCCAGCGCGGCGAGGGGCTGCAGCTTCTCCCGCGACAGGAAGTCCAGGACGACGTCGGAGTCGGTGAAGTGGCCGACCTGGGGCCGGTCGGTGCTCGCGAGCCCGCGGATGACCGGCGCCAGCGCGGCCGCCCTCGCCCGGCGCTCGTCCTCGGGCAGCGCCTCGAAGCCGGGGACGACGGCGCCGAACGGCTCGGCCTCCCCGCGCTCGGCGAGGAAGCGCTCGGCGGTCCGGATGACGTCGAGGGAGTTGGCCTCGGCCTCCGCGGCGGTGGCGCCCCACGCGGTGATGCCGTGGCCGCCGAGGACGCAGCCGATCGCCTGCGGGTTCTTCTCCTTGATCGCGGCGATGTCCAGGCCGAGCTGGAAGCCGGGACGGCGCCACGGCACCCAGACGACGCGGTCGCCGAAGCACTCGCGGGTCAGCGCCTCGCCGTCGGCCGCCGTCGCCAGGGCGATGCCGGAGTCGGGGTGCAGGTGGTCCACGTGCGCGGCGTCGACGAGCCCGTGCATCGCGGTGTCGATCGAGGGGGCGGCGCCGCCGCGGCCGTGCAGGCAGAAGTCGAACGCGGCGACCATCTCGTCCTCGCGGTCGACGCCGGGGTAGACGTCGACCAGCGAGCGCAGCCGGTCCAGCCGCAGCACGGCCAGGCCGGACTCCTGCAGGGTGCCGAGGTCGCCGCCGGAGCCCTTGACCCACAGCAGCTCGACCGGCTGACCGGTCACCGGGTCGGTCTCGGTGCCCTTGGCGGAGGTGTTGCCGCCGGCGTAGTTGGTGTTGCGCGGGTCGGAGCCCAGCCGGTTGCTGCGCTCGAGCAGCTCACGGACGACGGGGTTGGTCACGAGGGGTGCTTCCTTCCGGGAGTCCGGGGACCGCCTTTCGCGCGCGAAAGGCGATGGGAGGGAGTGCCTTTCGCGCGCGAAAGGCGAAGAGCTCAGGCGCCCCAGGAGGCCTGGGTGCCGCCGATGCGCTCGCGGGCGATGCGCTCCTGGTGGCCGGAGCGGGCGTAGGCGGCGTACGGGTCGGCGTCGAGGCCCTTCGACTCGCGCAGCTCCGCCAGCAGCGGGCGGACGTCGGTGGAGAAGGCGTCGGTCAGCGCGCCGTGCGCGGCCAGCACGTCACCGGAGGACTGCGCGGCGGCCAGCGCCTCGCGGTCGACCAGCAGCGCCTTGGCCGTGGCCTCCTGCACGTTCATCACCGAGCGGATCTGGCCGGGGATCTTCGGCTCGATGTTGTGGCACTGGTCGAGCATGAAGTTGACCTGCGACTCCGGGCGCAGCGCGTCCGCGGCCACGATCTCGTTCATGATCCGGAACAGCTGGAACGGGTCGGCCGAGCCGACGATCAGGTCGTCGTCGCCGTAGTACCGGGAGTTGAAGTCGAACGCGCCGAGCCGGCCGACCCGCAGCAGCTGCATGACGATGAACTCGATGTTGGTGCCCGGCGCGTGGTGGCCGGTGTCGAGCACGACGGTGGCCCGGTCGCCCAGGGCCAGGCAGTGCAGCAGCGAGGTGCCCCAGTCGGGGATGTCCATCGCGTAGAAGTAGGGCTCGTAGAACTTGTACTCGAGCAGCAGCCGGTGGCCCGGGTCGAGCAGCGCGTAGACCTGCTGCAGGGAGTCGGCCAGCCGGTCCTGGCGGCCGCGCAGGTCGTCCTGGCCGGCGTAGTTCGTGCCGTCGGGCAGCCACAGCTTGAGGTCGGTCGACCCGGTGGCGCGCATGACGTCGACGCACTGCGCGTGGTGGGCGATCGCCTTGTCCCGGACCGCCTTGTCCGGGTGGGTCAGCGACCCGAGCCGGTAGTCGTCGTCCTGGAACAGGTTGGAGTTGATCGCGCCGATCGAGACGCCGAGGTCGGCGGCGTGCGCGGCGAGCTTGGAGAAGTCGTCGACGAGGTCCCACGGGATGTGCAGCGACACCCGCGGCGCGGCGCCGGTGTGGCGGTGCACCACCGCTGCGTCCTCGATCTTCTCGAACGGGTCGCGGGCGACGCCCGGCTGGCCGAAGACCTTGAAGCGGGTGCCGGAGTTGCCGAACGCCCACGAGGGCAGCTCGATGGTCTGCTCGGCCAGCGCGGCGAGCGCGGCGGCCCTGCGGTCAGGGGTGCCGAGGTCGGTCACGAGGGGTCTCCCGTCGGTGCGGTGGTGGTCTCCCCGAGCGCCGTCAGCTGGGCGTCGAGGTCGAAGACGAGCGGCAGCTCGGCCTTGCCGGAGCCGTCGCCGGTCACGAAGAAGGGAGCCATCGAGGCCTCCCACCGGGCGCTCACCTCGGTGGCGTCCACGGCGGCCTGCGCGGCGGCCAAGCCGCCGACACCGTCGTCGGTCTCCACGATCCCGACGAGCAGGCCGTCCTCGCGCAGGTAGAGCCGGTAGTCGCGCCAGCCGGCGTCGCGCAGGGCGCGCAGCATCTCCGGCCAGACGGCGGCGTGCCGCTCGCGGTACTCGGCGAGCCGGTCCGGGCGGACCTGGAGGGTGAAGCAGGCGCGGGGCACGGGGGTCTCCTTGCGGGGGGTCCCGGTCCCGCCGCCGGGGAGCCGGCGGCGGGACCGGGCGCGACGACTCAGAAGTCGAAGTCGTCGATGTTGTCGGCGTTGAACACGGTGGGCTCGCCGAGCACGACGACGCCGTCGGCGCCGACCTCGTACTCGCCGAGGTCACCGGCCTCGAAGGTCTCGCCCTCCTCGCCGGTGATCTGGCCGGCGGCCAGCGCGGCGCCGGCGTAGGCGGCCAGGTAGCCCAGGTCCTCGGGGTTCCACAGGGCGAAGGCGGTCACCGTGCCGTCCTGCACGAACTCGCGCATCTGGTTCGGGGTGCCCAGGCCCGTCAGCGCGACCCGGCCCTTGTACTCCGAGCCGGACAGGTAGCGCGCCGCCGCGGAGATGCCCACGGTGGTCGGCGAGATGATGCCCTTGAGGTCCGGGTAGGTCTGCAGCAGACCCTGGGTCTCCTGGAAGGACTTCTCGTCCTCGTCGTCGCCGTAGACCGTCGTCACGATCTCCATGTCCGGGTACTCCTGGGCGGCGTACTCGGTCATGAGCTCGATCCAGGTGTTCTGGTTCGTGGCGTTCGCCGTCGCCGACAGGATCGCCACCTGGCCGGCGCCGCCGATCTGCTCGGCCATGAGGTCGATCTGCGTCTGCGCGATGCCCTCGGCCGTGGCCTGGTTGATGAACAGGTCGCGGCACTCGGGGTTCGTGTCCGAGTCGAACGTGACGACGCTGGCGCCGCCGCTGCGGGCCTGGTCCAGGGCGCTGCAGATGGCGTTCGGGTCGTTGGCCGAGGTGAGGATGACGTCGGCGCCCTGCTGGGTCAGCGTGTTGATGTAGCTGACCTGGGAGGAGGCGCTGGCCTCCGACGGGCCGACCTGGCTGAACTCGCCCTCGACCTCGCCGACGGCGCGCTCGGCGCCGGTGGCGGCGACGTCGAAGTAGGGGTTGTTCAGCTGCTTGGGGAGGAAGGCGATCGCGAGGTCCGCGGGGATCTCGGCGTCGGGGTTCGCGGAGGCGCCGGCGGCGTCGTTGCCGCCGCTGCTCCCCTCGTCCTCGCCGCGGGTGGTCCCGCCGCAGGCGGCGGTGGTGAGCACGACGGCGGCCACCGCCACGCCGGTCAGGCCACCGCGCAGGCGGCGGCTGGTCAGGAACAGCGACATCGGGGTCCCTCTCTTCGGGTGGGTGGGGTCTGGTGGTGCGGTGGTGCGGCTGTGGGTGGGGAGCGGCGGCGGGTCAGGCGGGGGCCCGGCGTCGCCGGCCCTTGACCCGGGCGGCGACCTGCGGCGCGACGACGGCGGTGATCAGCAGGACGCCGGTGACGATGTTCAGGACGTCCGAGGGCACGTTGACCAGCTGCAGCGCGTTGCGGACCGAGGCGAGCAGCAGGGCGCCGGCCATGACGCCGAGCAGGCCGCCGCTGCCGCCGAAGATGGAGACGCCGCCGAGCAGGATCGCCGCGATGACCTGCAGCTCCAGGCCCGTGGCGTTGTCGGCGCGGGCGCTGCCGTAGCGGAGGGTCCAGTAGACGCCGCCGAGCGCGCTGACCACGCCGGTGGCGACGAACAGCCACAGCTTGGTGCGGGCGACGTCGATGCCGCTGAAGCGGGCGGCGTCCTCGCTGTTGCCCATGGCGTACAGCGAGCGGCCGACCGGGGTGGCGTGCAGGACGACCGCGGTGACCGCGACCAGCACCAGCAGCGGGAGCACGACGGTGGGGATGCCGGTCGAGCCGATCGAGCTGATCGCCCACGTCGTCCAGGCGCGCGGGAAGTCGGCCACGGCCTGGTCGCCCAGGACGACGAACGCGAGCCCGCGGTAGAGCGCCAGCGTGCCGATGGTGACCGCCAGCGAGGGCAGCCCCAGCCTGGTCACGAGGAACCCGTTGACCGCGCCGAGCACCGCGCCCAGCACGAGGACCAGCGGGATGATCGCCTCCAGCGGCAGCCCGGCCACCCACAGCTGGCCCATGACCGCGCTGGACAGGCCGACGGTGCTGGCCACCGACAGGTCGATCTCGCCGGTGACCACGACCAGCGTCAGCGGCAGCGCGATGAGCGCGATGACGACGACGTCGAGCAGCAGGAAGCCGGCGTTGCGGGTGCTGGCGAAGCCCTCGACCGAGAACGCGGCGATCACGAGGAACAGCACGAGGAACGTGGTGATGACGCTGCCGCTGGGCAGGGTCGGCCCGCGGCGGGCCGGCGCGGCGGCCGGCGCGGCCGGGGCGGGGGCGGTCTCAACGGTCACGGCGGGCGTTCCTCCCCCGGAGGCGGGCGGCCAGGCGCAGCTGCAGCGCCCGGTCCAGTGCGATGGCGGCGAGGATCAGCGCGCCGACGGCGGCGTCCCGCCAGAACGGGTCCAGGCCCAGCTGCGGGAGCGCGGTGCCGATCGTGGTGAGCAGCAGCGCGCCGAGCGCGGCGCCGTAGACCGAGCCGCTGCCGCCGAAGATGGCGACCCCGCCGACGACCGCGGCGGCGACGACGAACAGCTCCTGGCCGGTGCCGGCGGTGGTGTCCAGCGTCTGGAACCGCGCGGCGTAGAGGACGCCGGCGAGCCCGGCGAGGGCCCCGTTGACGACGAAGGCGGTGAGCACCCGCCGGCCGACCGGGATGCCCGACAGCCGCGCGGCCTCGGGCGCCGAGCCGATGCCGTACAGCTCGCGGCCGCTGCGGAAGGTCCGCAGGTAGTAGCCGACGAGCAGGACGACGGCGACGGCGATGAGGAACAGCACCGGGACGCCCAGCAGCCGGGCGCCGCCCAGGGACTTGAAGCCGGCGGGCAGGTCGGCGGCGTTGATCTGCAGCCGGTCGGCGCTGGAGGCCCACAGCGAGTCCAGCCCGCGGAAGGCGTAGAGCGTGCCGAGCGTGACCACCAGGGAGGGCACCCCGGCGGCCGCGACGATCAGGCCGTTGAGCAGGCCGCAGACCGCGCCGACGGCCGTGCCGGCCAGGATCGCGACCACCACCGGCGTGCCGGGGGCGACCACCAGCAGCGTGCCGGTGGCGTAGGCCGACAGGCCGAGCACCGAGCCGACCGACAGGTCGACGTTGCGCGTGATGACCACCATCGTCTGGCCGGCGGCCAGGACGGTGAGGATCGCCGCGGACAGCAGCAGGTCGCGGACGTTCTGCCCCGACAGGAACCGCGGGTTGGCGATCACCGTCACGACGACGAGCAGCACGAGCGCGGCGAGGATGCCGAGCTCGCGCACCACGAACAGCCGGTGGACCAGCGCCGACCCGCGGCGGCCGGTGCGCTCGGGCGCGGCCAGCTCCTCCGGCAGCGCCGCGGGGGTCTTCGTCAGGGGCGCGCTCACCGGGCGGCCCCCGCGGTCGAGGAGCCCTGGCCGGTCGCGGCCAGCATGACGCTGTCCTCGTCGGCGCGGGCGCGGGGGATGTCGTCGACGAGGCGGCCCTCGGAGACGACGAGGACGCGGTCGGCCATGCCGAGCACCTCCGGCAGTTCGCTGGACACCATGACGACGGCCAGCCCCTCGGCGGCCAGCTCCGACAGCAGCCGGTGCACCTCGGACTTGGTGCCGACGTCGATGCCGCGGGTGGGCTCGTCGACGATCAGCACGCGCGGCTCGGTCGACAGCCACTTGGCGAGGACGACCTTCTGCTGGTTGCCGCCCGACAGCGTGGACACCGGGTCGGACAGCTTCCCGGCCTTGACCTGCAGGCGCTCGGACCACTCGGCGGCCTGGGCGCGCTCGGCGCGGGAGCTGAGCAGGCCCGCCCTCGCCAGCTTCCAGCGCCGGGTGAGGGTGGCGTTCCTCTCCACCGACAGCTCCATGACCAGGCCCTGCTGGCGGCGGTCCTCGGGGACGAGCGCGATGCCGGCGGCCATGGCCGCGGCCGGGTCGCCCTTCCTCAGCGCCTTGCCGGAGACCCGGACCGAGCCGGCGTCGTAGGTGTCGACGCCGAAGACCGCGCGCACGATCTCGCTGCGGCCGGCGCCGACCAGGCCGGCCAGCGCGACGATCTCGCCCGCCCGCACGTCGAAGGAGACGTCGGAGAACACGCCGCGGGTGGTCAGGCCGCGCACCTCGAGCACGACGTCGCCGGGCTCGACGTCGACCTTCGGGAACAGCGAGGAGACCTCGCGGCCGACCATCCGGCGGACCACCTGGTCGACGGTGAGGTCGCGGGTGGGGTCGGTGGAGACCCACTGCCCGTCGCGCATGACGGTGATCCGGTCGCAGAGGTCGAACACCTCGTCGAACCGGTGGGAGATGAACAGCACCGCGGCGCCGGAGTCGCGCAGCGACCGGGCGACGGCGAACAGCCGCTCGACCTCGACGCCGGACAGCGCGGCGGTGGGCTCGTCCATGACGAGCACCCGCGCGTCGAACGACAGCGCCTTGGCGATCTCGACCATCTGCTGGTCGGCGATGGACAGGCCGCGCGCCGGGCGGTCGGGGTCGAGCGCGACGCCGAGGCGGTCGAACAGCGCCCGGCAGCGGCGGCCGAGCTCGCGGCGGTCGATGCGCCGGCCCGACAGCAGCGGCTGGCGGCCCATGAAGATGTTCTCCGCGACCGACAGGTCGGGGAACAGCGTGGGCTCCTGGTAGATGACCGCGATGCCGGCGGCCCGCGCGGCGGCGGGGTCGGCGAGGGTCACCGGCCGCCCGTCGAGCAGCACGCGGCCGGTGTCCGGGCCGTGCACGCCGGCGAGGATCTTGACCAGCGTCGACTTGCCGGCACCGTTCTCGCCGACGAGCGCGTGGGCCTCCCCCGCGCGCAGCTCCAGCTGCGCGCCGCGCAGCGCCGCGACCGCGCCGAAGCTCTTGCCCACGTCCTCGAGGGCCAGGACCACGGTGCCGTCCTGTGCCCGACCGGCCGCCGGCGGCGCGGGTGGCGCCGAGGCGTGGTCCACGACGACCACCTCCGTTTGTGAAACGATTCAGGCGTGCTGTGGCGCAGACCATAGGGAGGCGTTTCGAGACGTGTCAACACCGCGTGTCCGGCCCGTGACCGGTGTTTGACACGTTTCAGTGGACGGGCGACCATCGCTGCCGGACGGTGTCCCCCGTCACCCGCCCCGACCCCCTGAGGAGACGCCGTGCCGGTGAGCATCCGCGACGTCGCCGAGCAGGCCGGCGTCTCGGTCGGGACGGTGAGCAACGTGCTCAACCGCCCCGAGGTGGTGAGCGGGCCGACCCGCGAGCGGGTGCTCGACGCGATCGCCGCGCTCGGCTTCGTCCGCAACGAGTCGGCCCGCCACCTGCGCGCCGGGCACAGCCGGACCATCGGCCTGGTCGTCCTCGACATCGCCAACCCGTTCTTCACCGACGTCGCGCGCGGCGTGGACGACGTCGTCGACCCGGCCGGCCTCGCGGTGATCCTGTGCAACTCCGACGACCGCCCGGAGAAGGAGGCCGCCCACCTCGACGTGCTCGCCGAGCAGCGGGTGCAGGGCGTCCTCATCACCCCGACCGCGGAGCTGTCGCCGCACCTGGACTCGCTGCGCCGCCGCGGGGTGCCGGTGGTGCTGGTCGACCGGCGCGCGCCCGGCCCCGACCAGTGCGCGGTCGCCGTCGACGACGTCCTCGGGGGCCGGCTGGCCGCCGAGCACCTGCTCGAGCGCGGGCACCGGCGGATCGCCTTCATCGGCGGTGCCTCCGGGCTGCCGCAGGTGCAGGAGCGGCACGCCGGCGTCGTGGCCGCCGTCCGGGAGGCCACCGGGGACGACGACGCGCTGCTGGTCCTCTCCCCCGAGCACCTCACCGTCGACGGCGGCCGCGAGGCCGCCGCCCGCATCGTCGGGCTGCCCGCCGCCCGCCGGCCCACCGCCGCCGTGTGCGCCAACGACCTGCTGGCCCTCGGCGTGCTGCAGGAGATGGTCCGCCAGGGCGTGCGGGTGCCCGACGACTTCGCGATCGTCGGCTACGACGACATCGACTTCGCCGCGGCCGCCGCGGTCCCGCTGACCTCGGTGCGCAAGCCGCGGGCGGCGCTGGGGTCGCGGGCCGCCGAGCTGCTGCTGGACGAGGCGCGCGGCGAGGGGCACGTGCACGTGCAGGAGGTCTTCGAGCCGACGCTCGTGGTCCGCGAGTCGAGCATGGTCTTCCGCGACAGAGAGGGGACCCCGTGAGGGTCGCGCTGTTCGCCACCTGCCTGGTGGACACGGTGGTGCCGCAGGTCGCCCTGGCCACCGCGCGGCTGCTGGAGCGGCTGGGCCACGAGGTGGTCGTGCCGCCGACGCAGGCCTGCTGCGGGCAGATGCACGTCAACACCGGCTACCGGCGCGAGGCGGTGCCGATCGTGGCCAACCACGTGCGGGCGTTCGCCGGGGCGGAGGCGGTCGTGGCGCCGTCGGGGTCGTGCGTGGCCTCGATCCACCACCAGCAGGCCGCCGTCGCCCGCCGCGCGGGCGAGGAGGGGCTGGCCGCCGAGGCGGAGGCCCTGGCCGCGCGCACCCACGAGCTGTCGCAGTTCCTCGTCGACGTGCTCGGCGTGACCGACGTCGGCGCCTACTACCCGCACCGCGTCACCTACCACCCGACCTGCCACTCGCTGCGCCTGCTGCGGGTGGGCGACCGGCCGCTGCGGCTGCTGCGCGCCGTCCGCGGGCTGGAGCTGGTGGAGCTGCCCGGCGCGGAGTCCTGCTGCGGGTTCGGCGGCACCTTCGCGGTGAAGAACGCCGACACCTCGACGGCGATGCTCACCGACAAGATGGCGAACGTGCTGTCCACGCACGCCGAGGTGTGCACCGCCGGCGACGCCTCCTGCCTGATGCACATCGGCGGCGGGCTGTCCCGGCTGCGCTCGGGCACCCGGACGGTGCACCTGGCCGAGATCCTCGCCTCGACGGAGGAGAACGTGAGCCCCGACCAGACCACCGCCCCCGCGGTCCCGGCGTGAGCGCGACGCCGCTCGCCCCGGGCGCCCCCCGCTCCGGGACGACGTTCCTCGGCCTGCCGACCGCTCCCCGGGGCGTCGGCCACCTGCGCGGCACGCAGCCGTTCCCCGACGCCGCCCGCACGGCCCTGCGCGACGGGCAGCTGCGCGCCAACCTCGGCCGGGCCACGACGACGATCCGCGGCAAGCGCGCCGCCGTCGTCTCGGAGGTGCCGCACTGGGAGCAGCTGCGCCAGGCCGGCAGGGCGCTCAAGGCCGCCACCATGGCCCGGCTCGACGAGCACCTCGAGGAGCTCGAGCGGCAGGTGACCGCGCGCGGCGGCACGGTGCACTGGGCCCGCGACGCCGCCGAGGCCAACCGCATCGTCACCGACCTGGTGCGGGCCACCGGCAGCGACGAGGTGGTCAAGGTCAAGTCGATGGCCACCCAGGAGATCGGCCTCAACGAGGCGCTGGAGACCGCGGGGATCAGCGCGGTCGAGACCGACCTGGCCGAGCTGATCGTCCAGCTGGGCGAGGACACGCCGTCGCACATCCTCGTGCCGGCGATCCACAAGAACCGCTCGGAGATCCGCGAGATCTTCAGCCGCACCATCCCCGGCGTCGACCCCGGCCTGACCGACGAGCCGCGGCAGCTGGCGATGGCCGCCCGCGCCCACCTGCGCGAGCGGTTCCTGCGCGCCCGGGTCGCCGTCAGCGGGGCCAACTTCGCCGTCGCGGAGACCGGCACGCTCGCCGTCGTCGAGAGCGAGGGCAACGGCCGGATGTGCCTGACCCTCCCGCAGACGCTGATCACCGTCATGGGCATCGAGAAGGTCGTGCCGCGGTGGGAGGACCTCGGCGTCTTCCTGCAGCTGCTCCCCCGCTCCTCCACCGGAGAGCGGATGAACCCCTACACCTCGCTGTGGGCCGGCGTGACCCCCGGCGACGGGCCGCAGGAGTTCCACCTCGTCCTGCTCGACAACGGCCGGACGGCGGTGCTCGCCGACGAGGTGGGCCGCGAGGCGCTGCACTGCATCCGCTGCTCGGCCTGCCTGAACGTGTGCCCGGTGTACGAGCGCACCGGCGGGCACGCCTACGGCTCGGTGTACCCCGGCCCGATCGGCGCGGTGCTGTCCCCGCAGCTGACCGGCGTCGAGGACAACGCCTCGCTGCCGTACGCGTCGTCGCTGTGCGGCGCCTGCTACGACGTGTGCCCGGTGGCGATCGACATCCCGTCGATCCTCGTGCACCTGCGCGCCGAGCACGTCGAGGCGGTCGCCAGGGACGGGGAGCGGCCCACCGCCGAGGCGGTCGCCTTCCGCGGGCTGTCGCGGGTGATGAGCAACCCGCGGCTGTGGCACCTCGCGCAGCGCGCGGCCGGGCTCGCACGGCTGTTCGCCCGGGGGAAGCCGACGCTCCCGGCCGCGCTGCCGCCGCCGGCGAGCGCCTGGACCCGCACCCGCGACCTGCCCACCCCGCCGGGGAGGACGTTCGTGCAGCAGTGGAACGAGGAGCACGGCCGGTGAGCGCGCGCGAGGAGGTGCTCGGCCGGATCCGGACGGCGCTCGGGACCGACCGGCCGTCGGTCGCCGTCCCGCCGGTGCCGGCGCCGCGCGAGCTGCCGGCGGCCGAGCTGCTGGACCTGCTCGCCGAACGGGTGGAGGACTACCGCGCCACGGTGCTCCGGTGCGCGCCGGCCGACGTCCCGGCGACCGTCGTCCGCGCGCTCGACACGGCACTGGGCACCGGCTGGGACCCGGCCGGTGTCGTCGTCGCCCCCGGGGTGCCGGCCGCCTGGCGGCCCTCCGGCTCGGCCGAGGACGACGGCGGGCCCGCGGTGGAGCTCGCCGCGTTCGCCGCGACGCTCACCGGCGTGGCGACGGCGGTCGCCGAGACCGGCACGCTGGTGCTCGACGGGGCGCCGCTGTCGGGACGCCGGGCGCTGTCCCTGCTGCCCGACGTCCTGGTCTGCGTGGTCGAGGCCGCGCAGGTGGTGCCCGACGTGCCCGACGCCCTGGCCCGGCTGGACCCGGTCGCCCCGCTGACGATGGTCAGCGGCCCGTCGGCGACCAGCGACATCGAGCTGCAGCGGGTCGAGGGCGTGCACGGCCCGCGCACCCTCGTGGTCGTCCTCGCCGGCTGACCGGGCGCCTGGCACGTCCCCCGAGCGGGCGGTCCGGTGTGGCACCGCCTTGCTGCGCGGAGGACCAGCGGTCATCCTCCGACGGTGCGCCGTCCCTCGACCACCTCCCCGGCCCGCGGTCCTGAGTGACCGCTCCAGTGCAGTCGATCACCCGGCGCCGCCGGTCGATCGCGACGGTCTGTCTGTCCGGACTGCTCGAGGACAAGCTCGACGCGGCCGCGTCGGCGGGCTTCGACGGCGTGGAGCTGTGCGAGCCGGACCTGGTGTCCGCGGCGTGGACACCGGCGGAGGTGGCCGGCCGCTGTGCGGACCTCGGCCTGTCGATCGACCTCCTCCAGCCGTTCCGCGACCTGGACTCCACCGATCCGGACCGCTTCGCGCGCAACCTGCGCCGCGTCGAGCGCACCCTCGACGTGGTGGCCGCCCTCGGCACCGAGACGCTCCTGGTCGTCTCGTCCGTCGCGGCCGACGCGGTGCAGGACCTCGACCGGCTGGCCGCCCAGCTGGCCGAGGCGGCCGACCGGGCGCAGCGGCGTGGGCTCCGGGTCGCCTACGAGGCCCTGGCGTGGGGCACCCACGTCTCCACGTGGGAGCGCAGCTGGGAGGTGGTCCGCCGGGCCGGTCACCCGGCGCTGGGACTGTGCCTGGACAGCTTCCACGTCTTCGCGCGGGACGGGGACGTCGCCGGCATCACCGCGGTCCCCGGCGACAAGATCTTCTCCGTGCAGCTGGCCGACGCGCCCGACCTGCGGATGGACGTGCTGCAGTGGAGCCGCCACCACCGGCTCTTCCCGGGGCAGGGGGCCTTCGACCTGCCGGGGTTCCTCGGGGCCGTCCTCGCCGCCGGCTACACCGGGCCGCTGTCGCTCGAGACCTTCAACGACGTCCACCGCTCGTCCGCACCCACCTGCACGGCGGCCGACGCCATGCGCTCGCTGCGGTGGCTGGAGGAGGTGGTGGCGCGCGACCACCCGGGCAGTGGCGCGCTCCTGCCCCCTCCGGCACCGGACCTGACCGGCTGGTCGTTCGCCGGGCTGACCGCCGACGGGACCTCCGCGTCCCGGCTCTCGGAGGTCCTCACCTCGCTCGGTTTCACCCGCACCGCCCGTTCCCGGACCGAGCCCGTCGCCGTGTGGGAGCAGGGCGGGGCCCGGTTGCTCGTCGACTCCCGGCGGAGCCAGCCGTCCCGGCGGGGCGCCGTCGCCCTCACCTCCCTCGGGGTCGCGAGCACCGATCCCGTCCGGTCGGCCCAGCGGGCGCGGGCGATGGGCGCCCCGGTGGCGGAGCGCGGCTCCGGCGCCGCCGGGACCGGGTCCTGGGCGGTGGCCGCACCCGACGGCACGGAGATCCGGTGCACGCCTCCCGCGTCGGAGGGCTTCGTCCCGACGGGTGAGCGGCCGGGGGCCGGCAGCGGGTTGACCCGCATCGACCACGTCGGCCTCACCGTGACGCCCGACGACGTCGAGAGGACCACCCTGTTCCACCGCGCGGTCCTGGGGCTGGAGGCGCACGGCGAGGCCGACGTCCCCGGCCCGTCGGGCCTCCTGCGCACCCGCGGGATCGCCGGCCCGGACCGGGCCGTGCGGCTGGCGCTCACCGTGCCGGTCCTGCGCCGCGGTGAGTGGGCGTCCGAGGTCCCGGAACCGCAGTACGTCGCGTTCGCCACCGACGACGTCGTCGCCACGGTCCGGGCGCTGCGCGCGGCCGGTGCCCCGTTGCTGCCCCCACCGGTCAACTACGCCGACGACCTGGAGACCCGGCTCGACCCGGACCCGGACCTGCTGGCGGTCGTCCGCGAGCACGGCCTGATGTACGACGAGGACGGGGACGGCGGCTACCTGCACGTGGCCACCGAGCTGGTCGGCGACCGGGTCTTCTTCCTGGTGGTCCAGCGACTGGGACGCTACGACGGCTACGGCGCCCCGGACGCTCCCGCACGCATGGCAGGGCACCGGCGCAGGGCGGGCGGGCGGTCCCCCGTCGCCGCCGCCCCGGCGGCGGGCACGCCCTGCCCCGTCGGTCGCCGGGCCTGACCTCCGCCGCCACCGCTCGCGGGCGGCGGCGTCCGCGCTCAGTCGATCGGCTCCGGGTACAGCGCCCGGACGGCGGGCATGTCGAGCGCGCGGATCGTCTCGACCAGCAGGTCGAGGGAGTCCGCGGGGATCCACCCCGGCTCGGCGAAGACCAGCACGCCGTCGCGGTAGACCCGCAGCGTCGGCGCCGACCGCACGCCCAGCTCGGCCGCCAGCGCGGCCTCGGCCTCGGTGTCGACGGCGGTGAAGCGCAGGTCCGGGTGCCGCGCCGCGGCCTGGTCGAACACCGCGGTGAACGCGCGGCTGCTGCCCGACCGCGACGTCCGGAAGTCGACCAGCACGATGCCCGGCGCGGACACCGCCGCCGGGAAGTCGGCCGCGCCGATGGTCGCCGTCGTCATGTCCCCTCCCGTCTCCTCCCCCAGTGTGGCCCCCGGCCCCCCGCCGCACAGCCGCGGCACCCCTCGCCGGCGTCTCGGGTGCGGCGCCGGCGCGGGCTCGGCTGGTGACCGCTGCCGTACGCTCCGTACCCGGCGCCTGCGGACGGGGAGCCGGGACGGAGCCGGGGTGAGCAGCGACGACGGGACCGGTGACGTCGAGCGCTACCGCTACCTCGCCGAGGTCACCGAGTCCCTGACGCAGAGCCTGGACACCGGCACCACGGCCGACCAGCTCGCCCGCCTCGTCGTGCCGGTCCTCGCCGACTGGGCCACCGTCACCCTGCTCGCCGGGGACGGCGCCCCTGGCAGCTCCGCCCGCGCGCACCGGGACCCCCGGCGCCTCGACGACGTCGACACCTACCTCGCCGGGCGGGTCACCGCCCCGCGCGACCAGGCCGCGCTCGCCTCGGCGCTCGCGTCCGGCGAGCCCGTGCAGCTGGAGCGCATCGAGGCGGACCTCGGCCCGGAGTCCCTGCCCCAGGGTCCGGTGCGCGCGGCCTGGGAGCGGCTGGACCCCCGGTCGAGCCTGTTCGTCCCGCTGCAGGCGCGCGGCTCGGGCTTCGGCGTCCTGTCCCTCGTCCGGTGCGGCGACCGGCCGCCGGCCGGGCCCGCCGACGTCGCGCTCGCCGTCGAGGTCGCCCGCCGCGGGGCGCTGGCGCTGGACAACGCCCGGCTCTACGGCCGCCAGCTGCGGGCGGCCGAGACGCTGCAGCACAGCCTGCTCACCCCGCCGCCGCAGCCGCCCGGCCTCGAGGTCGCCGTCCGCTACCGGCCCGCGGTGTCGCAGCACCTGGTCGGCGGTGACTGGTACGACGCGTTCCCCCGTCCCGACGGGACCACGGTGCTGGTCATCGGCGACGTCGCCGGGCACGGCGTCGAGGCCGCCGCGGCGATGGCGCAGCTGCGCAGCGCGGTGCGCACGCTCGCCTACGACTCCCCCGACGGGCCGGCGCGGACCCTCGACCGCGTCGACCGGGTGCTGGCCGGCCTGCACGTCGGCACGCTGGCCACCGCGCTGGTCGCCCACCTGGCGCCCGCGCCCGGTGGTTCCGGCCGGCTGCTGCGCTGGTCGTCGGCCGGTCACCTGCCGCCGCTGGTGCTCGGTGCCGACGACGCGGTGCGGCTGCTCGAGACCCCGCCCGAGCGGCTGCTCGGCACCGACGAGCCCGGCCTGCGCCGCGACCACGAGGCGGCGATCGCACCCGGCGAGACGCTGGTGCTGGTCACCGACGGGCTGGTCGAGGTCGGCCGGCAGGGCATCGACGAGGGTCTCGCGGCCGCCGCCGAGGCGCTGTCCGGGCTGTCCGGGCTGGCCGCGGACGCCCTGTGCGACCGGCTGCTCACCCGCGCCCTGCCCGGCCGCACCGACGACGACGTCGCCGTGCTCGCCGTCCGCGTCCTGCCCGGCTGAGGCCGCTCACCGCCCACCGGGTGGTCACCTGCCGGGGTCACCGGCCTGCGGTGACCCCGGCAGGTGACCACCCGACGCCGGACGTCAGCCCCAGAAGGCGCGGACCTCGTCGGCGACGCGCGCGGCCTGGGCGCGGCCGGCGCGGGCGCAGGGCTCACGGGTGGCGGGGTCGAGCGGGTTGGTGCCGAAGGCGCGCACCGCGGCCTCGTCGGCGAGCACCAGGTGCGCCTTCCCCTCCCGCCGCAGCGTCGCCAGCTCGTCGTCCAGCGACGGGCCCAGCGGGCTGCCCGCGATCCCCGCCATCGGCGCGACCACGAGCACCGTGTCGCAGCCGGCCGCGAGGTCGGCGTTGGTCGCCGAGCGCATCCCGCCGTCCATGAACCGCCGCTCCCCGATCGTGATCGGCGGGTAGACGCCCGGAACCGCGCAGGACGCGGCGACGGCGTCGAGCAGCGGGAACCCGGTGTCGCGGTCGACGGCGAGGAACTCCCCGTCCGCGGTGTCGACGGCGGTCACCACGAGCCGCTGCGCGGGCCACTCCGGTGCGCCGATCCGCGCGCCGATGACCGCGCGCCGCTCGGACTCGGGCACGGTCTGCGCGCGCAGCGCGAGTGCGCCGATCCGGGCGCGCGCGTCCTGCTCGCCGGTCGCACCGGCCAGCGCGGCGGCGAACGAGGCGAAGAAGGCCGCCCCGTCGAACTGCACCGCCCGCTCGGTCGCCGGCACCGGGCCGAGCTGCGCGGCGTGGAGCTGCTCGAGGTCGTGACCGGTGCGCAGCAGCGTGCCGACGATCGAGCCGGCCGAGGTGCCCACCACCAGGTCGGCGTCCCGGACGTCGACCCCGGCCTCGGCCAGCCCGGACAGCAGCCCGATCTCCCAGGCGATCCCGGCGATGCCACCGCCGCCGAGGACCAGTGCGCGACTCACCTCAGGACTCCGGGACGCCGGCGCCGACGGCCGTCCGTCGGGCAGTCACGGAGCGGGGGGAGGGAGGAGATCACGGGCGCCAGTCTGGCGTCGCCGGCGGCGCACGGTCGACCCGCCCCCCCTCCGCCCGGGTCGCCCGGGTGCACGTGCGGCCCGGACACGCTACGCAGGGTCCATGAGCGCGGGGGCCGGGCAGCCAGGAGCCGAGCAGCCGGGAGCCGAACAGCTGCGGGCCGGGGCCCGGCGGGCGTGGGCGGCGCTGCGGCCGCGGCTCGCCGACGAGGCGGTCGCCGTCCTGGGCGAGGCGGAGGCGGACGCCTTCCTGGCCCGGGCCGACCTGGCGCTGCACGACGTCCACGAGCCGCTGGCCGTCCTGTACGGGGACGCCGCCGACGACCTGTTCGCCCGCGGGCTGCGCGCCGCGCTGGCCGCGGCGGCCGAGCGCCCGGAGCCGCTGCGGCGGATCGACCGGCGGCGGGAGATCGACCCGGCGTGGTTCCAGCGGGCCCGGGTGCAGGGCTACGTCTGCTACGTCGACCGGTTCTGCGGCACCCTCGCCGAGCTGCCCGGCCGGCTCGGCCACCTCGCCGAGCTGGGCACCACCTACCTGCACCTGATGCCGCTGCTGCGCCCGCGCGAGGGCGAGAACGACGGTGGCTACGCGGTGGCCGACTACCGCGCGGTCGACCCGCGGCTGGGCACCATGGCCGACCTCGAGGCGGTCGCGGCCGCGCTGCACGAGCGGGAGATGGCGCTGTGCATCGACCTCGTGCTCAACCACACCGCCCGCGAGCACCCCTGGGCGCAGGGCTGGCTGGCCGGCGACCCCGCGTACGCCGGCTTCTACACCGCCTTCCCCGACCGGGAGATGCCCGACGCCTACGACGCGACGATCCCGGAGGTCTTCCCCGACCGGGCCCCCGGCTCGTTCAGCTGGGTGCCCGAGGCGCTCGGCGGCGCCGGCGGCTGGGTGTGGACGACGTTCTGGCCGTACCAGTGGGACCTCGACTACACCAACCCCGAGGTGACGCTGGCGATGGCCGGTGAGATCGCCTGGCTGGCCAACCGCGGCGTCGACGTCTTCCGGATGGACGCCGTCCCGTTCATGTGGAAGCGGCTGGGCACCAGCTGCCAGAACCAGCCCGAGGGGCACACCCTCCTGCAGCTGCTGCACGCGCTGACCCGGCTGGCCGCTCCCGGCGTGGTGTTCAAGGCGGAGGCGATCGTCTCCCCCGACGACCTGGTGGCCTACCTCGGCGGCCACGACCGCTACCGGCCCGAGTGCGAGCTGGCCTACCACAACTCGCTCATGGTGCTGCTGTGGAGCAGCCTGGCCACCCAGGACGTCCGGCTGGCCCGGCAGGCGCTGCGCCGGATGCGGCCGATCCCGCCCACGACCACCTGGTGCACCTACGTGCGCGGCCACGACGACATCGGCTGGGCGGTCACCGACGAGGACGCCGCCGCCGTGGGCCTCGACGGGTTCGCCCACCGCCGGTTCCTCAACGACTTCTACGCCGGCCGCTTCCCCGGCTCCTTCGCCCGCGGCGCGCTGTTCCAGGAGAACCCGGTCACCGGCGACGCGCGGATCTCCGGGTCGGCGGCGTCGCTGTGCGGCATCGAGGACGCCCTCGACCGCGACGACCCGGTCGCCCTCGACGCCGGGGTGCGCCGGCTGCTGCTCCTGTACTCGGTCGCCTACGCCTTCGGCGGGGTCCCGCTGCTCTACATGGGCGACGAGCTGGCGCTGCGCAACGACAGCTCCTACCTCGCCGAGCCCGAGCGGGCGCCGGACAACCGCTGGATGCACCGCCCGCCGATGGACTGGGCGGCCGCGGCCCGCCGCGGCGACCCGACCACGCTGGAGGGCCGGGTGTGGGCCGGGATCCGCCGGCTCGGGGAGGTGCGCCGGTCGCTGCTGGCGCTGCGCGGCGGGGTGGAGTCGACGGTGGTCGACGTCGGCAACGACGCGGTGCTGGTCTGGCGGCGGCGGCACCCGCGCGGCGGCACGTTCGTCGGGGTGGCCAACTTCTCGCCGCACCCGCAGCGGATCGACGCCGACACCGTCACCGGGTTCGGCACGTTCGCGCAGGTGCACGGCAGCGACGGGCCCCTGCCCGTCCGCGACGGCCTGCTGCTGGTCCCCGGCCTCGGCTCCGCCTGGTTCGCCGAGCCCTGACCGGTGCGGACCACCTCACCCGCGGAGGAAGTCCGCGACCAGCGGCGCCAGGACCTCGGGAGCGACGACGTGGCCGGAGGCGGGGAGCACCCGCAGCGCGCCCGCCGGGAGGAGGTCCGCCAGCCGCCGGGCCACCTCCTGCATGAACGGAGGGCTGTCGCCGCCGACCAGCACGAGCCCGGGCCGCGCCGCGCGGCGGGCGACGTCCTCGGGCACCGCGCCGCCGGTCCGCACCGAGTCGAGCACCGCCAGGTCGTACGCGAGGGTCGGGGCGAGGGCCAGCAGCTCCGCCCACCGCGGCGTCGCCCGCATCGCGTCGACCACCTCGCCGGGCATCCCGGTGCCGCGGCACCACCGGTCCACCGCCTCGTCCCGCTCCCCGGCGGCCAGCAGGTCCAGGATCCCGGCCGCGAAGGTGCGGCTCTCGCCTCGGAACGCGGGGTCGTCGGGGGCGAAGGGCGGGTCGTGGAGGACGAACCGGTCCACCGGCAGCCCCGCCCCGACGGCGCGCAGCACCAGGGCGGCGCCGGAGGAGTGCCCGTAGAGGGACGCGTGCCCGCCCACCGCGTCGACCAGCGCGGTGAGGTCCTCGACCTCCCGTTCGACGGCGTACGGCAGGGTGTCGCCGCTGTCGCCGCGGCCCCGCCGGTCGTAGTCGACCGTCGTGAACCGCTCGCCGAGCGCCCGGGCCGTGGGGCGCATCAGCGCGCGGTCGCACGTCGCGCCGCACACGGTGACCAGCGGCGGCCCGGACCCGCAGACCTCGTAGGCGATGCGGGTGCCGTCCGCCGAGGCGACCGTCTCGTACGTCATGCCGGGGAGACCGGCGGACGGCGCACCACTCATCGGCACCACACGGAGGAGGACACGTGGCACGGATGGACCTGAGGGTTCGGCTGCTGGGCCGGCTGCTCGCGCGGACGTCGATCACGCGGATGGACGGCGAGCGGCTGCGCAGGGCGCAGCAGCGGCGCGTCCCGCACAACCCGGTGACCGACCTGCTGCTCGGCGGCGTGGCACCGGGCGTGCGGCTCACCGACGGGACCGCACGGGGCGAGGCCGGCAAGGTGCCCGTGCGCACGTACCGGCCGGAGTGGGCCACCGGCCCCCTGCCGCTGGTCGTGAACTTCCACGGCGGCGGCTGGACGCTGGGCAACCTCGACTCCGCGGACTGGCTGTGCAGCAGCGTGTCCGCCACCGTCGGCGCCGTCGTCGTCTCGGTCGAGTACCGGCTCGCGCCCGGGCACCGCTGGCCGGCCGCGGCCGAGGACTGCTACGCCGCCCTGACCGACGTCGTGGAGCGGGCCGCCGAGTTCGGCGCCGACCCCGAGCGGGTCGCGGTGATGGGCGACAGCGCGGGCGGCAACCTGGCCGCCGTCGTCTGCCTGATGGCCCGGGAGCGCTCCGGCCCGCGGATCGCCCACCAGGGGCTGGTCTACCCGTCGGTCGACCTGACGATGAGCAGCCCGTCGATCGACGAGAACGCCCACGCGCCGATCCTCACCCGCGCCGACTGCCGCGCCTTCCGCGACCACTACCTCGGCGACGGCGACCCGCACCACCCGCACGCCTCGCCGCTGTTCGCCACCGACCACGCGGGCCTCCCGCCGGCGCTGGTCCAGGTGGCCGAGCACGACCCCATCCGCGACGACGGCGTGCGCTACGCCGCGGTGCTGCGGGACGCGGGCGTGCCCGTCCGGCTGACGGAGTACGTCGGCATGCCGCACGGGTTCCTCGCCTTCCCGCGGCTGTGCCGGTCGGCGCCGCAGGCCCTGGCGGAGCTGTGCGCGGAGCAGGCGGCGGTGTTCAGCCGCTGACCGTGTCGCCCGCCGTCGCGGGGTGCCCGGGCCCGCTCCCCGCACCCACGGCCCTGCCACCACCTGCCGCACGCCCGGGCGGCTGCTCCCGTCACCGCGCACGGTGGGCAGAGCCCATGGCCCCTGTCGGTCCACGGGCCCCGCGGGACCCTCCGGGTGGCAGACCTGGCCACGACCGCGGGACGTGCCGCCGGTCCGGTTTCCCGAGGACGCCGCCGCACCCGGCCGGCGACCGCGGGCCCGCCTCGGGCTCCCGTCCCTCAGTGGTCGCTGCAGCAGTCCCGCTGTCTCGGGGACTCGAACGGGACGACCTCGCCGTCGCCCGACGCGGCCACCGGCAGCACGAGGACGCCGTCGCGGTACTCCGGGCGCACGTGCCCGCGCGTCCGCAGGACCAGGCCCGGGTCGTCGGCGACGCCGACGAGGTCGACCGCCTGCACCGCCGACCGGGTGGTCAGCTCGGCCAGCGGCAGCCGGCCGGGGAGGTCCTCCTGGCCGGGGAAGCGGACCAGCCGGCCGGAGGCCCGCTCCCGGTGCGCGCGGCCGACTGCGACCGCGTGCTCGACGTGCCCGGGGTCCCCGGCCGGCGGGGCGTCCGCGTCCCCGGAGACCACCACCGCGTCCCCGGGGCGGGCCCACGCCGCGACGGCGGCTGCGAGCTCCGCCGAGCGGGGAGCCCGCAGCGAGCCGGCGTGGTGGTTGCCGCCGGCCGACCGCACGACGTGCGTCGCCACCTCGGTGGCGCCGACCCGCCGGCCGAGGTCGAGCAGCCGGTGCTCGACCTCGGCCAGCGCGGCCGGCGAGGTGCCCGTGTCGCCGCAGACGGCGAGCCAGCAGTCGCCGGAGCGGGACTCAGCCAACGGTGACGAACACCGGGTTCGAGTAGAACCACAGGTCGGTCCAGGGGTCGCTGTTGCCGTCGGGGTCCTGCCGCGGCTCGATGCTGCCGGGCGCCGAGAAGTTGCCGTCGGTCCCGCGCAGCCGCAGGTAGAACGGGCGGTCGACCCGCCGGAACACGTGGTTGACCACGACCTGCCCGTTGCCGCGGACCTCGAAGGACTCGACGACGGCGGTCTCCGGCGCCGTCTGGGTGTCCCGGTCCGCCACCGGGCCGGTGATCGGGCCGCTGATCAGGTCGACCCGGCGCAGGACCGGCAGGTCGCCGTGTGCGTTGGGCCGGCGGCGCGGGGTGATCCGGACCTGCACGTGCACATTCTCGCCGGGGCCCACGCGCAGCTGCTCGCCCAGGGTGGCCGGTGCGTCGCCGCCGCCGTCGCCCCGGACGCTGACCTCGAGGGCGTCGACGAGGTCGCCGTGGACGACGAACGCGCGCCCGGCCCGCAGGCCGTCCATGACGGCGCCGTAGTCGCGGCTCGCCGCCCCCACCCACGTCCGCGAGTAGTGGCCGGGGAAGAAGTCACCGCGGCCGACCTGCGGGACGCCGCCGTCCACCGGGTTGCCGTAGCGGCCGTTGGCGGTGAACCACTCGCTGGAGTCCGCACCCGCGGGACGGACGAGCTGGTCGCGGTAGACCGAGTGCGAGTCGGAGTTGGCGGTGATCCACCAGGGCCGGCCCTCCGCCAGCAGCGAGTCCCACACACCGCCGACCTTGGCGGTCATCCAGTCGAAGCCGCCGAAGGTCCGGTAGGACTCGAGGGGGTAGCCGGGGAAGCTGTCGGGCCGGGGGCTGTTGCCGTAGTAGCCGCGCGCCTCGCCCGGGCCCTCCGGCGCCGGGATGCCGGCGGCCTGGTGCCCGGGCGCGCCCTCCATGCCGATCGCGACCCGCGGGTCGGCGTCGCGCCACGCGCGGAGCTCGTGCGGCGAGTCGATGCCGTTGCGGGCGGGGTGGTTGGCGAGGAAGAGCGCGTTGGGGGTGCGGCGGTTCGTCATCTGCTGGCCCAGCCACCGGATGCCGGCCACCGCGCGGTCCTCGGTCGTGTTGCCGAGGGAGCCGTCGAACTGCTGCTCGAACTCCCGCAGGACGGCGACCTCCTCGCTGCTGGGGACGACGAAGACGGTGCCGTGCTCGGCGGCCGGGATGTTCCACTCCAGCCCCTGGAACACCAGCACGTCCCGGTGGGCCGTCCGGGCGGCGCGGATGTCGGGGTTGACCAGGTCGACGCCCAGGCGCGCGTGCGTGGCCGAGCCGTGGTCGGTGACGACCATCCAGTCGACGCCGTTGCGCCGGGCCTGCTCCACCTGCTGGCGGACGGTGTAGAGGCCGTCGGAGCTGTACTGCGTGTGGACGTGGTGGTCCCCGTTGAGCCAGGTGTAGGAGGCGGCGCCGCCGCTGCCCCCGCGCGGGGCGGCCTGGGCGGTCCGGGGCGCGCCGGCCACCGTCGCGCCGGCCGCCAGACCGAGGACCCCGGCCGCCTGCAGGAACCGCCGGCGGGAGAGGTCGCCGGGCGAGAGGTCCCGGTCGGGGACCGAGACGTCGCCGTAGGGCGTCCAGGCGGCGGGCCCGTGCCCGTGGTCGTGCCCGTGGTCGTGGTCGTGGCCGTGGTGGTGGTCGTGGTGGTGCGGACCGGACACGTCTCTCCTCGGGGAGCGGCGACAGGAGGGCCGGCCGCGGGGAGCGGTCCGGCCCCGACCCATCCTCAGGACCGAGGTGACCGACGGGTGGCTCGTCGATGACACACCGTGGTGCCCGGCGTGACGTCTGCGCGACGGGCGTGGGGATGCCAGGGTGGACGGGTGACCGACGTCCAGCACCGCGACGGCCGCCGCACGGCCGCCGTCCGCACCTACCAGGGGCACGGCATCCACGCGGCCCCCGGCGTGCACGAGTACGCCGCGAGCCTGGTCCGGACGCTGCTCCCCGACGGCGGGCGGGTGCTCGAGGTCGGCTCCGGCTGCGGCGCGCTGGCGCTGCGGCTGCGCGACGCCGGGGTCGACGTCGTCCCCACCGACCTCGACCCGCCGCACGAGTGGATCGCCCGGCTCGACCTCGACGACCCGGACTGGACCGACGAGACCCGCGGCCCGTTCGACCTGGTGGTGTGCGTGGAGACGCTGGAGCACGTGGAGAACCCGCGGCAGGTGCTGCGCTCGATCCGGGCCCTGCTGCGCCCCGGCGGCCGGCTGCTGGTGAGCACCCCCAACGTCACGCACCCCCACTCGCGGCTGCTGACCCTGCTGCGCGGGGCGCCCTACATCTTCGGCCCCAGCCACTACCACTCCCCCGGCCACATCACGCTGCTGCCGGACTGGATGCTCACCGAGCACGTGCGGCTGGCCGGGTTCGACCGAATCGAGGTCACCACCGCCGGCGACACCCTCTACACCGGGCCCATGCGGCTGGCCTACCGCGTGGAGATGGCGGTGCTGCGGCTGCTCGGCATCCGGCAGCGGGCCACCTCCGGCGACGGCGTCTGCACGTTCGTCACCGCCACGGCGGTCTAGCGGCCGGGAGCGTGTGCGCCGACGCCGCGTCCCGGCGCACGGAACGCGGCGTCAGCGCACCCCGTCCCGGTCCCCGACACCTGCGTCCGGGAGGTCTCCCCATGTCCCTGGTGACGGTGCTCGCGACCGGCGGCACGATCGCGACCCGCGCCGACGCGAGCGGGGTGTCGACGGCGCAGGACGGCGGGGCCGACCTCGTCGCCCGGCTGGCCGGGGACCTCGGCGTCCGCCTGAGGGTCCGGGACGTGCTGCGGGTCGGTAGCTACCTGATGACGCTCGAGCGCGTGCACGCCGTCGCGTCCGCGGTGGCCGGCGAGCTGGCCGACCCGGAGGTCGACGGGGTCGTCGTCACGCACGGCACGGACACCACCGAGGAGACCGCCTTCCTCCTCGACCTCGTCCACGGCGATCCCCGGCCGGTCGTGCTCACCGGCGCCCAGCGGCCGGCGGACGCCCCCGACAGCGACGGGCCGCGCAACCTCGCCGACGCGGCCACCGTCGCCGCGAGCCCGGCCGCCCGGGACCAGGGCGTCCTGATCGCCTTCGGCGGGCACGTGTTCCCGGCACGGGGCACGCGCAAGGGCCACACGCTGGCGGCCGACACCTTCACCGCGCCGGACGCGGGTCCGCTGGGCTGGGTCCGGGACGGCGCCCTCCTCCTCGAGCGCTCGGCCCGCCGCTCCGCTCCCCTCGACCTCGCCCGCGTCGACCTGTCCGGTGTCCGCGTCGACGTCGTCGCCTGCCACCCCGACGCCGACGCCACCGCGCTGCACGCGTTCGCGGCGGCCGGCGCCCGCGGGATCGTCCTGGAGGCGACGGGCGCCGGCAACGCCAACCCCGTCGTCTGCCGGGCCGTCCGGGAGCTCACCGACGCCGGCGTCGTCGTCGTCACCTCGACGCGGGTGGCGGCCGGCCCGGTCGCCGCCCTCTACGGGAACGGCGGCGGCACCGACCTGCTCGCCGCCGGCGCCCTCCCCGCCGGCCTGCTGCGGCCCTCCCAGGCGCGGGTGCTGCTGGCCGTCCTGCTGGGGCTGGACCGGGACCCGGATGCCGTCCGCGCCGGGTGGCGGGCCCGGACCGCCGGCTGACCGGCACCGGCCGGCAGGAACGACCCCGGCTGCAGGTCGCGGTCCGGGGAACCCGAGAGGAGAGGTGCATGCCCAAGGAGATCCTCTGCGCCTTCGGCGTCGACGTCGACGCGGTGGGCGGCTGGCTGGGGTCCTACGGCGGAGAGGACTCGCCGGACGACATCTCGCGCGGCGTCTTCGCCGGCGAGGTCGGCGTCCCTCGCATGCTCGAGCTCTTCCGCCGCAACGGGATGCCGAGCACGTGGTTCTGGCCGGGCCACTCCATCGAGACGTTCCCGGAGCAGTTCGACGCCTGCGTGGCGGCCGGGCACGAGATCGGCGTCCACGGCTACAGCCACGAGAACCCCATCGCCATGAGCCGCGAGCAGGAGTCCGCGGTGCTCGACCGCTGCATCGAGCTGATCGAGGAGCGCGCCGGCCGCCGTCCCACCGGCTACGTCGCCCCGTGGTGGGAGTTCTCCCCCGTCACCAACGAGCTGCTGCTCGAGCGCGGCATCAAGTACGACCACTCGCTCATGCACCGGGACTTCGAGCCCTACTACGTCCGGGTCGGCGACAGCTGGACGAAGATCGACTACTCCCGGCCGGCCGGCACCTGGATGAAGCCGCTGGTCCGGGGCCGGGAGACCGACCTGATCGAGATCCCGGCGAACTGGTACCTCGACGACCTGCCGCCGATGATGTTCATCAAGGCCAGCCCCAACAGCCACGGCTTCGTCAGCCCCCGCCACCTCGGCGAGATGTGGCAGGACCAGTTCGACTGGGTCCACCGGGAGATGGACTACGCGGTGGTCACCTTCACCGTGCACCCCGACGTGTCCGGCCGGCCGCAGGTGCTCCTCATGCTCGAGCGGCTCATCGAGCACGTCAACGCCCACGAGGGCGTCCGCTGGACGACCTTCGACCAGATCGCCGACGACTTCGCGGCGCGCCGTCCCCGCCGGGACTGACGGCCGGCTCCCCCCAGCTGCCGCCGGCGGGCGCCGAGCGCCCGCCGGCCGAACGGAGGTCCCCAGGTGTGCGGTGCGTGCGGCCCCGGCCCGGCCGAGGACTGGGCCTCCCCCGTCCTCGGCTCCCCCGCGGCGCGGTCGGCGGCGGCCGCGGTGGTCGGGGCCGCCGCTCCCCGCGGCGTCCGCGTGCGGGCGGTGCCCGGCGGGTGGACGGTCGCCCGTCCCACCGGCGGGACCACCGTGGCCGGCACGCTCACCCGGCTGGTCGAGGCCGCCGCGGCCGATCCGGGCGCCGAGGTCGACCTGCCGCCCGCGGCCGGTGCCCACGTGCCGGTGGGCGGGCGCCGTCCGGTGACGCTGGTGCACGGCGACGCGGTCCCCGGCGCGGTGGACACCCGCGACGTGGCCTGGCCGCACCGGGTGACCGGGGCCCGCGCACCCGTCGTGCTGACCGCCCGGGAGCGGCCGGAGGAGGTGCTGGACCTGCTCCTGGCCGACCCCCTCCGCCGCTCCGTCCGGGTCGCCGGCCTCGAGAGCGCCACGCTCGCGGGGTGGCGAGGCCCGGCCGCGCGGCTCCCCGGGGTCCCCGCCGCGGTCCCCCGCGACCGGGTGCCCGCGCTCGCCGCCCTGCTCGCCCTGCGGCTGGCCGGTCGCGGACCGCACGAGCGGACCCGCACCCGGGTGGCGGTCGACGGGACGCCCCTGACGCTCGACGCCCTCGGCCGTCGGGTGCTGGCCCTGCACGCGGGCGAGGGGTGACCCGGGCGACCGGCCCGGGCTCCCCCGCCGCCGTCAGATGGGGAACTCCACCCCCTGCGCGAGCGGCAGCTCACCGGAGAAGTTGATCGTGTTGGTGGCCCGGCGCATGTAGCCCTTCCACGCGTCCGAGCCGGACTCGCGGCCGCCCCCGGTGTGCTTCTCCCCGCCGAACGCGCCGCCGATCTCCGCCCCCGAGGTGCCGATGTTGACGTTGGCGATGCCGCAGTCGGAGCCGTCGGCGGCGAGGAAGCGCTCGGCCTCGGCCTGGTCGGAGGTGAAGATGCTCGACGACAGCCCCTGCGGGACGTCGTTGTTGAGCGCCACCGCCTCCTCCAGCGTGCGGTAGGGGAGCACGTAGAGGATCGGCGCGAACGTCTCCTGCCGGACGATGTCGGTCTGCCCGGGCATCCGGACCAGCGCGGGCTCGGCGTAGTAGGCGTCCGGCGCCTCGTCGGCCAGGCGCCGTCCCCCGCCGGCCAGCACCTCCCCGCCCTGCTGGCGGGCGGCCTCGAGCGCGTCCTGCATGGCCTTGAACGCGGCGTCGTGGATCAGCGGCCCGACCAGCGTGCCCGGCTCCAGCGGCGAGCCGATCGGCAGCCGGCGGTAGGCGGCCGCGACCCGCTCGGTGAGGGCGTCGACGACGTCGACGTGCGCGATGAGCCGGCGCATCGTGGTGCAGCGCTGCCCGGCGGTGCCGGCGGCGGAGAAGACGATCCCGCGGGTGGCGAGGTCGAGGTCGGCCGACGGCGTGACGATCGCGGCGTTGTTGCCGCCGAGCTCGAGCAGCGACCGGCCGAAGCGGTCGGCCACCCGCGGCCCCACGAGCCGGCCCATCCGCGTCGACCCGGTCGCCGACAGCAGCGCCACCCCGGGCGACTCGACCAGCGCCTCGCCGACGTCGGCGCCGCCGAGCACGACCTGGCTCAGCCCCTCCGGCGCGCCGGTCTCCGCGATCGCCCGGTCCAGCAGGGCGGCGGAGGCGAGCGCGGACAGCGGCGCGAGCTCCGAGGGCTTCCAGACGACGGGGTCGCCGCAGACCAGTGCGAGCGCGGTGTTCCACGACCAGACGGCGACGGGGAAGTTGAACGCGCTGATGACGCCGACGACGCCGAGCGGGTGCCAGGTCTCCATGAGCCGGTGGCCGGGGCGCTCGGAGCTGATCGTGCGGCCGTAGAGCTGCCGCGAGAGGCCGACGGCGAACTCGCAGATGTCGATCATCTCCTGGACCTCACCGGCCGCCTCGGAGGTGATCTTCCCGACCTCGACGCTGACCAGCGTGGCGAGGTCGGCCTTGTGCTCGCGCAGCAGCTCGCCGAACCGGCGGACCAGCGCGCCGCGCACCGGCGCCGGGACCGTCCGCCAGGTGCGGAACGCCTCGTCCGCGCGCTCGACGGCGGTCGCGACGTCGGCGGCGGTGTCCCGGCGCAGCGAGGCGACCCGCTGCCCGTTCACCGGGGAGGTCACCGGGAAGTCGCCCGCGATCGCGTCGAGGTCGACGCCGCAGCGGCCCGCGGCGTCGGCCGCCAGGCGCGCGAGGTCCTCGGCGGTGGGCAGGGTGGTCACAGGGCACTCCTCAGGGTGGGTGTGGTCGCCATCGTGCAGTCTCCCGCCGGTGGCCCCGTCCAGAGGCTCGCCGCGAGCTTGCGAGCGGTGAGGGGGACGGGGTCCTTCATCGAGCGGTGGGGGCAGAGGGGTCCTCACACGATGTTCAGTTCCGGGCGGACGCCGGCGCCGGCGAACCGGCGGACGTCCAGCCCGGAGACGTCGACGAACGGCTGCGCGCCGACGTACAGGTCACGCACCACCTCCCCGACCGCCGGTCCCATGAGGAACCCGTGGCCGGAGAAGCCGGTGGCGTACAGGAACCCCTCGACGTCGGCGGCGCGGCCGATGAGGGCGTTGTGGTCCGGCGTCATCTCGTACAGGCCCGCCCACCCGCCGGCGACGCCGACGCCGGCCAGCGCGGGCGCCCGCCGCTCGATCGCCGCGCCCAGCCGGGGCAACCAGGCGTCGGAGCGGGTGAGCCGGAAGCCGGGGGTCTCGTCGGGATCGGACATGCCCAGGAGCAGGCCCTCGCCCTCCCGGTGGAAGTAGAACGAGGTGCCGAAGTCGATGGTGAACGGCGTGTGCGGGTCCAGGCCGGGCACCGGCTCGGTGACCAGGATCTGCCGGCGCAGCGGGCTCACCGGCAGGTCGACGCCGGCCCACGCGCCGACCTGCGCCGACCACGGGCCGGCCGCGCAGACCACGGCCCCGGTCCCGATCGCGCCCGCCGCGGTCTCGACGGCGGCGACGCGCCCGTCGCGGACGTCGATGCCGGTCGCCGGGCAGTGCGGCAGCACGGTGACCCCGGCCCGCCGCGCGGCGGAGGCGTAGCCGAGCACGACCGACTCGGGCGTGCAGTGCCCGTCGGTGGGCGACCACGCGGCGGCCAGCAGCCCGTCCGGGTCGACCATCGGGGACAGCCGCACCGCCTCGGCGACGTCGACCATCCGGCTGGGCACGCCGAGGTCGTTCTGCAGCGCCACCGCCGCCTCGAAGTCCGCGACGGCCGCGGCGTCGTCGAGGAGGAACAGGTAGCCGACCGGGGCGAAGTCGATCTCCTGCCCGAAGCGGGCCGGGAAGTCGCGGAAGGTCTCCAGGCTGCGGGCGCCGAGGGCGACGTTCACCGGGTCGGAGAACATCGCCCGGACTCCCCCGGCGGCCCGGCACGTCGAGCCCGACCCGAGGGCGTCCCGCTCGAGCAGGACGACGTCCTGGACCCCGGCCAGGGCGAGCTCGTACGCCGTGGCCAGCCCGACGACCCCGCCGCCGATGACGACGACCGAGGCCGAGCGGGGCAACTGCCGGGTCATGGGACCTCCTGCTCAGGACGGGACGGAGCCCCATCCTGGGCCCTGGCGGCCCCCCGCACCACGACCCGGCCGCCGCGGAACCCGATCAGGCGGGCCGGACCCCGAACGTCTCGGCCAGCCGCTGGATCTTGCGCGCCCGGCCGAGCCGGGGCAGGTCGCTGCCGTCGCGGATGACCTGGCCGCGGGCCTCGAAGTCGGCGAGGAAGTCCAGCGCCCACGCGACGTCCGACGGCGCGGGGCTGATCACCTCGTTGATCACCGGTGCCTGCTCGGGGTCCAGGCACAGCTTGCCGGTGAGGCCGAGGGTCACGGTGACCGCCGACTGCTCGCGCAGCACCGGGTGGCTGGTGCTCACCGTGGGGCCGTCGATCGGGCCGGGCAGGCCGCCGATCCGGCTGGCCACGACCAGCCGGGAACGCGGGTAGGCCATCGCCAGCTCGTCGGCGCTGGTGCCGGTGTCACGGCGGTAGTCGCCGCTGCCGAAGGCGAGCCGGAAGGCGCCGCGGGCGCGGGCGATGGTCACCGCCTCCTCGATGCCCAGCGCCGACTCCACCAGCGCGAGCACCGGCGTCGAGCCGCCCAGCCGGTCGAAGGTCTCGGTGACGTGCTCGCCGGCCTCGGTCTTGGCCAGCATCACGCCGGCGAGCCCGGGCAGGCCGGCCAGGGCGGCGACGTCGTCCTCCCAGAACGGCGTCGAGTGGTCGTTGATCCGCACCCAGGTCGACCGGTCGCCGTCCCGCAGCCAGTCCACGACGCCGGCGCGGGCCTCGTCCTTGCGGGCCGGGTCGACGGCGTCCTCGATGTCGAGCACCACCTGGTCCGCGCGCGAGGCGTACCGCTCCGCGAACAGTTCCGGGCGGGCGCCGTTGACGAGGAGCCACGAGCGCGCGTCCGCCGGGCCGACCCTCCTGCGTGTCGTCATGACGTCATCCTCGCCCGGCGCGCGCGGAGACCCGGGAGCGACTCCCGCCCAGCGGGATGCTGTGAGCGACCCCACGCCGACCGGATCGGGCGGTCACCCGACCGGATCGGTCGGTCGGCCGTAGCCTGGGACCGTGGCCCGCCCGTTCCGGCAGCAGATCGACGAGGGGATCCTCGACCGCGCCGCCGCCCTCTTCGCCCGGCGCGGCTACGCCAAGACGTCGGTCCAGGACGTCGCCGACGCCGTGGGCCTGTCCAAGGCCGGGCTGCTGCACCACTACCCCAGCAAGGACGCGTTGCACGAGGCCGTGCTCGCGCAGGCGGAGACGCTCGGCAAGCGGGTGCTCGACCAGGTGGCACACCTGCCGCTGGGCCCGGCGCGGGACCGCCGCGCCGTCGAGGTGCTCGTCGACGTCGCCCTGGCCCACCCCGGCGTCGTCGCGCTGCTCCTGGCGCCGGCCACGCAGGGCGAGCCCGGCGCCGAGGGGGCCCTCACCGAGGGGGCCGGCGCGATGGCGCTGGCCGCCTTCGGCGTCGACCCGGAGACCGCCGAGCCCGAGCGGTGCGTCCGGGTCGTCGGTGCCCTCGGCGCGCTCGCCGTCCTCACCCTGGCCGCCCGCCAGGCGGACCTGACCCCGGCGTGGCGGCCGTACGTCGTCGCGACCTGCTTCGACGCGCTCGGCCACCGCCGTCCGCGCGCGACCCCTTCCCACCCCACCCAGGCGGAGGCCTGATCGTCCATGGCAGTCCTGTTGTCCCGTCTCGGGACCTCCTCCGCGCGGCACCGGTTCGCCGTCCTCGCCGTGTGGCTGCTGGTCCTCGTGGCCGGCGGCGTCGGCGCGGTCACCCTCTCCGGGCCGACGTCGACCAGCTTCTCCATCCCCGGCCAGGAGTCCACGACCGCGCTGGAGCGGATCGGCGAGGAGTTCGGCGCGGGGGCCGGCGGCGTGTCCGCGCGGGTCGTCGTCGCCGCGCCCGAGGGCGCCACGCTGACCACGCCGGAGAACGCCGCCGCGGTCACCGGGCTGGCCGGCACGCTGGGGCAGCTGCCCGGCGTCGTGTCCGCGACCGATCCCCTGGACCCGGCCGCGCCGTCGGTCAACCCGCAGCAGACGGTCGGCTACAGCACCGTCACGTACGACGCCGAGGCCGGTGGGGTCACCCCCGAGGAGCAGGACGCGCTGCGCGACGCCGTCGCCGACGCCCGCGACACCGGGCTGACCGTCGAGGTCACCGGCCAGGCGCTGGAGGAGGTGCCGGCCGTCGGCGGCCCGGCCGAGGTCCTCGGCGTCGTCGTCGCGCTGGTCGTCCTGGCCGTCACCTACGGCGCGCTCGCCGTGGCCGGCATGAACCTGCTGACGGCGCTCGTCGGCGTGGGCGTCGGCGTCCTGGGCATCACCATCGCCACCGGCTTCGTCGACCTGTCCTCGACCACGCCGATCCTCGCCGCGATGCTCGGCCTGGCCGTCGGCATCGACTACACGCTGTTCATCGTCACCCGGCACCGGCAGGAGCTGCTGCGGGGCGCCGACGTCCACCGGTCCATCGGGCTGGCCGTCGGCACCGCCGGCTCCGCGGTGGTCACCGCCGGGCTCACCGTCGTCATCGCGCTGGCCGGGCTGTTCGTCGCCGGCATCCCGTTCCTGACCCAGATGGGTCTGGCCGCGGCCGCGACGATCGTCGTCGCCGTGCTGGTGGCGCTCACGCTGGTGCCGGCGGTGCTCGCCCTGCTCGGGCACCGGGTGCTGCCGCGCAGGAGCCGCGCCGCGGCGACCGCCGGGACCGCCGTGCCGGCCCGCGGGCGGGGCTTCCTCGGCGGCTGGGTCGGCACCGTCACCCGGTTCCGCACGGCCTCGCTGCTGCTCGCGATCGTGGGCCTCGGCGTGATCGCGATCCCGGTCGCGTCCATGCAGACCACGCTCATCCAGACGCCGGCCGAGGGGACCTCCGCCGCCCGCGCCGACGCGCTGCTGGCCGAGGGCTTCGGCGAGGGCTTCAACGGCCCGATCACCGTCCTGTTCGAGGGCGAGCGGGCCGCGGAGGCCGCGGGGCAGGCCGCGGGCGCGGTCAGCGGCCTCGACGACGTCGCGCTGGTCGCGCCGCCGGTGCCCAACGCCGACGACACCGCCGCGCTGCTCACCGTGGTCCCCGGGTCGGGCCCGACCACGCAGGCCACCGAGCAGCTCGTCGCCGACCTGCGCGCGCAGCTGGCCGACCTCGACGGCGTCGACGCCCACGTCACCGGCGCGACGGCGGTCAGCGTCGACGTCGCGCAGAGCCTGGACGAGGCGCTGCCGAAGTACCTGCTGCTCGTCGTCGGGCTGGCGCTGGTGCTGCTCGTGCTGGTCTTCCGGTCGCTGCTGGTGCCGCTGGTCGGCGTCCTGGGCTTCCTGCTGACCATCGGCGCCTCGCTCGGCGCGACCGTGGCGGTGTTCCAGTGGGGCTGGCTGGCCGACGTGGTCAACCTGGACACCACCGGCCCGCTGCTGAGCCTCACGCCGATCCTGGTCATCGGCATCCTGTTCGGCCTGGCGATGGACTACCAGGTGTTCCTGGTGTCGCGGATGCACGAGGCGCACAGCCACGGCACCCCGCCGCTGGAGGCGATCCGCACCGGGTTCCGGCAGGCCGCGCCGGTCGTCGTCGCCGCGGCGCTGATCATGTTCAGCGTGTTCGCCGGGTTCGTCCCGGCCGGCGAGGCGACGATCAAGTCGATCGCCTTCGCGCTGGCCATCGGGATCCTGGTCGACGCGTTCGTCGTCCGGATGGTGCTGGTGCCCGCCGCGCTGGCGCTGCTCGGGAAGGCCGCCTGGTGGCTGCCCCGCTGGCTGCGCTGGCTGCCGGTGCTCGACGTCGAGGGCGCCGCGCTGGAGCGGCACCCCGAACCCGCGCGCGAGCCGGCGCTGGCCGGCGACCCGCGCTGATCCACGACGTCCACGGCCCGTCTCCCCTCCCGGGGAGGCGGGCCGTGCGGTGTCATGGCGGGGTGGTGGACACGAGCCCGGTGAACCGTCCCGAGGTCCTGCGGTACGTCGCGTTCAGCGACGACCCGTCCGGCGGCAACCCCGCCGGGGTCGTGCTGGACGCGACCGGCCTGACCGACGACGAGATGCTGGCGATCGCCGCCGACGTCGGGTTCTCCGAGACGGCGTTCCTGCTCCCCCACGCCGACGGCCTGGACGCCCGGTACTTCAGCTCGCTCGCCGAGGTGAGCTTCTGCGGCCACGCCACGATCGCCACCGCCGTCGCGCACGCCGAGCGCGCCGGCGCGGGGACGCTGCACCTGCGCACCGCGGCCGGCGAGGTGCCGGTGCGGACCGGGCGCGGCGCCGACGGCGCCTGGACGGCGACGCTCACCAGCGTCCCGCCGCGGACCGCGCCGCTGACCGACGGCGACCTGCGCGACCTGCTGGCGCTGTTGCGGCTGACCCCGGGCGACCTCGACCCCGCCCTGCCGCCGCGGGTGGCCTACGCCGGCGCGTGGCACCCGGTGCTGGCCCTCGCCTCCCGCGAGCGGCTGGCCGTCCTCGACTACGACGTGCCCGGGCTCGGCCGGCTGATGGCCGACCGCGGCTGGACGACGGTCGCGCTGGTGTGGCGCCAGGACGCGACCACCTTCTCCGCGCGCAACCCGTTCCCGCCCGGCGGCGTCGTCGAGGACCCGGCCACCGGCGCGGCCGCGGCGGCGCTCGGCGGGTACCTCCGGGAGGGCGGGCACGTGGCGGTGCCCGCCCGGCTCACCGTGCTGCAGGGCGCGGACATGGGGCGGCCGAGCACGCTGTCGGTGCACGTGCCGGCCGGGAGCGGCGGCATCGAGGTCAGCGGCACGGCCGTCCCGATCCCGGGGTGACCCGCGTCAGGCCCGGCTGTCCTCCTGGTCGATGCACAGGACGTTGCCCTCGCTGTCCTTGAACCAGGCGGCGCGGCCCATGCCGGGGATCGAGGCGATCTCCCCGCTCCACTCGACGCCGGGCATGTCCTCGTACGTCTCGAAGGCGACCCCGCGGGACTTGAGCTCCTTCACCTGGGCCTCGACGTCGTCGACGTGGAACTGGGCGATGGTGTGCCCGGCCTGCCCGGCGTAGTCGGTCCGGTAGACGCCGAAGCGGGTCCCCCCGGCGGTCTCGTACTCCAGGACCTCACCCATGAGCTCGCGCACCGGGGTGAGGCCCAGCTTGTCGGCGTAGAAGGCGCGCGCCCGGTCGATGTCGCTCGCCGGGATGTTCGCCGCGACGCGGCTGTCGTCCAGCATGACCGGCTCCCGAGGGGTGGGACGGGTCCCCCGTGCTGACGTCCGCGGACGCTAGACCCGGCCGGTACCGGGGGGCAACGGAGACCGGGCCGTCACCCTCCCGCGCCGCCTCAGACCAGGCCGTGCGCGTGGACGGCCTCGGCCACCTGCAGGAAGCCGGCCACGTTCGCGCCGAGGACCAGGTCGCCCGGGGAGCCGTACTCCTCGGCGGTGGCGTGGCACCGCTCGTGGATGCCGCGCATGATCTCCTCCAGCCGGGCCTCGGTGTGCTCGAAGGTCCAGCGGTCGCGCGAGGCGTTCTGCTGCATCTCCAGCGCGGAGGTGGCCACTCCCCCGGCGTTGGCGGCCTTGCCGGGCGCGAACGCGACCCCGGCCTCGCGGAACACCCGGACCGCGTCGGGCGTGGCCGGCATGTTGGCCCCCTCGACGACGTAGCGGCAGCCGCTGCGGGCGAGGACGGCGGCGGCGTCGCCGTCGAGCTCGTTCTGCGTCGCGCTGGGGATCGCGACGTCGCAGGGCACGTCCCAGACGCTGCCGCCGGCCACGAACGACGCCGAGCCGACCCGCTCGGCGTACTCGCCGATCCGGGCCCGCTCGACCTCCTTGACCTGCTTGAGGACCTCGAGGTCGATGCCCTTCTCGTCGACGACGTAGCCGCTGGAGTCCGAGCAGGCGACGACGGTGCCCCCGAGCTGGTGCACCTTCTCGATCGCGTAGACGGCGACGTTGCCCGACCCGCTGACGGTGACGCGCCGGCCGTCGAACGACTCCCCGGCCGTCTCCATCATCGCCTCGGCGAAGAAGGCCGCCCCGTAGCCGGTGGCCTCGGTGCGGACCAGCGCGCCGCCCCAGCCCAGGCCCTTGCCGGTGATGACCCCGGACTCGTAGCGGTTGGTGATCCGCTTGTACTGGCCGAACAGGTAGCCGATCTCCCGGGAGCCCACGCCGATGTCCCCGGCGGGCACGTCGGTGTACTCGCCGAGGTGCCGGTAGAGCTCCGTCATGAACGACTGGCAGAAGCGCATGACCTCGGCGTCCGACCGGCCCTTGGGGTCGAAGTCCGAGCCGCCCTTGCCGCCGCCGATGGGCATGCCGGTGAGCGCGTTCTTGAACACCTGCTCGAAGCCCAGGAACTTGACGATCCCGAGGTTGACCGACGGGTGGAAGCGCAGCCCGCCCTTGTAGGGACCCAGGGCCGAGTTGAACTCGACGCGGAACCCCCGGTTGATCTGGACCTCGCCCGAGTCGTCCTGCCAGGGCACCCGGAAGATGACCTGCCGCTCGGGCTCGCAGATGCGCTCGACGGTCTTCATCTCGGTGTACTCGCCGTGCCGGCTGAGCACCACGGCGAGCGACTCGAGCACCTCGCGGACCGCCTGGTGGAACTCCGGCTCCGCGGGGTTGCGGCGCAGCACCTCCTCGTGGATGCGCTCGACCACCGGCGGGAGGCTGTCGGCCACGGGGATCCCTCCACTCCTCGGCCGGACCCGTTCCGGATCCGCGGTGCGGTCATGATGCCCGGTCCGGGTCCGGGTCCGCCTCGCACGTACCCACCTCGCCGGGCGGTACCCGGGACCTACCCGGCGGCCTCCAGCGCGGCGGCGAGGTCGGCCCACAGGTCCTCGACGTGCTCGATCCCGACGCTGAGGCGCACCAGCCCGGCCGGCACGTGCTCCTGCCCGGGCAGCTTCGCCCGCCGCTCGACGGTGGACTCCACCCCGCCGAGGCTGGTGGCGGACGCGACGACCCGCACGTGCGCGCACACCGCGTCCGCGGTGGTGGCGTCGGCCACCTCGAAGGCGAGCACCGGGCCCGGCCCGCGCATCTGCCGGGCGGCGAGGGCGGCGTGCGGGTCGCCGGGCAGGCCCGGGTAGCGCACCCGCTCCACCGCGGGGTGGGCGGCCAGCCGGCGGGCGAGCTCGCCCGCGGACTCCTGCGCCTGGCGCAGCCGGACGGCGAGGGTGCGGGCACCGCGCAGCGCGAGGAACGCCTCCAGCGCGCCCGGCGTGGCCCCGGCGACCTCGCGCCGGCGGGCCAGCCGCGCCCGGTCCTCCGGGCGGCGGCACACCACCGCGCCGAGCAGCAGGTCGGAGTGCCCGCCGATCGCCTTGGTCGCGCTGTGGACGGCGAAGTCGGCGCCGAGCCGCAGCGGGTTCTGCAGCAGCGGGGTGGCGAAGGTGTTGTCCACGGCGACGAGCGCCCCGCTCGCGGCGGCGACCGCGGCGACGTCGACGACCTGGAGCAGCGGGTTGCTCGGCGTCTCCAGCCAGACGAGGTCCGCGTCGCCGGCCGCGGCGGCGAGCGCGCCGGCGTCGGCCGCGTCGACCGTGCGCACCGCCCAGCGCCCGCCGGCCGCCGCGCCGTCCGCGAGCAGCGCGCGCAGGCCGGTGTAGCTGTCCCGCGGCACCACCACCCGCGCCCCCACCGGCAGCAGCTCGAGGACCGCGGCGATCGCCGCCATCCCGGAGGAGAAGGCCACCGCGGAGCCGCCCTCGAGGTCGCCGATCAGCTCCTCGAACGCCTCCCAGCCGGGCGTGCCGTCGTCGCGGGAGTACTCCCGCCCCGCCGTCCCGGCCGGGGCGGCGCGGAAGTTCGACGCCGGCACGATCGGGACGTTGAGCGGCTGCCCCGGCGCCCCGCTCCCCCGGCCCAGGACCGCCAGCCGGGTCTCCGCCCGCAGCTCCACGGACACCGCCTCCTCTGATGCAGTATGTTGCACTATCGAGAGCAGCGTACGAGGAGTGAGCGGGTATGACGCAAGCGCCCGGGGTCAACGAGCTGATCGGGCAGCGTGTCCGGCAGCACCGCACCGCCCGCGGCTGGACCCTCGACGAGCTGGCCGACCGCTCCGGCGTCAGCCGCCGGATGGTGATCACCATCGAGCACGGCGAGGGCAACCCGAGCATCGCCACCCTGCTGCGGATCAGCGACGCCCTCGGCGTCGGCCTGCCCGTGCTGGTCGACGTCGAGCGCCCCCGCGCGCTGACCGTCACCGCGGCCGGGCAGGCACCGGTGCTGTGGCGCGGCGCGCGCGGCGGGCGGGCGCTGCTGGTCGCCGGCACCGAGCCGCCCGACGTCGTCGAGCTGTGGGACTGGGCCCTGCACCCGGGCGAGGAGCACACCAGCGAGCCGCACAGCGCCGGCACCCGCGAGCTGCTGCTGGTGCTCGAGGGCGGGGTCGACCTCCGCGTCGGGGACCGCACCGAGCGGCTGGGGAGCGGGGACTCCGCGGCCTTCGCCGGCGACGTCCCCCACGGCTACGCCGCCCCCGCCGACGCGACCGGCCCCGCCCGCTTCACCCTGACCGTGTTCCAGCCCGACGTCACCGGAGGACGCAGATGACCGACCCGCAGGAGTGGCTGGCCGCTGCCGCCGTCGACGACGCCGTGCTCGCCCTGCGCCCGGACTACCGGGCGCTGCTGCTGACCGCCGACGGGCTGCAGGGCGGCCCCAGCGACGCGGTGAGCGAGCGCGTCCTCGCCGCCGCCGAGGCCACCGCGCGGGAGCGGCTGGACGGGCGCAGGCCCGAGGAGCTGCCGCACCCGGCCGCCTGGCGCGAGGCGTACCGGGCCTTCGGCGCCAAGCCGCAGCGCACCCGACCCAGCGTCGAGGCGCTGCTGCGCCGCCTCGACGCCGACGGTCTGCCCCGGGTCGACCGGATCACCGACGTCTACAACGCCGTCTCCGTCGCCCACCTGCTGCCGCTCGGCGGGGAGGACCGCACCGCCTACGCCGGCCCGCCGCGGCTGGTGCGCGCCGACGGCAGCGAGCCGTTCGACACCACCGCGGGCGGGGAGACGGTGGTCGAGCACCCGGAGCCGGGCGAGGTCGTGTGGCGCGACGACGCCGGGGTCACCTGCCGCCGCTGGAACTGGCGGCAGGGCGTGCGCACCCGGATCACGACCGGCACCACCAGCGCGCTGTTCATCCTGGACGTCCTGGACCCGATGACCGACGACGACGCGCACGCCGCGGCCGACGCGCTCACCGACGCCCTGCTCGCGCTGGGCCCCGGCGCCGTCGTCCACCGGCGGCTGCTCGGCGCTCAGGCGTCGACGGGGGCGTAGAGCCCGGCCGAGGCGCTCGCGCCGCTGACGACCAGGTCCGCCACCACGCGGGAGGCGACCCACGCCTGCACGTGGCCGGTGCCGTTGTAGCCGCCCAGCGCGAGCACCCGCCCGCCGGTGCCGGGCACCGGCCCGCACCGGGGCAGGGGGTCCGCGGCGAAGCCCACGACGCCGGCCCACCGGTGCGTCACCGGCGCGCCGACCCGGAGCTCCTCGCGCAGCCACCGGTCCAGCCGCGCCTGCACCGGCCCGGAGACCTCGGCGCGGTCGGTCCAGCTGGCGTCCCCGTCGAGGTCGGAGAAGCCGCCGAGGGCGATCCGGCCGTCCGCGGTCTGGTGCACGTACTCGTGGCCGTAGCGGGCGTACACGGGGAACGGGAGGACCGTCTCCCCGAGCGGTGCGGTGGCGAGCATGTTGAGCCGCCGCGGGCGCACGGCCGCCGCCGTGGGCACCAGCGCCGCGAGGTCGCCGTCGACGGCCACGACCGCCCGGTCGCAGCGCACCGTCCCGGCCGCCGTCCGCACGACGACGCCGTCCCCGTCGGCGGCCGGCGGCGCGACCACCGCCGAGCGCTCGAAGACCCGCACCCCGCGCGCCTCGAGCGCGGCGGCCAGCGCCCGCAGCCAGCGGACCGGGTGCACCGACCCGTCGTGCGGGAAGAGCAGCCCGGCGCGCTCCGGCCGGGCGAGCGGACCGGGGAGGTCGTCGCCCGCCACGACCTGCCCGGGGAAGCCGTCCTCGGCGAGCGCCGCGGCGTTGGCCCGGACGTCGTCGGCCTCGGCCGCGTCGACGGCGAGCCGGAGCAGCCCGTCGACGCGGAAGTGCGCGCGGGCGCCGACGGCCTCGGCCACCTCGAGCACCTCCCGCTGGGCGGCCAGCGTCGCCGCGTGGACGGCGACCGCCCGCTCGCGCCCCCAGAGCTCACGGGTCTCGTGGTACATCGGCGCGGCGCCGGCGATGAAGAAGCCGCCGTTGCGGCCGCTGGCGCCCGACGCCACCTCGTGCCGGTCGAGCACGACCACCGAGAGGCCGGCGTCGAGCAGCCGCCGGGCGGTCGCCAGCCCGCCGACGCCCGCGCCGACCACGCACACGTCCGCCCGCGCCTCCCCCTGCAGCGGGGACCGCGGGCGGTACGGCTCGTCCTGCCACAGCGGCACCGGGGCGCTGGTCACGGGTGTCCTCCTCCGGGGGTGACGGTGCCGCGACTCTGCCGGACCGGGTGCGGGGAGTGCCACGCCCCCGGCGGGCCGACGACGGCGAGGGGGTGCCGCGGCTCCGCGGTCAGCCCTTGAGCAGGCGCATCGTCTGGTGGGAGACGGCGCGGGCGACGGCCGGGAGGCCGATCAACTTGTTCATCTGGAACGCCTCGAACGCCTCGGCGTCGGCGACGGCGACGAGGAGGAAGTAGTCGGGGACACCGAACAGCCGCCGCACCTCGACCACCTCCTCGAAGGCCAGGACGGCGTCCTCGAACTCCTCGACGGTGCGCCGGTCGTTGGCCCGGATCTCCACCGCGACGACGACCTGGAAGGCCCGTCCGGCCGCCCGCGGGTCGACCACCGCCCCGGTACCCGGTGATGACCCCCTCGGCCTCGAGCCGCTTGACCCGGCGCAGGCACGGCGGCGGGGTGAGGCCGACCTCCTCCCGGCCGCTGCCGCAGTCCCCGCCGGGTCGGCGCGCCGAGGTCCGTGCCGGGGTCCGCCTGGCGGCACCGGTGGCGCTGGGGATGATCCCGCTCGGCGTCGCGTTCGGCCTGCTCGTGCTCCACTCCGGCCTGGCGTGGTGGTGGGCGACGGTCTTCAGCGCCGTCGTCTTCGCCGGGTCGCTAGAGTTCCTGCTGGTCGGGATGGTGGCCGCGGCGGCGCCCCTGGCGCAGGTGGCGGTGACGGCGGCCGTGGTCAACTGCCGGCACGTGTTCTACGCGCTGTCCTTCCCGCTGCACCGGTTGCGCGGACCGGTCGCCCGCACCTACGGCACGTTCGCGCTCACCGACGAGGCCCACGCGTTCACCACCGGCCCCGACGCGCAGCGGTGGTCGAGCACCCGGATCGTCAGCCTGCAGGTCGTCCTGCACGCCTCCTGGGTCACCGGCGCGACCCTCGGCGGCCTGCTCGGCGCCGTCCTGCCGCTGGACTCCCTGCACGGCCTGGACTTCGCGCTGTCCGCCCTGTTCACCGTGCTGGCCGTCGACGCCTACCGGGCGCAGCCGGACCTGCGCACCGCGGTGGTGGCGCTGGCCCGCGCGCTGGGCGCGATGGTCCTGCTCCCCGGGCAGGCGCTGCCGGCCGCCTACGCCGGCTTCACCGCACTGCTACTCCTGCGCCACGGCGCCGGCCGCCGGCGCGCGCGCCGCACGACCGGCCGCCGACCCGGGAGCGGGGCCCGCCGTGCCTGAGCCCGACTACGTCGCCGCCGTCGTCGGCCTGTCCGCCGCGGTCACCTGGACGCTGCGCGCCGCACCGTTCGCCGTGCTGGCACCCGTGCGCGACAGCGCCGTCGTCGCCACCCTGCGCCGGCACGTGCCGCTGGGCGTCCTGTGCATCCTCGCCGCCCACACGCTGCGGGACGTCCCGACCGGCTCGGTGGTCGCCGCGCTGCCGTTCGTCGTTGCCGTCGCGGTCACCGTCGGGCTGCACCTGTGGCGGGGACACGTGCTGCTCAGCATCGCCGTCGGCACCGCCGTGCACGTCACCCTCGCCACCCTGCTCGCCGGCGCCTGAGGCCGTCCGCCGCAGCCCCCGCCGGCCGGTCCGGCGCCCGCCGTCCTGCCGACTCGGTCGGACGCCCCCGGAGCACGGCCGGGACCCGACCGTCGACGGGCACCGCCGCCCCGTCCGGACGCCTGTCGGCGACGTCCCGGCGACGCGTTGACCATAAAAACGACAGCGCTATAGGTTCAATGCCCCACCCAGCGCTCGCCCGGAGGTCACCCATGCCCACCGCCCGCCGTTCCGCCCGCGCGGCCGTGCTCGCCGCCGTCCTGGTCCCGACCGTCTGCGCCTCCTCCGCCGCGGCGGCGGCACCGGGGAACAGGCCGGGGGACCAGCCGACCGGCCCCGTCCGCGAGGTCGTGTCGTTCGGGGACAGCTGGTCGGACGCCGGCACGTTCGGCTACGTCTTCGGGACGACGCCGGGTGAGGCCTGGCCGCAGCTGCTCGCCGCCGAGTACGGGGCCGACCAGGAGGTCAACCGCCTCGTGACGCAGGGCGAGGACGGCGCGGTCCTCTCCGAGGAGACCGTCGGCGGCCTGAACTACGCCGAGGGCGGGGCCTTCGTCGCGCCGATCACCGACGACCCGGACGGCACGCCCCGCCCCATGACCGCCCAGCTGGAGGCGTTCCTGGACGAGCACGGCTCCTTCGACAGCCACCAACTCGTCACCGTCTGGGCGGGCGGCAACGACATCCTCACCCACCTGGCCGGCGACGAGGAGCAGGCCGCACGCTTCGTCGTCGGGGACCTCACCGGCGAGGAGATCGAGCAGGCGACCGACGAGGTCGTGGCGGTGGCCCGGCGCGAGGCGGACCTGGTCGCGGACGTCCTGGCCGCCGGGGCCAAGCGGGTGGCGGTGCTCAACATGATCGACCTCGGGATCACCGCCGAGGGGCCCGGCATCCAGGCGGGGGGCAACGCACTGGCCGGGGCGCTCACCACCACCTTCAACCTGGCGCTGGCCGACGCGCTCCCCGAGGACCGCCGGGTCCGGCTGGTGGACGTGGCCGGCCTGTTCGCCGACGTCGAGGCCTCCCCCGCCGAGTACGGCTTCGAGGTCGTGGACGGCGACGCGTGCACGAACGCCGGGTTCTCCTGCGGGCCGGACGCCTGGGTCACCCCGGACGCGGACCGGACGTACGCCTTCGCCGGCTACGGCCACTTCACGGCCGCCACCCGGGAGCTCATCGCCGGCTTCGTGCACGACGAGGCGGCCGCCGCCTGGCACGTCTGACCGGTCGTCCGGGAGGCCTCCGCCGCGGTCCGGCAGCGGGGCCTCCCGGGCCCGAGCACCCGCGGCGGGGTCAGAGACGGACGACGGCCCAGCCGAACTCCGCGACAGCGGCACGCGCGGCGACCGGGCCCACCTCCGTGGCGGCCAGCCGCGTACCGGTCTCCAGCTGCGGGTGGATCGCGGTGATGACCCGGTCCTCCTCGTCGAGCAGGGCGGTGGCCCCCGCCGCCACGAGCAGTCGCTCGACGGCGTCGAGGAAGGCGCGGACGTCGAGGTCGGCGGCCACCACGCCCAGCGTCTCGCCGCCCACGGTGAGCGGCACGGCCGCGGTCATCGTGACGTCGTCGGTGCCCCAGCTGTCGACGTACGGGGAGAGCAGCGTGGGCGCCCCGCTGGCGTAGGGCACGCGGAACCAGCGGGCCCGGGGGACGTCGTAGAAGGAGTCGGACCTGGGGTTGAGGACGTGTTGCTTGACGCGGACCTCGCCGTCCCGGATGACCCACCAGGCCATCGAGGGCACCCCGGCCCCCGACTCGGTCGGCGGGCGGACCGCCAGGCCGGCCCCGGTGACCAGCGCCCGGTTCCGGAGCATCGCGCCCACGTCGGGCTCGAGGGCGTCCCAGGCCCGCGGTTCACCGAAGACCGGGTGCCGGGTGAGGTCGAGCCGCCGGGCGGCCGTCTCCCCGAGCCCGGTCAGGTCGCCGAAGACCGGGGCGGTCAGCTCGACGACACCGGCGGCGGCGTCCCGCAGCGCACCGTCGGCGGACGCCGGCGCCGTGCCGGCCATCAGACGGCCCACCCGCGGGTCCGCAGCTCCGCGACCCGCCCGGCCACGTGGTCGACCGCCCGGACCACGCACCCGCGGGCCACGTCGGGCTCCGCGTCGCGGACGGCGCGGACGGTGGCCTCGAACAACTGCGACACGGTCGACCTCACACCTGTGTCCACGTACGCGAGGGTCAGCAACGGCGCGTACTCCACCTGCAGACCGATCATGCTCGTGCTCAGCCGCACCGACTGCGCCGCCGCCGCCAGCTCGATGAGGAAGCGGCTGTCGGCCCGGCGTGCCTCCACCTCGTCGCCGGCGGTGGACAGCCGATCGCTGCCCCGCTCGAGCAGGGCGACGTTCTCGGCGGAGGCCCGGCGGGCGGCGAGCGCCGCGGACTCCGCCGCGACGGCGCGCCGCCAGTCGGCCAGGTCGCGCAGGTCCAGACCGGACAGCGGTCGGGCCTGCTCCGCCGCCGCACGGAGCTGGTCCGGCCGCCCGGCGGTGACGACGGTGCCGCCCCCGCGGCCGCGCTTGGTGGTGACCAGCCCCTGGTCCCGCAGCTGGGTGAGGGCCTCCCGGAGGGTCACCGGGGAGATGTTGAACTGCGCCGCGAGGTCGGCCTCGGCCGGCAGCTGCTCGCCCTCGGCGAGCACCCCGAGGGTGATGGCGGTGCGCAGCCGGACCGCCACGACGTCCGCCCGGCCCTGGTCGGCCAGCGGCGCGAACAGCACCCGCCGCGTCAGCGTCGACAGCAGATCGGTGCGCACGTCACCTCCGGTCCCGTGGCGTCGCGGACGCCGATCCCGGCGGCCACCCTAGTCGGCCCGGCCGGGCCGGACCGGTCGTCGGACGCGGGACTAGACGGCCTGGAAGACACCGTCGTCCTCACGCACCCGTCCCGCCCGCCGCAGGCGTTCGAGGTGCAGCTCGGCCGTCCGGCGCTCGACGGCGGCCACGAAGGGCAGCTGGACGTGGGGGCGGTACACCAGCCGCCGGGCGACGACGTCGGCCACCGTCAGCGGCTCGGCCAGCATCGCGAGGAGCGCCTCGTCGCGGCGGCCGATCACCGCGGCGAACTCGTCGAGCCGGGCGAGGAACTCCGTCCGGCCCTCGACGACCCCGCGCTGGTGCGCGGTGCCGTACCAGCGGGCCTCGACGTCCCGGAGCCGCGCCAGGGAGGCCTCGAAGGCGTCCAGGTCGCTGCCGACGTCGCCGTAGTACGGACCGAAGGACGTCAGGTCGATGTCGCCGGTGAAGAGGAAGCCGTCCGGCTCGACGAGGAAGCCGCAGTGGCCCGCGGTGTGCCCGGGGAGGTGGACGACGGTCAGCGACCGGCCGCCGAGGTCGATCACCTCACCGTCCGCGACGGGCCGGACGTCCGCGTGGCCGACGAGGGAGAAGGTGTCGCGCAGGGTCGCGCGGAACTCCGCCGCCTCCGGGCCGGCCATCCCGAAGCCCGAGAGGAGGACCTCCGGGTCCCGGACCGCCGGGGCGTCGGCCGGGTGCGCCAGGGCGGGCACCTCGGGGAAGACGTGCAGCCCGGAGACGTGGTCCTCGTGGCCGTGGCTCACCGCCACCAGGTCGACCGCCCCCGTGGCCCGCCCGCGGCGCGAGACCTCGAGGGAGGGGTCGACGAGGACGGTGGCCTCGGACCCGGAGACCAGCAGCGAGTTGCCACAGGGATAGCGGCCGCCCTCCGGGGAGGCGAGGACGGTCACGCCCCCGTACCGGACGTCGTGATCAGCACCTGGACCCATGCGTGCAGTGCACCCCCTCGCGGCGTCGGGCACCGGTCGGACCCCCGCAGAACACGATCCGGTAACCGCCCGGCCGACGACCGTTGACTCAAACCGACAGGGCTATATGTTTACCCGCACGCCGAGGTGGACCTCCGGCCGACGACCCGGTCCGACGTCCACCCGCAGCGACAGCAGGCCCGGACACCCACGCGGCCGCTGGACGAGGTTCCCCCGCTGAGGCCCTGCTGACTCCGAGGAGTTCGACGTGAGTGATGTCCGTGTCGCGGTGATCGGCGCCGGGGTCTGCGGGCTGTCCACCGCCACGGAGCTGCAGGACCTCGGCGTCGGGGACGTGGTCGTCCTCGACGCCGGCCACCCCGGCGACGGGTCGTCCGGGCTGTCCGTCGGCATGGTCGAGACCCAGTACGTCGAGGCCGCCGACATCGCGGTCCGGGCGCACGGCCGTCGCCACTACGACCGCCTGGAACGCGACCACGGGCTGACCTTCGTCCGCGGCGGCTACCTGCGCACCGCCCGCAGCGCGGCGGACCTCGACGCCTACGGGCGCAGCATCGAGCGGCAGCGCGCCGCCGGCGTGCCCGACGCCGAGGTCCTGACCCCGGCCGAGATCGCCCGGCGGTGGCCGCACCTGGTGGTCGACGACCTCGTCGGCGGGCTCTTCGGCCCCTCGGACGGGCACATCGACGGCTACGAGTACTGCACGCTGGCCGCCCGGCTCATCCGGGAGCGGGGCGGGCGGGTCCTGACGAACGAGCGGCTGGTCGGCGCCGAGGCGTCGTCGGGCGGGTGGACGCTGCGGACCCCCCGCCGGACGGTCGAGGCCGACGTCGTGGTCAACGCCGCGGGCCCGTGGGCCGGCGCGGTCGGCGACCTGCTCGGGGCGCCGGTGCCGCTGGTCCCGCAGCTGCACGGCGCGGTGACCATCGAGCTGGCCGAGCCGCTCACCCCGCTGCTGCCCTTCGTCATGGACTACGTGCCCGGGTCCGGACGGGCCGGCGTCTACTTCCGCTCCGAGCGCGCCGACCAGCTCATCGCGGGGCTGCACGTGGAGGAGGCGGTCGCCGACGCCGTCTCGCCCGACGTGCCCCTCGGCCGGGTCGACGACGCCTTCCTGGAGGAGCTCGTCGAGCGGCTGACCGAGCGACTCGCCGACACCGACGGCGCGGCGATCGGGCGCAGCTGGACCGGTCTCTACCCGATGACGCCCGACCACCGGCCGATCGTCGGGCGCCACCCCTCCCGCGCCGACGTCGTCTGCGCCGTCGGCGGCGGCGGCAACGGCATCCAGCTCGCCCCCGCCATCGGCCGGGTCGCCGCCGAGGCGCTCGTCGGCGTCCCCGAGCCGACCTTCGCCGCCACCGACCCGGGCTGGGACCCGGCCCGCCTGGCGCCGGCGGCGCCGGCCGCCACCCAGGCCCCCTGACCGCCCCGTCCGATCCCCCGCACGCAAGGAGAGTCCCGGTGACCACCAAGCTCGACTACGGATCGACCGACCTCGGCGACGCCGACCTCGACGCCCGCTTCGAGGCCGCCCTCGCCGAGGCCCGCAAGGGCAGCGAGGTGCTCGCCCACGTCATCGCCGGGCGGCCCGACGAGCGCGGCGCGACGTTCACCCGCGAGGACCCCTGCGCGCCCGGGACCGTGGTCGCCACCGCGCGCACCGCCGACAGCGCCGTGGTCGCCGACGCCGTGGCCGCCGCCCGCGCCGCGACCCGGGGCTGGCGGACGACGCCCGCCGCGGACCGCATCGCGGCGCTGCGGCAGGCGAAGGCCGGGTTCGCCGACCGCGCCGCCGAGATCGCCGGCGTCGTCTCGGCCGAGACCGGCAAGACCCGGCTCGAGGCGCTGGCCGAGGCCCAGGAGGCCGTCGACCTCGTCGAGCACTACTGCGCCGAGATGGAGCGCAACGACGGCTTCGTCACCCCCCTCCGGTCGGCACCGGGCGAGCGCAACACCGACGTCCTGCGCCCCTTCGGCGTCTTCGCCGTCATCGCGCCGTTCAACTTCCCCGTCGCCCTGGCCGTCAACATGGCCGCGGCCGCGCTGGTCACCGGCAACACCGTCGTCGCCAAGCCGTCGGACAAGACGCCGCGCTCCACGGCGCTGGCGTGGGAGATCCTGGGCGCGGCGCTGCCCGCCGGCGTGCTGAACGTCGTGCACGGCGGCGCGGACACCGGCCGCGAGCTGGCCGGCGCCGCCGTCGACGGGATCGCCTTCACCGGCTCGGCCGCCGTCGGCTGGCAGCTGGTCCGCGAGCTGGGTCAGGGCGCGTACGCCCGGCCGGTGCTCGCCGAGATGGGCGGCAGCAACCCCGCGATCGTCACCGCCACCGCCGACCTCGACGACGCCGCGCACGGCATCGCCCGCTCCGCGTTCGGCCTGTCGGGCCAGAAGTGCAGCGCCTGCCGCCGCGTGGTCGTCGACCGCCGCGTCGCCGACGAGCTCGTCGCCAAGCTCGCCGCGGCGGCCGAGGCGATCGTCGTCGGCGACCCGGCCGACCCGCGCACCGGCATGGGCCCGGTCGCCGACGACGCCGTCAGCCGCCGCATCGACGACGCCCTCGCCGCGGCGGCGCGCGACGGCCGGGTGGTCACCGGCGGCCGCGCCGAGGAGCGCAGCGGCAACTTCTACCGCCCGGTCGTCGTCGCCGACCTGCCGCTGGGCCACCCGCTGACCCGCGAGGAGCTGTTCGCGCCGTTCGTCACCGTCACCGCGGTGGACGGGTTCGACGAGGCGATCGCGGAGGCCAACGCCGTCGACTACGGCCTGTCGGCCGGCGTCTTCACCGGCGACCAGGACGAGGTCGACCGCTTCCTCGACGAGATCGAGGCCGGCGTCGTCTACGTCAACCGGCGTGCGGGCGCGACCACCGGCGCCTGGCCCGGCATCCAGTCCTTCTGCGGCTGGAAGGCCAGCGGCTCGTCCGGCAAGGGCGGCCTGGGCCCCTGGTACCTGCCCGGCTTCATGCGCGAGCAGTCGCGCACCGTCGCCGGCTGACCGACCCGACCCCACCGACCGAGGAGGCACCGTGACGGTCGCCGAGCTCCGGGACCGCGCCCGCCGCGTCATGCCGGGCGGCAACACCCGCAGCACGCTCTTCGTGCCGCCGCACCCGCCGTACGCGGTGTCCGGCAGCGGCTGCGTCGTCACCGACGCCACCGGGCACCAGGTCGTCGACTGCAACAACAACTACACGGCGCTGATCCACGGCCACGCCCACCCCGAGCTGGTCGCGGTGGCCACCGAGGCAGTGGCCGCCGGGTCCGCCTTCGGGTTGCCGACGGAGTCCGAGGTGGTCTGCGCCGAGCTGCTGCGGGAGCGGGTGGGCCTGCCGAGCTGGCGGTTCTGCAACTCCGGCACCGAGGCCGTGATGATGGCGCTGCGCGGCGCCCGCGCGGCCACCGGCCGCGACCTGGTGGTCCGCTTCGCCGGCAGCTACCACGGCACCTACGACGCCGTCGTCGACCCCACCGCCCCGGGCGTCCCCGGCAGCGTGGCCGAGGCCGTGGTGACCCTCCCGCAGGGCGACGCGGGGGCCTTCGCCGACCTGATGCGCGCCCGGGGCGGCGAGGTGGCCGCCGTCCTCGTCGACCTCATGCCCAACCGGGCCGGGCTGCGGCCGGCGGACCCGTCGTTCGTCGAGCTGGTGGCCGCGCTGACCCGCGGGGCGGGCGCGCTGCTGGTCGTCGACGAGGTCATCACCCTGCGGCTGGAGGTCGGTGGCCTGCACAGCCGCTACGGCGTCGAACCCGACCTGGTCACCGTCGGCAAGGTCGTCGGCGGCGGGTTCCCGGTGGGCGGCGTCGGCGGGCGCCGCGAGGTCCTCGACGCCTTCAGCCCGCTCGCCGACGGCGCGGTCAGCTGGGGCGGCACCTTCAGCGCCAACCCGGTGACCATGCGCACCGGCACGGCGGCCCTGCGGCTCTTCGGCGCCGACGAGGTGGCCGCCCTCAACGCCCGCGGCGACCGGCTGCGGGAGGAGCTCGCCGCCCGCGGTGTCGCGGTCAGCGGCTCGGGCTCGCTGGTCCGGCTCCTGCTGCCCGACCCGGGCGCCACCTGGTGGCGCCTCTACGAGCGGGGGGTGCTGGCCGGCACCAACGGCCTGCTCGCCCTCTCGACCCCGATGACCGACGACGACGTGGACACCGTCCGCGACGCCGTCCTCGCCGCTGTGGAGGTGGCCGCGTGAGCGCCCTGGCGCAGGAACCCGTCGTCGTCCTCGACCGGATCCACAAGCAGTTCGGCGACCTCGTGGTCGTCAAGGACGTCTCGCTGTCGGTCGCCCGCGGCGAGGTCGTGGCGATCATCGGCCCCAGCGGGTCGGGCAAGAGCACGCTGCTGCGCTGCATCAACCTGCTCGAGCGGGCCGACTCCGGCCGCGTCGAGGTGGTCGGCCGGGCGGTCGAGCCCGGCGCCGGCGTCTCCCACCGCGACCTCGCCGCCCTGCGCCGCAACGTCGGCATGGTCTTCCAGTCGTTCAACCTGTTCCCGCACATGACCGTGCTGCGCAACGTCTCCCTCCCGCAGGAGCGGGTGCTCGGCCGCAGCCGCGCCGAGGCCGACGAGCGCTCCCGGCAGCTGCTCGAGCGGGTGGGCCTCGGCGCCAAGGCCGACACCTACCCCTCCCGCTGCTCCGGCGGTCAGCAGCAGCGGGTCGCGATCGCCCGCGCCCTGGCCCTCGACCCGGAGGTCATGCTCTTCGACGAGCCGACGTCCGCGCTGGACCCGGAGCTGGGCCTGGAGGTCCTCGCCGTCATGCGCGAGCTGGCCGCCGACGGCATGACCATGGTCGTCGTCACCCACGAGATCCACTTCGCGGCCGACGTCGCCGACCGCGTCGTGGTCATGGCCGACGGCGCGATCCTCGAGGAGGGCAGCCCCGAGCAGGTGCTGCGCACGCCGGCCACCGACCGTGCCCGGCGCTTCCTCAGCGCGGTGGTCGACCGCTGATGGACGTCCTCGAGGCTGTGCTGCTCGGGGTGCCGGTCACCCTGCTGGTCACGGTCCTGGCGTTCGCGCTGGGCGCCGTGCTGGCGGTGCCCCTGGCGGCGGCCCGGCGGTCGCGGGTGACGCCGGTCCGCTGGCTGGGCCGCGTCGTCATCGACGTCGTCCGCGGGATCCCGCCGGTGGTCTGGCTGTTCCTCATCTTCTTCGGCCTGGGCAGGGACCTGATCCGGCTCGAGCCGATCGAGGCCGGGGTGATCGGGCTCGGGATCATCTCCGCCGGCTACCTGGCCGAGATCTACCGCGGTGGGCTGTCCGCCGTGCACCGCGGGCAGTGGGAGGCCGCCTCGGCGCTGGGGATGGGCGGCAGCGACACGCTGGTCCGCATCGTGGCGCCGCAGGCGTTCCGGGTCTCGCTGCCCGCCGCGACCACCTACGCGATCAGCCTGCTCAAGGACTCCACGATCGTCTCGGCGATCGGCGTCACCGAGATCCTTTTCCGGGCCACGCAGAGCGCCCGGTCGATGGGGGCGGGACTCACCCCGTTCTTCGTCGCCGCGGCGGTCTACATCCTGCTCAGCGCGCCGCTGGCCTGGCTGTCCCGCGGCCTCGACGCACGACTCCGGGCGCGGGTGGCGCGATGACCGGCCTGCTGACCTCGTGGGGCGACTGGCTGCCCCGGCTGCTGGAGGGCCTGCTCACCAGCCTGCAGCTCACCGTGGTGAGCCTGCTGATCGGGGTGCCGCTCGGCCTGGCGCTCGCCCTGCTCAGCTCGGCGCGCAACCGGGCGGTGCGGTGGACGGCCATCGGCCTGGTGGAGATCGGCCGCGGCACGCCGGCGCTGGTCATGCTGCAGTTCGTCTACTACGGGCTGCCCTCGGCCGGGCTGTCCCTGACCGCCTTCGTCTCCGCCATCGCGGCGCTGTCGCTCACCACGGCCGGCTACACCAGCGAGATCCTCCGCGGCGGCCTGCAGGCCGTGCCGGCCGGGGAGACCGAGGCGGCCGGTGCCCTGGGCATGTCGCGCCGGGACACGCTCCGCTACGTCATCGTCCCGCAGGGGGTCCGGATCGCCCTGCCGTCGCTCATGGGCTTCGCGATCCTGATCTTCCAGGCCACGTCGCTGACCTTCACGATCTCGGTCGTCGAGCTGCTCAGCCAGGCCTACTCCATCGGCGCGGCGACCTTCCGCTACCTCGACGTCCTCGTGCTGGCCGGGCTGCTCTACCTGGCCGTGACGATCCCCGCCGGCTGGCTGACCAACGGCACAGAACGGCGGCTGTCCCGCCACCTCTGACGGCACCACCCGCTCCACCCACCGCACCGCAGCGCGACGGCGATCCCGCCGTCGGGCCCGTTCGTCCTGAGGAGATCACCGTGAAGACGCACCGCCTGAGCGCCGCCGTCCTCGCCCTCGGTTCCGCCGTGGCCCTCGTGGGCTGCGGATCGGACCCGGCCGGCGAGGTGGCGGCCGACTGCGAGCCCGCCCACCAGTTCGAGACGGTCGAGGAGGGCGTGCTCACCGTCGCCCTGACCAACACCCCGCCCTACTCCTTCGAGGAGGGCGGCCAGGCCGAGGGCATCGACAGCGACATCCTCAAGGAGATCGCCGCCGACGAGTGCCTGACGATCGAGTACGAGGCCTACACCTACGCCACCGCGGTCCCTGCCGTGGAGACCGGCCGGGTCGACGTCGCGGTCGGCGGCTTCTACCGGACCGCCGCGCGCGGCGACGTGGTCACCCTGAGCGCCCCCGTGTACCTCGACGAGCTCACCGTGATGTCGGCCGACGGCGTCTCGACCGTCGACGACCTCATCGGCAAGCAGGTGGGCACCGTGGAGGGCTACCTCTGGGTCGACGCGCTGCGCGAGCTGCTCGGCGACAGCCTGCGGACCTACCCCGACTCGCTCAGCCTCGCCCAGGACCTGACCGCCGGGCGCCTGGACATCGGCCTGGACGGCTACGGCGCCGCGGCGCAGTCCACCGAGGGCACCGACTTCCGGATCGAGGTCCTCGAGACCGACCCGCGGGTCCCCGCGACCGAGGAGCCCTCGCAGACGAGCCTGCTGCTCGACCCGAGCAACGACGCCCTGGCCACGGCGATCGACGAGCACGTCACGCAGATGCGCGCGGACGGCTCGCTGGTCGAGATCCTCGAGGCCAACGGGCTGCCGGCGTCGGCCGCCGAGGTGGGCGACCCCCGGCTGATCTGACGGTCCGCCTGCAGGTCAGGGGCCCGTGGTCGCGCTCACCCGTGGCCACGGGCCCTCCCCGTCTGCCGGTGGGGTGCCGTGCCGGTCCCCGTCCACGGCGGTGCCGGTCCCCGTGAGCACACGGGGTCGGCCGACCACTCCGCCGGCCGGGCGCCATCCCGGATCGGGCTCACGCGGCGGTGACGCACGCCCACACGTGCTTGCGACCGTCGTCGACCGTCCAGCCGTGCGTGCGGCACAGCCGGGCCACGAGGTGCAGGCCCAGACCCCCGTCGACCGGGTCACGGTCGACGGCCGGCACCGGAGGACTCTCGACCGCGGCATCGGTGACGTCGACGAGCCAACCGCCGCTGGCGGCCACGACGCAGACGGCGACCGGCGACCGGCCGTGGCGCATGCCGTTGGAGGCCAGCTCCTCGTAGACCAGGAGCAGCTCGTCGACGTCCACCGGCGCGCGGTCTCGCAGCCCCGCCGTGCGCACCGTCGCCTGGAGCTGGTTCCGGCTCACCGTGAGGTCGACGGGCGTGCACAGCTCCCGTCGCCAGACCGCACGGGCGACGTCGGGCACGGTCGGGAGCGGTCGCTGAGTCCACATCACCTGGTCCATCGGCCACCCTCTGCTCGGGGAGGAGCGAGGCCCCGGACCGATCGGCACGTGTCCGCTCCAGGCTCCGGCGGTCGGGCAGGGCACAGGGACCCTGCTCCTTGCGGCCGCTGCTGTTCTGTAATCCGAGCGTAGGCCTGCGGGGGTCGGGGCTGCCCGGCCGAGCGCGTGCTCCACCGGCGAGGGGTGACCCGACACGCTCGGCCCTGTCGCTGCAGTCACGGGGTGCACCAGGAGATGGCGCGTCAGGTGACCGGGTCGGACGGGCTGAGGAGCTGGGCCCCTCGCACTGCGGGGGTGGGCCGACGCGGAGCCGGGGGCCAGGGTGCCGAGGGGGGTCCGGAGGACGGTGGAACCGGCCCTACGAGGAGTCGCTGAGCGGGGCTCGAGCTCCTGGTCGGCGCTGGGGAGGTGGCGGCGTCACCAGGTCGCCGGACACCGCCGGCAGCACCCGGTCGACGTAGTCCCGCACCGCGGTCTGCATCCCGACGTCCCGGCCGGCCGCCTCGGACAGGAACCACCGGTGCTCGAGGACCTCGTGGAAGATCTCGGCGGCGTCCAGCCGGCTGCGCAGGTGCGCGGGGACGGCGGCGATCGTCGGCTGGTAGCTCTCGTTCAGCCAGCGGATGGCGGCCGCGGTCTCGGAGACCGGGCCTCCCGCCACCTGTTCGAGCGCGGCCCGGTAGCTCACGATGTCGGCGAGGAGGCGGCGGGCCTGTTTCTCCTGGACGTCCAGCCCCGTCCGGCTGAACAGCGCCCGCCGGCAGTCGCCGGGCTCCGCGACGCGGGTGGTGAGGCGCAGCCGGCTCCCGCCGGCCGGGTCCTCGACGAGCTCCACCTCGCCGACGTCGAACCCCAGGTCCTGGAGCCTGCGGATCCGCCCGGCGACGCGGAGCTGCTGCTCCTCGCGCGACACCACCTCCTCGCTGGTCAGCTGGGCCCACAGCTGCTCGTACCGCGCCACCAGGTCGGCCGCCGCCAGTGCCGGGTCGACGTCCTCGGCCAGGGAGCCGCTCTCCCGCAGGGCCGTCAGTTCGCTGACGACCCGGGCGTAGGCGACGTCCGTGTCGTGGTCCCGCTGGCTCTGGGTGAGCCGCTCGTGCACCTCCCCCGTCTCGGCGTCCACGAGGTAGGCGGCCAGCGTCCCGGCGTCGAAGCGGAACAGGGTGTTGGCCAGGGAGCAGTCGCCCCACACGATCCCGGCCAGGTGCAGGCGGACCAGCAGCTCCACCTGCGCGTTCATCACCCGGTCGATCAGGTGCGCGCCCCGCGGGTTGGCGAACAGCGCGAGGAACGACGACGAGTAGTCCAGGAAGCGGGTGACGAGCACCGCCTGCTGGTCGCCGGGCCGGTCGACGACGGCGCCGACGACCTCGACCGCCGGGATGCCGAGCTCGTGCAGTCGGCGCAGCACCTCGTACTCGCGGCGAGCGGGTCGCTCGGGCAGCTCCTTGAGCGCGAACACGCGTCCGGCCTCCGCCACGAACCGGACGACGTGACGGGAGCGCCCGTGCTGCGGGATCTCGACGAGCCGGTCGTCGGTCCACTGCGCGAGCGGGACGTCCCAGGGCAGGGTGAGCAGATCGGCCGCCGCCTCGGCGGGAGGACTGAACACGAAGCGCATCCCGGACCTCCGGTTCCCGGACCCGGTTCTGCCGCGAGGTTAGCGCGCGGCTCGTCGGATGCCACCAGCGGTGGACGCTGGTAGCCCCCGTGCTCGTCCGCCGACCAGAGCCTGGACAGCAGCGGGTGTCCGCCTACCCCGTCGTCGGCTTGTACGTCTTGTCACCGGTTGCGCCCAGGACGGACGCCGCCTGCCGGTCCACCATGCCGGTGAACAGCTGTTGGCTGGCGCCGAAGATCACCGCCCAGGCCAGGATCTGCGGGGTGTTGTCCAGCGCGGTCAGGCCGGGGATGAAGCCCCCACGCATGAGCAACAGCCCCAGGACGGCCGTCAGTGCACCCGTCGGCAGCTTGAGGATGTTGAGGACCACCGGGACGGCGAAGGGCGTCGGGGTCCCCTGGATGCGACGCAGAGCAATCGCCCCCGTGACCCCGGCGGCCACCATCCCGATCAACTCGATCAACGGGATGTCCCACTTGCTCACCGTCGCTTGCACCACGGCGTCGATGTCCGCGGCGTCGCTGCCGCCCCCGTCCGGCAGGACACTCTCCCCAGTCGGGCAGACGAGCAGCGGCGGCTGCGTCGGCGTCGGCTGGGGCTCGAAGCACAGCGGCACCCGCGAGGGGCCCAGGACACCCAGGAACGCGACGAGGCCGGCGATGACGAACAGCAGCACGCTGGCCCACGCGATGATCGCGCTGAAGCTCCGGACCCGCTGCAGCTCCCGTGCGGCCGCCGAGCTGGCCGCCCGCATCACCGCGATGACGCTCTCCCGGGCTCGCGGATCCTGGTCGTCCGCGAAGTCCCTCTCGGCGTCCCTGCGGGCGATGTCCTCCATCCGCACGCGCCGGGGGTCGTCGATCGGCAGGTGCCGCCGCACGTGCGCGTCCATGCTGGGCAGCTCGCCCCGGAAGAACCTCAGGGGAGCGCGGCGCAGGAGGTCGGTCTCGGCGGCGTGGATGTTGCTCGTGGCCCGGGCCAGCCGCGCCGACGTGTGCATCCGCGGACGACCACCGCTCACTGCCTGGCGTACCGCGGCGACGTGGCCCTTGATGGCGTCGGCGAGCCGCTGATCCGCCTTCTCGTCCGTCTCGCCTCGCTCGGCGGGGTCCAGGTGGTCGATCCAGTCCGACAGGGTCTCGATCTCGGTGGCCCGGGCGAGCGCCTCCTCGCGCCACGCGCGCGTGGGCAGGCCCGACGAGAGGGGATCCAGTCCGAGCGGCGCATCGGACCGAGAGCCACCCGAGCCCCCGGTGATGCGCATCGGTGTCGCCTCCCGGTCTTGCGCGCGCTGGCCTCGATGGGCGGCAGACCTCCCGAGCAGTGGCAGGTCCGCACGCACGTTATGGCGCGGTCGTCACCGCCTCGTCACCGCGTCGGCACGCCCCGTCCCTGGTCGGCGTCGACGGCCCACCCCAGCACGTCACTCCCCGAGAGGAACGCCGGAGCGGGTCACGGTGGTGTCGGGCTGGTGACGCTGTGGTGACGCCGGCCCGGGACGCTTCGGAGGCGAGGTCGGCGAGGATGAGTGAGTGCACCGGGGGATGGCGTCGAGGGGGCAGCATCGCGAGGTCACCGTCCAGCTGCGGCCGGACGGGGATGCCGAGCGGGTCACAGGCTGGCTGCGTCGGCACGACCTCGAGGTCTCGTCGCTGGTCGTCGGTCTGCTGGCGACGGGGGCAGCAGCGGCGGTGCGAGCCGCGTTCGGAGCCGAGCCCGAGGGTGAGCTCCCCGTGCCGGAGGAGCTGCGCGCGGACGTCGACCTGATCCTGGTCGTTCCTCCGAGACAGATCTACACGGGCGGGTAGGTACGCCGGGAGGGACCACCATGTCGATGCCCCGAACGCTCGAGTCGGCCAACGCCCTGCCCGAGACGGTCATCGGCTACGTCTCCGTCCGCTCGCAGGGAGGCACGTCGTTCCTGGACGCCGAGGACCTCGGCGACCCCGAGCCCTTCTACGGCACCGAGGCCGATGAGGCGGAGGCTGCACGGGCGATCGAGGGGGCAGGCCTCGAGGTCGTCGCCGAGAGTCGGCTCGGCAAGGCGGTGGCGGGACCGCCGGGCGCGTTCGAGGAGCTCACGGGCGGCACGGTGATCGCGGTGGAACGGCTCGTGCACACCCGCGTCGGCCGCGAGGAGTACGTCACCCACCTGGACATCGTCGGCGACGGACAGCCCGAGGCGCTGGGCGTCGGCACGGCAGGCCCAGCGGCGGTCGAAGGAGTGGTCCTCGAACGGCCGCGGCCCCCGATGGCGGTCTTCCCGGCCCCCGTCCCGCCGTCCGTCACCCGCTTCCACCTGCGCGTCCCCGACGATGTCGCGACGATCCTCGGCGCCTGGGAGGCGCACCAGCGCGGGCAGCGGGGCGGGGGCGTGACGGTCGCGATGGTGGACACCGGCTGGTTCCGCCACCCCTTCTTCGCAGCGCACGGCTACGACGTGCAGTCGCCCGTCACCGTCATCCCGGGCACCAATCCGGCGCGAGACCCGCACGGCCACGGGACCGGGGAGTCGGCGAACGTCTTCGCGATCGCCCCCGAGGCCGTGCTGCAGCCGTTCCGCGCCGCTGACGACGACGGCCACCTCGTCGGAGCACTGGCCGGCTTCGTCCGCGCCAAGGCAGGGGGTCCCGACGTGCTGACCAACTCGTGGGGCGGTGACTACCCCGACCCCGTGCCGGCGCAGCCGGCCGCGTTCGATCGACCGCTGATCCTCGAGATCCTCGACGCGATCAAGCGCGACGTCGTCGTCGTGTTCGCCGCCGGCAACGGCCAGTTCGGCCCCGAGGCCCAGGTCCCGGGCGTCATCGCCGCCGGCGGCGTGTTCGCGAGTGCCGGGCTGGATCTCCAGGCCTCCGACTACACCAGCGGTTACCACAGCCAGTGGTTCGGCGGCGTCGACGTGCCGACCGTGTCGGGGCTGGTCGGGATGCGACCGCGCGCCTCCTACATCATGCTGCCCATCCCAGCGGGGTGCCCGATCGACGTCCAGCGCGCGGCGGCCGGCGCCGGCGACCCGCCCGACGGCACGAGCGCCGACGACGGCTGGGCGCTCTTCTCGGGGACGTCGGCGGCGGCGCCGCAGATCGCCGGCGCGGCCGCGGTGCTGCGCGGCGTGCGCAGCGACGCCTCCCCCGCCCGGATCGCCCAGGCACTCGCGAACACCGCCATCGACGTACGCGTGGGCCGCTGCCACCCGCGCTTCAACAACCCGGCCGTGCCCGGCCGCGACCTGGCGACCGGATCCGGGCTGGTCGACGTGTCGGCCGCGGCGGCGATCATCTGACCGCCGCACAGCGTGACGGAGCCGCGGGGATGCGGGGCAGCCGGCCGGTCCGCCGGCGTCGAGCGGCGAACGGCCGGAACGACGGCCGTGCCGGCCGGGTGGCGCTGCGGTCCTGGCTTCTGACGCGATCCGGACCTGGGCAGCACCACGGGAGGGCCTGATGGCGATGTCGCAGCAGCACGTCACGGTCGGCACACCGATGGGCGCCACTCTGGTCGACGGTGGCGCGACCTTCCGGGTCTGGGCGCCGCGCGCCCGGGAGGTGTACGTGGCGCTCGGCGACACCCACGCGTACCGGCCACGCGCCGAGGACCTGCTGGTGCGCGGCCCCACACCGGGCCACTGGGCGGGGTTCGCCCCCGGCGTCACCGACGGCACGCACTACCGGTTCCACGTCGTCGGCGCCGGCGGCGACGCGGACCTCAAGCGGGATCCCTGGGCCCGTGAGCTCGAGCCCGGGGTGCCGCTGGTCGACTGCGACTGCGTCGTCCGTGAGCGCGCGGCCTACCCCTGGCACGACGACGGGTGGCGACCGCCCAGGTTCCCCGACCTGGTCGTCTACCAGCTGCACGTCGGCGTCTTCTCCGCCCGTGACGAGGACGGCCGCGACATCCGGCGCGGGCGCGTCGCGAAGCTGCTGGACGCCGTCGACCGCGTCGAGCACCTCGCCGACCTCGGCGTCACCGCCGTCCAGCCGCTGCCACTGGTGGAGTTCCACGGCGAGTGGAGTCTCGGCTACAACGGCACGGACCTGTTCTCGCCCGAGACCGACTACAGCGTCCCGCCGCAGGACCTCGACCCCTACGTGACCCGGGTCAACGAGCTGCTGGAGAAGCAGGGGCGCGCGCCGGTGCGCCGCGAGCAGCTCGTCGGTCAGGTGGGCCAGCTCAAGGCCTTCGTCGACCTGTGCCACGTGTACGGCCTCGCCGTGCTCGTCGACGTCGTCCACAACCACGCCGGGGGTGACCTGGACCGGCACAGCCTCGACCACCTCGACATGCCCCCCGACCCCGGCCCGCACAACAGCCTGTACTTCTCCGAGCGCGGCTGGGCGGGCGGGAAGGTGTTCGCCTTCGACCGGCCGGAGGTCCGGTCGTTCCTCATCGGCAACGCCGTGATGTTCCTCCAGGAGTACCACGCCGACGGTCTGCGCTTCGACGAGGTCACGGTGATCGACGACAACGGGGGCTGGTCCTTCTGCCAGGACCTGACCGCGACGCTGCACTTCGTCAAGCCGTCCGCCGCCCTCATCGCCGAGTACTGGGGAGGTCACCGGTGGCTGGCCGTGCAGCCACTCCCGGGCGGGATGGGGTTCGACATCGGCTACGCCGACGGGCTGCGCGACGGCGTCCGGGGCGTCCTGGCCCAGGCGGCAGGCGGCGCGACCGCCCCGGTGGACCTCGGCCCCGTCCGCCGGGCGCTGCAGCGCCCGTGGGGCACACGCTCCGCGTGGCAGGCCTACCACTGCCTCGAGAACCACGACCTCGTCCTGGACGCGGACGGCGACCACCGCCACCCCCGCATCGCGCGGCTGGCCGGCGGCGGGGACGCCCGCTCCTGGTACGCGCGCAGCCGTGCCCGAGCCGCCACGGGTCTGCTGCTGACCGCGCCCGGCGTGCCGATGCTGTTCATGGGCCAGGAGTTCCTCGAGGACCGGCTGTGGTCCGACGACCCCCACCGGGACGACCTGAAGATCTCCTGGGCCGGCCTCGAGGGCGCCGACCGGCACAGCGCCGACTTCCACCGCTGCACCCGCGACCTGCTGCGGTTGCGCCGCCGGCACCCCGCGCTGCGGGCCGAGCCGGTCGCCGTGCACCCCCTCGACGACGCCGCCCGCGTGCTGGCCTTCCACCGCTGGGTGCCCGGCACCGGCCGCGACGTCGTGGTGGTCGTCAGCCTCCGCGAGTCGACGTCCTACGGCGACTACGCCCTCGGCTTCCCGCGCGCCGGCCGCTGGCACGAGGTGTTCAACAGCGACTTCTACGACCACTGGCCCAACCCGGAGGTCCAGGGCAACGGTGGGCTCGTGGTCGCCGACGGCCCTCCGCTGCACGGGATGCCGGTCTCCTCCCGGATCACCGTGCCGGCCAACAGCCTCCTCGTCTTCGCCACCGACCTCGGCGACTGACCGCCCGGAACGCCTTCGTCACGGCGCCCGCGGGAAGTCACGGGGCAGCCGTCATCGCGGCGTCACGGGCGCGGCATCCCGGCAGCCCACGGCAGGCCGGCAGGTGGACGCAGCCCCACCACCAGCCGCGTCATCTTCTCGCTCGGCTGGACACCCATCTCGTCGGCGAGGACGGCCCTGAACTGCTCGTACGCCCGCAGCGCCTCGGTGACGTTGCCCTCCGACAGGTGTACGCGGATCACCACACGGTGAGCGCTCTCCCGGAGTGGTTCGGCACGCACGGCGGCGTAGGCGGCCTGCAGGGCATCGCCGTACTGCCCGGCCGCGGCGAGCCGTGCGGCCGCCTCCTCCAGCGCGTGCATGCGCAGCTGCCGCAGCCGCTCACGTTCGAGGAGGACCCAGTCGTCGTACCAGCCGGGCAGCAGCTCGCCCCGCAGTCCGACGTCGGGGACGGCGACGTCGGCCAGGCAGCAGGACGGGTCCCGGACCCGCCGGGCCCAGTCCCCCAGCTCCCGCACGTCGACCCGGACGCCCTCGGCGAGTGAGAGGACGTCGCCGGACGCGTGCACCAGCCCGGGAGCCACCCGCTGCAGACGCCACAGGGCCGTGCGGAGGCTGCCGTGGGCGTGCGCCTCCGAGACGTCGGGCCACAGGTGTCCCACCACGGTGGCCCGCGGCGGACGACCGGACAGACACACGTGGGCCACCAGGCGTTGGACTCCCCGCGGGAGGTCGTCACCCCCTCCCCGGCCGGGCCCGTTCCCGAGGTGGACGGTGAACCCGTCGAGCAGGGAGATCCGCGGAGTCACGACCACAGGCATGGCGTGTCACCCCCAGGGGCACCTTCTGGCGGAGGGGCGAAGCAGCAGGAGCCTCGGAGCGCCGATGGTCGGAGCTGGCGGCTTCAGTTGTCAATCGGTCGCATTCCGTCACCGAGGACATCCTGCAGCCACTCACCGACCGCATCGACGACCTCACGCGGCGACGTGGCGAGCGCCACCGTCCGGTCCTCCTCGGACGGACCGAGACCGACCGCCGTCACCCGCGCCCGGAACTCATCGGTCGCGCCTTCGAGCCAGACCCGCACGAGGAGTGCAGCGCTTCGTTCCTCGGTCACGGCCACCCTTCGACTGGTCGGTCACGCAGCGTGAGACGGCATGAGGTGAACGGCCAGTTCACGCCACCGACCGGGGGGAGATCGATGCTCTCCCCTGACGATGCGTGAGTGCACTCCCCCGACCCGGTGAAGTCAATGGTGCCGAGGGGTGGACGTGGGTCGCCGGGTCGGGCCCCGGGTCCGGGCCGCGCGACCGGAGTGACGCCGGCGGCGTCGTGAGGCATCCCGGGGAAGCGGGTCAGGCGCCGGTCCGCCCCCAGGGAGCGAAGGCGTTGTCCACGCCACGGAGTGCCGGCCGCAGCTCGGGCAGGTGCCGCAGGAGGACGGTGCGCATGTCGTTGTCCCGCACCCACGCCAGCCCGGCCGGCGAGTAGACCTCCGGACGGAAGTCACGGGTGAAGAACCGGTCGCTGTTGAGCCGCCGCGACGCCATCAGGATGAAGACGCGGAACGCCGTGTCGCTGAAGGCGAACCCGGCCGGCCGCTTCTCGGCGAACAGGCCGACCATCAGGTCGACCCGTTCGACGTCGCCGTACAGGTCCGCCAGCTCGGCGGCGAGCTCGGCGTCGTCCGTGATCTCGCCGAAACCGCGCGGCGCCGCGAGGTGCATCAGCCGCCGGAACTCGCAGTAGCGCGGCGTCCCCAGCTCGCGGATGCGCAGGACGTCGGTCGCGGCCAGGTCGACGACCTTGCCGTCGGGCCGCTCGAACGACTGCAGGGAGCGAGGGAAGTTCCGCAGCACGATCGCCCCGGGGTGCGAGGTGCCGAACGAGTAGAACAGGTCACCCAGGGCGAACCGGTCCGCGACCTCGCGTGAACGGGGACCGGCGAGTGCCCGGAACGGGAGGACGTCCAGGGGCCGGTCGCCGTCGGCCGCACGGATGTCGAACTCGTCCGGGAGCAGCGGGTGCATGCGGTAGACGCTCGTGAACTCCTCGGTGAGCGAGAACGGCACGCCGTGGTGCGCGGTCTCGGACCCGGGGATCCCGCTGACGACCTCGCTCCCGCCCAACCGCCCGAACGTCCGGGCGATCCGCTCCCCCGCGATGCCGAACCAGTTGATCCTCAGGGCGGAGGCCGCCGTGGGGTGGCTGATGACGGCCGGTGTCCACTCCACCGTGTGGATCTTGGCGAGCAGGGCCGCGACCACCAGCCGGGCCCGCTGGAACAGCTCCTCGTCGTCCCAGTCCGGGTACTCGGCCGCGAGCCGGCCGCAGACGGCGTTGTGCTCCCGGACGAACAGCGTGGCGAGCATGCCCAGGCCGGTCCACCACCCCGGGACGCGGGTCGGGTCGACGGCCGGGTCCTCCGGCAGCGGGATCATCCCGGCCTCGGTGAGGTACAGCTCGCCGCCGCGACCGGTCCGCACCCGCCGCTGCTCCTCCGGCGTGGTGCCGTACAGCGAGGACCCGTCCCACCAGTGGGTCACCTCGTTGATCGAGGTCACCGGTCCGTCGGCGCCGGCCGGCCGGGTCGGGTCGGGGTGGATCCGCGGGATCCGCATCGGGTCCTCCCACCAGTCGTCACCGGGCTCGAGCGGGATCTCCACCAGCCTCGAGGTGTCCGCCTGCCCGTGGCTGAACCAGTCCCGGATCATGAACTGCAACCAGGCGGCGGCCAGGGTGTTCACCGTCTCCGCGGGCTGGAAGGTCCGCCGGGTGAGCAGCCGGCGGCTGACCTCCCGCGGGCTGGGCCGCAACAGCTCGTCGTCGGTCACCGGCAGCACTCTGTCGAGGGGGATGTTGCGGCCGAAGCGGGCGCCGGCCCTGCCCATGTCCGGGTGGTCGAGGTCGTTGTGCGAGCCGTCGACGCTGCGGGCGACCAGGTGCCGGGGAGTGCGCGGTGGCACCGGCGGTTCGTCGACGACCGGCACCCGGGACGAGGGGTCGGCCAGGTTCTCCCGCCGCAGGGTGTCCCGGAGCCCGGCCAGCACGGCGAGGCCGAGGCCGCGGGGCAGCCGGTCCCAGCCCACCCGGCGGTCGACCAGCCCGGCCAGCCCGTCGTGGACCCGCCGGAACAGCGTCCGCCGGTGGCCGGCGCCGGGCACCGGCCGGGGTCCGGCGGGAGCGAGCGCGGCCGGCGGTCTGCCGGTGACCTCCGCCCGGGGGCGCGGGATGGCGGCGCCGGCCGTGCGGACACCGGCCGGACCTGGGGTGTCGGTGCTCATCGGATCTCCTGGGGAACGGGAGGACCGCTGCAGGCGGTGTGGCCACGTCCGGGCCGATCCGGCCGGTGCCGGTCGCCCGGCACGGGCATGGTCACGGACCCGCTCCGCTCTGCGGTGCCGGCGACGGGGAGGCGGCCTCCTCGGCCGGGAACGTCCGGGGGCTCACGACCGGAGCGGTGAGCATCGCCTCCAGCAGTGCGTTGGCGACCGCCCGGTTCCGGACGTCGCCGTGGCCGGTCACGTGCCGGTCGGCGAGCAGGTTGGTGATCCGCCGAGGGGCGAACCGGTACCGGGTCCCGTCGTCGCCGAGGGTGCGGCGGTCGGCCTCGGCGGTCGCCACGGCGCCGTTGGCGCCTAGGCCGCCGTAGGGGTCGTCGGCGTCGCCGAGCCCGCTGCTCGCCTGCCGGGCGAGCCGGGAGGCCACGGCGTAGGCGAGCAGGACCGCCCTGTCGTTGTGCGTGTGGGTGACCACGGCGGGCCCCACCAGCTGCGGGCCGGTGAGCAACCCGCGGAAGGCGCCCCGGGGGGTGGTGCTCCCGCTGAAGCCGCGGTGGCTGAAGGCGGCCTGCAGGAGGGTCACCGAGGCGATCGGCGCCTCGGTGCCGGCTGCCGCCGCGGTGACGACCCGGGCCCCGAAGGAGTGCCCGGCGAGGTGCAGCCGCGGCGGACCGGGCAGTCGGGAGAGCCGGGTGAGCAGCGGCGCGACACCGCGCGTGCCGACGCGGCCGGCACGGTCCTTCATCGTGTAGTAGGTGGTGAGGTTGAGCAGCTGCCGGGCTACCCGCGTGGGACCGAGGTCGCGCAGCGACAGGCCGGTCGCGGTGGTCCCGCTCGTCGTCAGGAAGTCGGGGGCCACTCCGGGCGGGAGGCCGGTGTCCGCACCCGGGACGCGGGCCGGCTCGGCTGACGCGTCGACGTCCAGCTCGGCCGCGCCGGCCTGCGCGAAGACCTCCTCGGGATCGCCGGCGCGCAGCGCGTCGGGGACGGGGTCGTCGTCCCCGACGTCCGGCTCGGGCGGGAGCAGGTCGCGCAGCCGGGCGAGGAACCGGTCCCGCGCCTCGCCCGAGGCGTCCAGCGCGCCGGCCAGCTCCCTGAGCTCGTCGGCGGCGGCCGGGTCCTCGACGCGCTCGGTGATCGCGTCGAGGAGCGCGGGCAGCTCGCCGGCGGCGGACAGTCCCCCACCGGCGACACGGTCGTCGTCGGCCCACCGGACGGAGGGCCAGAGCAGGCCGATGACCACCCACCGCCGGTTCGGCGCGCGGGTGCGGGCGAGGTCGGCGACGTTGTCGGCGAGCTCGGTGAACAGGCGCTCGGCGTCGGCGACGTCGTTGTTCCAGCCGTGCGCGATCAGCAGCACGTCGGTGGCGGGGTCGCGGCCGGACCGGACCAGCCGCAGCGCCCGGTCGACCTGGGCGTCGTGGGCGACCGCTCCCTGCTTCGTGAACTCGACCGGTGCGTAGGGCCACTTCACGGCATCCCCTCGGGGCGCTCGGTCCGGGGCTAGACGGACTGGATGGCGCGCATGGCGTCGACCAGGCCGGCGCCCTGGAAGTGCTTCGACCGCCCGATGTCGGTGGCGGTGTCCATCAGGGCAGCGCGCACCTGCTCGGGGTGGCCGATGAACTCGGGGTGGACCGACAGGAAGCCGGCCGCCACTCCGGACACGTGCGGAGCCGCCATCGAGGTGCCGGAGTTCTCGATGTACACCGAGTCCGGCAGCGCCTCCCGGGCCCGGACGGCGAGCTTCCCCGCAGCCGCACTGACGACCCGTTCACCGGGGGCGATCAGGTCCGGCTTCATCCGCCCGTCCCCGGTGGGTCCCTTCGAGGAGAAGTAGGAGACGCCGTTCTGGTGCGGCGAGCAGGAGGTGGACCCGACCGTGAGCGCGAGCGCGGCGTTGCCCGGGTCGTTGATCGTCATGTCGAACCCGAGGCGGAACACGTTGTTCTGGGGGTCGCGCGCGTAGCCGTAGCCGGAGTTCCCCGCGGCCACCACGACGACCACCCCGGACCGGACCAGCCGGTCGACCTCCCGGCACACGGGCGTGAGCCCCGTGGCGAACCAGGTCGGGTCGAACGGGTGGCCGACGGAGACGTTCACCCCGTGGACGACGAGGTCGCGCCCGCCGTCGTTGAGCGTGTTGACGTACTGCAGGGCCGCGATCAGCCCGGTGATGTCGCCGGACTCGTCGGGCCGGAGCACCTGGCAGGACAGGAGCCGGCACTCGGGCGCCATGCCGGCGATCGACGGCAGCCGGAGCGGGGCGACCTGCACGCTCCCGGCGCTGTCGCGGTACCAGGTGGTGGCGGTGATGGAGCCGCCCTCGGGCGCCACCATCTCCCCGGCCAGGATCCCCGCCACGTGGGTCCCGTGGCCCGACTCGTCGACCAGCGCCATCTTGTCGTCGGCGTCCACGAAGGACTTGTGCGGCAGCCCGTCGAGGTTGCCGTGCGCGGCGAAGTGCGGGTGGTCGCCCTGGATGCCCGAGTCCAGGACGGCCCAGACCAGGCCCCGGCCGGTCGCCCGGAAGGAGCGCTGCGCCGCCTGGGCCTTCGTCGTCACGACCGAGCGGTAGATGAGGGCAGAGATCTGGAAGTTGGGCCAGAGCCGGTGGATCGCCCCGCGTGGCGCCCGGCCCGGCTCGTCCGGTGGGTCCGCCGGGCCGGCGTCGAAGCGGACGAGCTCCTCGATCACGGACGCCGGGAGGGTCACCGTGAGGTAGCTGCCGTTGTCGGCGATCTCGTCCTGGCGGACGCCGGCCACCTCGCCCAGGAGCTGGGTGACCCGGGTGCGGGCCGCGGGGATGCCGCCCTCGTACCGGGTGCGCAGCTCGATCATCACGCCGATCGGGCCCCCGTGGTCCATCAGTTCCCGCAGCGGTTTGGAGACCACCGAGTCCATCACCAGCTCCGGTGACGTCGGCACCTGCCACGTGCGGGCCCCCGGCGTACCGGGCACGTACCCGTCGGGGTCCCGGACCGGGCCGTACTCCGACGGGAACTGCGGGACGCCGTCCCATCTCGGGGGTTCGGTCACGGTGCCTCCCCATGACGTCTGCGGCGCGGCCCTCGGTGGCGGCGGACGGTAGGGACGGGGCATCACCGTGCCGTCACCCCTGCGTCAACGCGCAGGTCGACGCCGGGATCCGGGGCCGCGCCGAGCCGCGGGCGCGGCGGACACCCCACGACCGGCGCTCGACCGCCGGGCCGACCGTCGGCGCCGCCGCGCCGGGGAGCCGCTCAGGTCAGCTGGTGCAGCCGGGCCTCCACCCTGGCGATGACCGGCTCGGCCACCCGGCGTGCCTGGAACAGCTTGAGCATGTTGTCCTGCGCCGTGCGCGCGTCGGCCCGCTTGCCCATCTCGACGGCGCAGGCGCTGTAGACGTCGGCGACCCGTTCGTACTGGATGTGGCCCAGGGCGTCGGCCGCCGCCTCGAACTGCTCCACGACCGGCCGCAGCCCTCGCTCGACCTCGTCGGGTTCGGGGTCCAGCACCCGGACCGCGGCCGAGTCAGCGCTGAGCACCTTGAAGGGACGGGCGAGCGGCACGGTCCGCGCGGTCCTGAGGTATAGCGACACCGGGTGCTGGACGCCGAGGTCGTCGGCGACCTCGCCGAGCAGCGCGTCGACGTCGTCGATCGTGCGGGTGCCCCCGACGGCGAGGACCCGCCCCACCGGGGCGGTGAACAGCCTCCCGGCCGACGCCCGGTGCTCCTCGGAGCGCGGCGACCGCACGGTGAGGGTGGTGACCGCGGGCGCCGTCGACCCGTCCCGGTTGACCCAGCAGGCCTCGATCCGGTACCTGCCCGGCTCCTTGAACGGGAAGCCGAACTGCCCCATCGTCAGGTTCACCGACTCGTAGCGGGACTCCTGCGGGGCCAGGACCTCCATCCGCGGCCGCGCGCAGGCCCGGTAGAACGGCAGGAAGGGACGCCGCTCGCCCGACGGGCCGGTGACCGCGAGCTCCACCGTGCCCACGGCCGGGTCGAGATCGGTGCGCGCCAGCACCGGCTCGTTCCCGACGTTGCGCAGCCGCAGTTCGCAGAACACGGCCTCGCCGTACTCGACCGCGCTGCTGGGCAGGCGCAGCGCCAGCTGCAGCCGCGTGTCGAGCGTCCCGCGGCCGGCCCGCCCGTGGTTGTGGAACCACGCCTCGTTGCCCATCTGCACGAACCGCGCGGGGGCGTGGCGGAGGAAGAGGTTCTCGCCGTCGTCAAAGCGGAAGCGGAACCGGTCGTAGAACCAGGTGGCGTTCAGCCCCGCGCCCGGACTGGCCTCGTCGGGGTAGTTCATCCAGGACAGCGACCGGGGGGCGTCGACCAGCGGCATCCAGGGAGGCGCCGGCCAGGGCCCGCTGCCCGGCTCCCCCAGCACCGCCTGCTTCTGGAACGAGTGCGCGAGGTTGAACGCGTGCCCGGTCTCGTGCACCAGGTCGAAGAACAGCTCCCGGCGCGCCGCCTGCGCCGCGGGCGGGTTCGCCTGGGGGTAGGCGCCGCCCTCGGTGTGGAAGTGCGGGCTGCGGGTGAACAGGGCGGTGCCCTGCCGGTCGACACCGCCCGGCTCGTCGATGTCACCGTCGAACATCACGCCGCCGAGGCCGTCGCTGTCGGCGAGCTCGGCGTGGAAGACCCACATCTTCCACTGGGGCACGGTGGCGTAGGCGCTCCAGTGCGAGGCCATCGCGTCGTGCAGCTCCTGGTAGTTCCACCGCCCGTTGCCGCCCGCGGTCGACGTGTCGATCGTGTTCGACCCGCTCGACCGGGTGATGCGGATGCCGGCCCGGGCGAACGCCCGCTCCAGGGTGAGGTCCTCCCGCGGCAGGTCGGCGGGGCGGTCGGGGTGCAGGTGGGTGTCGTAGGGCTCCGCGGCGACCGCGCCGTCCTCGACGTCGACCTCGACCTCGACCTCGCGGAACCACCGGGACACCTGGCGGGCCCGGTAGGGGCCGAACCTCGTGCCGGTGGCGGCCACGAAGACCACCTCGGCCACCGGTGGTGCCGCCGGCCGGTGCCGGAGGAGACCGATCTCGAGGCGGTCGACGACCAGGGCACCCCAGGGCAGCACGAGATCGGTCACCACGAGGTCGTGGCGGTGCAGACCCGGGGTCTCCGCGGTGACCCGGCCGATGAAGTGGGCGGGTGGGCCCGGTGACGCGGCACTGATGAGGACGGTCCCGCTGACCACCCCGAGCGGATCGGTCCCGTCGACGTCGACGTGCAACGTGAACCGGGGCCTGCGCAACTGCTGCCGGCCCTCGCGGTCGAACGCGAGGTCGGTGAGGACCGGCTGCGTGTCGTCCTCGGGCTCGGCGCGGTCGGCGACACCACCGTTGAACGCGTAGCGGCCCGACAGCTGCCGCAGCAGCGGCCCCGGTGACGACTCGAGGAGCCCGAGCTCCTGGAGTTCGGTGGATGCGGTCACGGTCGGTCCTCCCTCGTTGCCCAGCTCGGCGGCGATCGCGGCGACGTTCATCCGCACGATCTCCGTGGCGAGTCCGACGTCGATGCGGTCGTCGGTGTCGGCGGCGGTGTGCACGGCGGCGTTGGCCCGGTCGGAGGCCTCGATGGTGAGGACGGCGGGGATGCCCGCCCTGATGAAGGGCACGTGGTCGCTGGCGAACGGGTCGAGCGACGTCTGCACCGTCAGTCCGGTGTAGGTGGCGGCCGCCTCGGCCAGCCGGTCCATCAGGGGCTGCGCCGGCACGGCGCCCTCCAGGAGCACTCCGGGCTCCGGGGTGTTGCGGCAGCCGATCATGTCCATGTTGACGACGGCGGGGATGCGGGACCGCTCGGCCGGGTCGAGGGCGGCGACGTAGGCGGTGCTGCCGTGCAGGCCCTGCTCCTCGCCGCCGAACAGGACCAGCCGCAGGTCGTGGGTCGCCGGGTGGTCGTGCAGGACGCGGGCGATCTCCAGGACCCCGGCGCTGCCGCTCGCGTTGTCGTCGGCTCCCGGCGCCGGCGCGAGCGGGCCTCCACGGGTGTTGACCGAGTCGAGGTGCGCGGTGGCGAGCACGGTCCGCCGCGGTCCCGGGCCCGTCCCGTCGCGGTCGGCGACGAGCGAGACGGTGTCACTCCCGCCGGGCAGCGGCACGGGGACGACGGCAGTGCGGTAGCCCAGGGCATCGAGACGGTCCCGCGCCCAGGAGATCGCCTCGGCCAGGCTCGGGCTCGTCGAGTGCCGGGTGGGGAGGGCCGCGAGCGTGCGGATGTCGGCCCCGAGGGCGCTCGCGTGGACGCGCTGCACGAGGTCGGCGATCCACGGCACCGGGGCGCGCCGCGCGGCGGCTGCGGCCGGCCGGGTGACGACCGCGGCGTCGACCGGCAGTGGCCGCACGCGGTAGCCGCAGGCGGGGTCGAGCCGATCACGCCATGCCGCGGGGACGTCGATGACGAGATACCGGCCGGCGTCGAGCGCCACCGGCACGTCCGGGTGGTCGTCGAGGAACCGGGTGCCGAGCTGGGTGACCAGCCGCAGCTCCCCGGCCGCTCGCTCTGCCGCCCCTGCACCCAGCGCCCCGTCGGGTCCCCACCACAGCACGCGGTCGCCGAACGTCGTCCGGTGCACACCACGGCGGCCGGTCGGAACGGGGTGGGCCGCCGCGGCGGTGACCAGGTACTCCATGTCGCCCCTCCCCGGTGGGTCAGGTGTCCAGCAGGTCGGCGAGGGCGTCGCGGGCGGAGGACCGCGTGCCGCCGTCCAGCCGCACGAACCTCCCGCCCGCCGAGCACGTCAGGGTCGCCGCGGGCGTCTGGTCGAGGTAACGGCCGACCCACTCGCCGAGGTCGGCGCCGGCGCCGCGGTCGTCGAGCGCGACGACGGCGACGGGAGGCGAGACCGGCGTCGTCCGCGCCTCGGGCCGGACGGCGGGTACCGGCACGAACACCGTCGCTCGTCCCTCTAGCTCGACGGCCAGACCCGTGACGGCGCGCGTCAGGTCCTGCTCCGACGACTCGAGCACGACGAGCAGCTGGTCCATGTCCACCCTCGCGATCCGGTCCTCACCGGCGACGTCGTCCTCCCTCAGACGCGCAGCGTCCGGGCGGCGACCAGGGCTCCGGCGGCGAACCCCTCGACCCGCACGACGCGCGCGCCGGGGGCGCCGTCGACCGTGAGCGTCCGGTGCCCGTCGGACACATCGGTACTGGCCCGCGGCCGGTCGTCGACGTGGATGTCGAGCCGGTCGGTGCCGACCACGTCGACCTCGAGCGTGAGCGTGCCGCCGGCCAGGGACGCGGTGACGTAGAGCCGCCGGCGGGGCATGCCGGCGAGGACCTCCCCGGCGTGCTCCATCAGGTCGGGGTTGCCCTCCAGCACGTCGCGGCGGGTCATCTCGTGCCGCTCGTCCGGCGTGATGCCCAGGTCCTCCACCGGCGTCCCCGCCAGCGCGCCGACCCGCAGCGTGCGACGCATCGACACGCGCATGTCCGCCTGCTTCGGCAGGGCGACGTAGGGGTTGTCCGGGTTCGGCGCCGGCAGGTCGAGCAACTGCTTGAGCAGTCCGTGGGTCCACACGTTGGCCCCGCCGGCGCCGGTGTTGTCGTCCACCCCGAGGACCTTGCCGATCCCGTGGTCCTGGAAGCCCGCGGCGAAGATGTCGGTCGCCGAGTAGCAGCGGGCGTCGGTGACCAGGACCACCGGCCCGACGTAGCGCTGCCCGATCGCGTTGGCGCCGGCCTCGGGCGTGAGCGGGAACCCCGCGGAGAAGATCGAGCCGGTCTGCACCGCCTGCTCCATGGAACGGACCCACGGCCCCAGGTCGATGCCGATGGGGTTGCTCGCGTGCTGGCGGGTGATTGCGAGGTTCAGCGGCGTGCAGATGAACTGCACCGGCTCCGGGGCGATCCTCCGCGGGGTGAGCGTCTGCAGGGTGAACTCGCTGGCGAAGATGTGCCCGCCGCCGTTGCCGCGCACGTCCAGGATCAGCCCCTCCTGCGGCAGCAGCTCCACCAGGCGCACGAACTCGGCGACGAAGGCGTCCGGGTCCGGGACGTTGAACCGGAAGACGCGCAGGTGGCCGAAGGTCCCTGAGCTGGTGACGACGCTGCGGGCCTTGAAGACCAGCGGCATGGACGTCGGGACGTCGGCCCCGGGCGCGGCCGGCTCGGTCGACAGGTCGACGCCCTCGGCACCGAACTGCTGCTCGACCGCCCTCGGGGCGTAGAGGAGTGCCTGGGCGCGGCCGACCTCGTCGGTGAGCAGGTCCAGGCCCAGGGACGCGGCTGCCGGGGTGACGGCGTCGGCGTCGGCCATCGGCGGGACGTTGGGGGCCACCAGCCACGGCACCCGCAGCTCACGGCGCACCCCGTCGGCGTCGAGGTAGGTGACGGTGACCCACTCCTCGTCCGGCGGCAGGTGCAGCCTCAGCGGCCGGATGGTCAGCGACTCGATGCCACGGGCCAGCCGCGCGGGGCGGTTGCTTCCGGCGAAGCGGTCGGCGGCGACCGCCACCGCCCGCTCGATCGGGACGCCGTTCCAGTAGAGGACCTCCACACCGACGCGGAAGGTCGGGTCGCTGATCCCCGGCGCCAGCTTGCTGACGATGTACTGCCGCCTCGTTCCCTCGACGCACCGCTCGACCTGGAACGGCAGGTAGGCGACCTGGCCGGCGAAGGGCGCCGGCAGCAGGTAGTTGGTGTGCAGGTCGCGGACCGAGTGGAAGATCTCGGAGAGCTCGGCGTGGAACACCCGTTCGGGATCCATCGTGGCGTCCGTCTGCTGCCCCAGCCGCGCCCGCAGCAGCCGCAGCCGCTGCACCGGGTCCACCGCGTGCATCGCCGACTTCAGGGGCAGGTGGACGTAGTTGTCCTCCATGAGCAGCAGCGCCTGGTCGACCAGCACGACGCGCTCGGCGTGGGTCAGCGTCCCCGCCGTCGCGATGAACTCGTGCAGCGGCACCGAGCCCGCCAGCGCGGCCTCGCCCGTACCGAGCTGGATCGTCAGCTCCACCGGCAGGGCGTCGTCAGCGGCCACGTCGTCCAACGCCTGTCGCGGTCGGAGAACGGCCACGCGGGAGGTCTGCGTCATGGGCCGAGGTGTAGCGGCAGGGGCGTCACCGCGGCGTCACCACCGGCGGGCCCGACCGGGGTCCCGGTCGCGAGATGGGCGTTGACACCGCCGTGACGGGACGGGTGTAGGTGGTGCGGGGTGGGCACGGATGTGGGCATCGAGGTGTCGGGGCTGACGGCGGCCGACGTGGAGGCCTCCCTGGCCGAACTCGCGGGAGCCCGGGACCGGGTGTACTACGACGCCGAGGCCGACACCGCGGCCGCCGACCGCTACTACAGCGGGGTCGCACTCGCGCAGTACGCCGACCTGGTGACGCGTTCACACGCGCGCCGGCCCGCGTACAAGCCGGCACGGGAGTTGTACCCGTGGGTGGACCTGCAGCCCTCCGGGGTGCTGCGCAGCCTGTACACCGGTCACGTGTGGGAGCCGGAGGCGCTGATCCGCGCCGATCTGGACATCGCCCGGGCCCGCGCCCGGGAGCTGACCACCCGGCTCGCCGGCCTGGACGCGCCGGCCGATGCCGCGGTGACGGCGGAGGTGGCGGCCGCGGTGGAGGCGGCGTTGCCGTTCAACTGCGAGCACGTGGTCCCGCAGAGCTGGTTCGCCAGGCGGGAGCCGATGCGCGGCGACCTGCACCACCTGTTCGCCTGCGAGGCCCGCTGCAACAGCTTCCGGGGCAACACCCCGTTCGCCGAGTTCGCGGACTTCCCCGAGCCCCCCACGGTGAGCGCACCACCACGGGTGGTGCGGGATGAGTGCGGCAAGAGCGAGGCGAACGGGTTCGAGCCGGCGCACGGCAAGGGAGCGGCTGCGCGGGCCGTCCTCTACTTCCTGCTCCGCTATCCCGGGGAGATCGAGCCCGGCGAGATGCCGCCGCCGCGGCGGCGGGTGCTGCTGGACTGGCACGAGCAGGAGCCGGTCACCGAGTGGGAGCGGCACCGCAACGCCGCCGTCTTCGACCGCCAGGGGAACCGCAATCCCTTCATCGACCGTCCCGCGCTGGCCCGGGACCTCCTGGCCACGACGCCGTCGTCGGACGGTGGGGAAGCCCCCGGGCCCGGGGCGGACGACCGGCCTGCTCCCCGGGTGAGCCGTGGCTGAACGGCACCGGTGCTGCGTACGGTGCCCGTCCTCACGGAGGGTCGTTGAGGAAGCGGAACTGCAGCCGCACCGAGTCGTCCATGGGCACCATCAGGGTGGAGTTGCTGGCGTCCCACCTCTCGGGGACGAGGAACACCCTGTCCTCGCCCTGGATGAGCAGCCGCAGGTCTCGGTACCGGTAGTGGAACGTCTGCCCCTCGCTCGGCTCCAGCGCAGTCTCGCGGACGCCGCTGGAGGACAGGTGCAGCCGCTCGGTGGTGTCGAGGATGACGGCCGGGAGGCGGTCCATGTGCCGCGCCACCTCACGCGCCGCGCCCCGGCCGGACCACTCCGCGAAGGTCGCCGTGGCCCAGAAGACGCTGATCACCAGGAGCACGGACAGGACGACGGTCACCAGCCCCGACGGCATCTTCCCCCGCTCCAGCATCCGCGCGATCCGCCGTCCGTAGAGCGCCAGTCCGGTGCCGGCCGCCATGAGCAGCGGTGTCACGAGGGCGTAGTACGCCCAGTCGCCTGCCAGCGGGAAGGCGAGGAGGAGCAGTACGCCGACGAGCAGGACGGCGTCTCCGGTGACGACGGCGGCGCGAGCTCTCCGGCTCCCCCGGTCCACGCGGTCCCGCCCGGGCGCGGCCACCTTCGGGTCGGCGTCCTTCGCCTCTGCGAGAGCTGCCTGCACGCGGCGGTGCACCCGCTCGTGGACGACCGCGACCACGACGGCCAGGAGCGCCAGGACCAGCAGCGGGGTCAGCAGCGGCTCCGGGCTGCGCATGACGTAGTCCTGCGTGCTGAGCCCGATCGTGTCGACGTCGACGCCGAAGTACAGGTACCGCGCTCGTGAGGAGGCGTAGCCGAAGTAGAAGAGCAGCGCGGTGAGGACGCTGAGCGGCGCGACGACCTGCGCGACCGATCCCGCGACCTGCCCGAGCCGGCTGAGGGACGTCGCCGGATCGGGGAGCGGGGAGGTCATCCCGACTGCTCGGGCGGGGAGAGTGCGATGTCCTGGTCGTCCGTCTCGATGCTGGTGGCGAGTGCCGTGCAGGGTGGATCCAGGTCCGCCGGACACTGCAGTCGACCGCTCAGCCGGAGGAGCGCCGAGTCCGGTTCCGGAGCCGGCTCTGCCGGTTCGTCAGCCACCGGGACGTCGTAGTGGACGGCGACGATGCACGTCTCCCGATCGTTCGGGTCCGTGTTCCCGGAGGTGAAGACGAACCCCTCGCACGGCGGTCCTCCTGTGTTCGAGCACCCGTCCTCCTTCACGGTGAACGCCTCGTCGGTGACGACAGGAGTGCCCACCTCGATCTGGACGCCGGGCGGGAGCTGCGTGCCCAGGTAGCTCACGGACACACACAGGTCCGATGCGCCGTCGTTCTCGACGGGGCCCCCGATCGGCAGTCCGACCGCATCGATCTCTGGCCTCTCCTCCGCCGGCGGCTCGGGGGCCTCCGGACCCGTCTGCTCGGGTGGAGGCGGTGGCGCTGCCGGCTCGGGCGGAGGCGGGGGCGGAGGCGGGGGCGGAGGCGGAGTGGTCGTCTGCGGAGGAGGCGGAACCGGAGGCGCCGGCGAGTCCGGCTCGGCTTGCGGCTGTGGGGAGCCGGGTGCCGGGGCACTCGGTCCGGTCGGCGACTCGCCCGGTGTCCCGTGCTCCGAGGCGTCCGGATCGGCCGGTTGTCCGGGCGGAGGGGAGCCCGGATCGGTCGGCGGCTCCCCCGGTGTCCCGTGCTCCGAGGCGTCCGGATCGGCCGGTTGTCCGGGCGGAGGGGAGCCCGGATCGGTCGGCGCCGGCACGGGTGTCGGCGCCGGCGCGGACGACGTCGTCGTGGCCGGAGCGGCACCCGGGTCGCTGTCGTCCCCGCCACCGCCGCAACCGGCGACGACCATCAGCGCCACCACGGCCCCGGACACCATCCCGGTACGCGACCTCGACATGCCGTCACCCCGGCCGTGGCTGCCGCACCGGCGGCCGAGCGCCGGCACCGTGACCCGACGCCCAGGGCAGCGCCGAGGCCGCGTGCATCGCTGACCCCAGCGGCGGGTGGACGCATCCGTCACCCGACAGCAACGGCGCCTGATCGACCAGCACGACACGCTCGGTGGAGGTCGACGTCCGTGCCGCCGGGACGAGCTCGTGCAGCGGGGCCACACACGTCACCGCACCCCCGCCCGCACCGACCTGGACGGTCGGCTCCACCGGCAGGGGATCCTCGGCGGCCACGTCGGTTGCTGCCCGTCGCCGCTCGTGAACGCCCACGCAAGAGGTCAGCGGCATGGGCCGAGGTGTAGCGGCAGTGGCGTCACCACCGCGTCACCGTCACCGCACCTCTGCCGCAGGAGCGGCACCGGAGAGAGTGCTCGAGTCGGCGACCGCCAGTCGGCGCGCGAGGGACTTCGAGGACACCATCGCGGCGCACGGCCTCGGCAGGGGGTTCGCCGGTCCCTGGGCATCCCCAACGGGCTTCGGGGCCGACAGCGTTCGCGCCGAGCCGCTACCGGCGCCGCGGCAGCCCTCGAACCCGGGCAACGCCTCAACAAGGCGTGCTGCCAGGGCAACGCCGTCGGGAGCGGCTCGAGCGACCGCGTGTGCATCAGCCGGAGTCCGACGAGGACCCGAACCGCCGACGTCCGTACGCCGATCGGGGTGCGACAGGGCCGTGCCAGCACGGTCGGGCCGGTCCTCCGGCAGGAGGAGCTGGGGCGGCTCGTCGCTCAGGAGGTGACGTGCCGGTGACGGGTCTGCGATCACACTCCGGGGATGGTGGGGGTGGGTGTCCCGAGGGCGCGGCCGACGACCCCGACCCCGAGCAGGGACACCGGGGCGGTAGCGCTCGAGGAGGGCGTGTGGACGGAGCAGAGACCAGGGAGCTCCCCGCGTCTGCGGACTACCTGGCCCCCGACGGCTCGGAGGTCCGCCTGCTCGTGACGGGCACCCGCGGTGGAACAGCGCACTTCACGCTCCCGGCCGGAACCGTCTCCCGTGCGATCGAGCACCGCACGGTCGAGGAGCTCTGGTACGTGGTGAGCGGGTATGGACAGATGTGGCGCCGGCCCAGCACAGCGCCGGACGGAGTGGTGGACCTGCGCCCCGGCGTCTCGTTGTCCATACCCGCCGGGACAACGTTCCAGTTCCGAGCACGGGACGGGGAACCGCTCACCGCCGTCGCCACCACCATGCCGCCGTGGCCAGGCGAGGACGAAGCCCAGCCCAGGGAGGGTGTCTGGCGTCCGACTGCGTGACCGTCCGCGTCCCGGCGGGCGGGGTACGAGCCCGTCGGCCCAGCTCCGCGGGAGGGACGCAGGGGCCGAGGGGAGTCTCGGCCGACGCCTGTCGTGACCCGAGCTCCTGGTGTGACGACGAGGCAGTGGATGCCGGCACACCGCGCTGTTGCCGCGGCTCGCCCGTGGCGCCCCCTCGCCACCGCAGCACGGGCCGGGAGTCGGCGTGATGACGTTGCAGCAACGGTCGGATGTCGATGGGGCGTCGGGCGCCGCGAAGACTGCGGACATGACCGGGACCGGTGGCCACCGAGTGCTGACCGTATCGCTGTGGGAGCACGCCGGTGTGTCCGTGGCACGCCTCCGCTGCTGGCCGCCCACGGCACAGGAGGATCCAGGGCGAGTCGTCGCAGGCCGGCGCGCGATACTCGCCGCCATCGACCACTGGCTCACCCAGACGTGCTCGGACACTCACGAAGAGTGAGAGGACGCGCCGCCCGCCTACCGGCATTGACGATCCGTTGACGGGCCACCACCAACGTCACCTCATACCTTCCCGTCATGAGGAGGCGTCATGGCCAGCCGCTCCGCCGCTCCCCCGGCCGCCGGTCTCGTCACCGATGAGCCAGTGACGTCAGGGGCAGCCGTCCCGTCAGCCGAGACCGCGCGGGCCCCGGCTCCGGTGCGCCTGAGGCTCCTCGACGGCTTCGAGCTGCTGCGCGGCGACCAGGCCGTCGGCCTGGCCCTCCCACCCCAGCGGGTCCTGGCGCTCCTGGCACTGAGCGGGCGGACGCTGCACCGGGAGTACGTCGCCGAGACCCTGTGGGGTGACCGCGATCAGCAGCGGTCCGCGGCGAGCCTCCGTTCCGCACTCTGTCGGCTGCGCGACATCCCGGGGGTGGTGCACGTGAACCGGGTGCACCTGAGACTCGACGATCTCGTCCGGGTGGACGTCCGGGACCAGGAGACCCTGGCCCGGCGGCTGCTCGCGGCCGACGTGCCTTCCGGGCCACCGGCGGAGGTGCGGGTCGACCCCGCGGCCTGCGCGCGGTCGCTCGACCGAGACCTGCTGCCGGACTGGTACGACGACTGGACGATCATCGAGCGGGAACGGTTGCGCCAGTTGCGGATAGGGGCTCTGGAACAGCTGAGCCACCACTGGCGGCACGCCCGCCGCTTCGGCCTGGCGGTGGACGCCGCACTCGCCGCGATCCGGGCCGAACCGATGCGGGAGGCGGCCCACGCGGCGCTCATCGAGGCACACCTGGACGCCGGCAACCGGGCGGAGGCGCTGCGCTGCTACGAGTTCCTCACGATGATGCTGGACGAGGAGCTGGGACTGAGGCCCTCGCCCGCGCTGCAGGACCGGGTCGCCGAGGTCCTCATGACGGACCGGCAGCTGCCGGTCGACCGGGGTCTGCGTCGGGCCACCCCATCGGCGCGGGCCACGTCCGGCGACTCCCGTCCTCAGCCGACCCGGCCGGCTCTCCCCATCCGTCGGTGACGCGGACCCGGTGCGCCAGGGCCCTGGACCGACCCGGGGACGCAGGAGCACCAGGTGCTCGTCCCCTGGCCAGGGACACGCCGGTGCGGCGCGGCGATCAGGCCGATCCCCGCCCGAGCGCCTGGTAGAAGGACAGGTCGGCGCCCAGCAGGGCTTCCACGTCGCCCACGGGCTCCGGCGCCCAGCACGCACCCCGGCCGGTCTTGGTCACGCTGTTCCCGGCGTGGACGAGCGCGACGACGCAGTCGTGGTCGCTGACGTCGACGATCGTGCGCACGGCCGATCGCCAGACGAACTGGCTGTCCTCGCCCGCGGCCACTGGGGGGAAGGGGGATCGCAGCCACAGCTCCCGGCTGAACACCAGGCTCGTCCCGGCCGCCCACTGCCGCCGCTGGGGCGGCCAGCTGTACCGCCACGCCCGGCGCCGGACGGGGTCGTAGAAGCGCAGTCGCCGCATGCCGCAGACGTCGGCGCCGGCGTCGAGGAGGCGGTCGACCTGGACCGTCAGCCGATGCGGTGACTGCCAGTCGTCGTCATCCCAGTGCGCCAGGATGTCGCCGGTCGCGAGCTGGCAGGCGCGGTTGCGCTTGGCCCCCAGGACCATCCCGTGCTCCAGCCGGTGGTACCGGATCGTCGGGTGGGCGGGGACGAGGTCGGCCACCGGCTCCGGCCCGTCGTCCAGGATGACCAGCTCGGCGGCGGGATAGTCCTGCCGGAGGAAGTACCTCACCGCCTGCGGCACGAAGGCAGGGCGGCCACGGGTGGGCATGAGGCAGGAGACCAGCGGGCGGCTGCCGCTGTGCTGGTCCGCCACGGGAGCGGCCGGGCTCAGCGCGCGGTAGAAGGCGCGGTCTGCGGCGCTCATCCCCGGGACGTCGACGGCGAGCCAGCCCGCGGGGTCGAGGAACCGGCCGCACGGCACGCGCCAGCTGTTCCCGCCGTGGCGGACGTACACGTAGAGGTCCCGCCCGCTCAGGGCCGCGAGCCGCGCACCGCCGCGGATGGCGCGGTTGAGGAAGTCGGCGTCCTCTGCCAACGAACGGTCGGGGAAGCGGGCCAGCTGCTCCCACACCCACCGCCGGAAGGCCAGCGTGCCGCCGTAGACGTCGTGGGCCAGCATGCGGCGTTGCAGGTCCTCGGTCAGCCGCCAGCCCCGCCAGCCCAGCAGGTCGAACCAGGTCAGGTCGTTGAGGCCGGTGACGTCAGCCTCCCCGTCCAGCAGGGGGGCGACCTGCCGGCTGAGGCGGTCGGGACCGTGCCAGTCGTCGTCGTCCCACTCCACGAGGATGTCGCCCCGGGCGACTGAGCACGCGTGGTTGCGCAGCTGACCGATGCTGCGCGCTCCGACGGTCGGGACCAGGCGGATCCGCGGGTCGTCCGGCAGCAGTGCGGCCAGCCCCGGCGACGCGTCCTCGACGACCAGCAGTTCGCTGTCCGTCCGGCCCTGCCGCAGGAAGTACTCCGCGGCGCGTGCGGCGAGGACCGGGCGCCCACGGGTCGGCATGATGCAGGAGATGAGGGGGCCGTTCTCGGTCACGCGCGGGGTCGCTGCCCGACGACGCGTGCCAGCACCCGCGCCGAGGACCGTCGCCGCACCGGCCCCGCCGGGAACCGGCCGGCTCACCCGGACGAGCCCCGCGGGCGCGAAGTGCTCGCAGGCCTCGCCGAGGCAGTGCGCCCGGTAGGCCGACGTCTCGCCCCGCAGCCGCAGTCCGCAGAAGCGGTCCTGGTAGAGCTGCCGGTTCCGGGCCAGCAGTGCCTCCTCGTCCCGGAGCCGCTGCGCGGTGGTCGGCGGGCGGAAGACCCACGCCCCGGCCACCCAGAGGCCGGTGAAGCCTGCGCGCGCGGCGCGGATGTTGTAGTCCATCTCCCAGCACGGGCCGGCGCCGTAGGCCGGATCGGCCTCCCCGACGACGTCGACGACCTCCCTGCGCACCGCGTAGCAGAAGTCACCGAGGGAGTGCAGCGGGGCGAGGCTGCGCGCCGCGGGGCCGAAGCGCTGGAGCACCCGGGCCGCGTCCCGGCGGACCGAGCCGGGATCGGCCCCGCTCGCGCGGGCCGCGGCCTGCTCGTTCCACGCGCGGTTGGTGGAGGGCCCGGCGAGCCCGCAGCCCGGTCGTCGCAACGCGGCCAGGAGGAGGTCCAGCCAGCCCGGGCCGACCAGCACACCGCACTCGAGCAGCACGACGACGTCGGCGGTGCTGCCGGTGACGAGCCGGGTGAACGCTGCCGCGCCCCCGCGCGCGGTCTCCCAGCGGGGCAGTGTGCCCAGACGGGTACCGACCACGGCCTGGTCACCCGCGGCCGGCAGATGGCTCGTCGGTCCGGTCAGGAGCACGACCTCCACCGCCGGGTCGGTGTGCGCGTCCAGGAACGCCAGCGTGCGGAGCACCGCGTCCACGTCGTCCGGCGACGAGATGCCGACGCAGATCCGTGGGTGCGGCGAGGCCCCCGCCGGTGCGCCGGTCGTCACAGGGCCACCAGCTCGAACAACCCACGGAGGTGCTCGTCGTCCAGCAGGGAACGGGGGTCGACCGGTTCGAGGGCCGGTGTGAGCAGCTCGCGGTAGGTCGACAGGACGTCCAGCAGCCGCGTCATCCTGGCCAGCGGGTCGGGCCAGAACCGCGCGTGCACCGACAGGAACAGCGGCGGCCGGGAGCGGGCGAGGAACGGGGCCGACCCGGACAGGACCTCGACCTCTGCTCCCTCGATGTCCATCTTCAGCAGGGCGACCGGCCCCGCGGCCCGCTCGGTCAGCAAGTCCTCGAGCCGCACGCCGTCGACCACCCACGAGACGCGCCCGTCGGCGAACAGCAGGCTGGACATGCTGTCCCCGCCCTGCACGGAGGTGATGTTGCCGAGCCGCGCCGGTCCGGTGCACTCGGCGACCGCCACGGGGTCGACGGTGACGTGGCCGGCCAGCTCTGGGTTGCGGGCCAGGTTGGCGAGCAGGACGGTCCGAGCGGTGGGGTCCGGCTCGACGCTGTGGCAGGAGATGCCCCGCGCGGCGGCGTACAGGCTGAGCGGCCCGATCCAGGCACCGACGTCGACGAACGTGCCACCCGGTTCCAGCAGGGACTCGAGGACGGCGAAGGAGTCCGGCTCCCAGTCGCCGCTGCACACCCGCCGCCAGAACGCGGCGAACTCGTCGTCCTGGACCTGGAAGCTGACACCCCGGACGGTCACCTCCACGGTCTCACCTCGCCTCCGAGCGCGACCGGTGATCGGCGGGACCCCGCTCCGCCTCACCGCTCGTCCCGCCAGGACCCGCGGGGAGACCCGCTCACCGGTGGAACGCGGGCCGGAGCCCGCCCGGAAAGCTAGGTCCTGCTCGTCACGGGACCGTGAACCCGCCATCATCCCGATCGCGGCGTCATAGCGAGCAAGCCGCTGGAAACCGGGTCTCAGGGCCGCGCGCCCTCCGCGATCGCGGTATCGAGGATCGCGATCGCGTCGTTCAGTTCACGGGTGGCGGCGGTCTGGATGTCGGTCAAGGGCGGGACCGCCGTGGCCTCGTTGCGGCGCGCGCCACGGGTGCTCGCACCGTCCGGGGCCGCGTGCTCCTCCTGGACGACCTCCCAGGTGAGGTCTTCGTACCACGGCCGCTCCCGGCCCAGCGCTCGGATGACCCACGCTCGCATCACCTGCTCCGCCTCTCGCTCGCCCGCGTCAGAGCGCTGCCAGTAGCGATCCGCCATCGCCTCGAAGTCGGCTGCGAGGCTCGAACGTCGGGCAGCCTCTCGCTTGTTCTTCCGAACGGCGGCTGCCTGGTAGATCATGATCGTCGTCAGGCTCGCATCCTCCGATCTCATCGTCTTGCGGTCCACGACGTGGCTGTGCGTTCCAATGACGTCCCACAGGCCCCTCATCACGGCGAACGGGATGACGTGCTCGGACTGCAGCACCCAGAGTGGTACCCCTGAGTTGAGCAGACCCGTCTCCTTGGCGCCGTGCTTCTGCAGCTGCCCGATGCCGGGCGCCGAGCCGCCAGGGCCGCCGATCGGGTTCTTGGCCGCGATCCATGCCGCGACCGCCTTGGCCGCGGCCGCCCGATCGTCTCGCGACTTCGCGGCGTTGTACGTCGAGACCAGTGCCTGCAGCTCGGCGTCCTTGATGGTGTTCACGAGCACCGTGCCGGAGTGCAGCGCGAGCGCACCGCGGGGACCGTCGTCCTTAAGGTGGTGCACCTGGCCGGCAACCGTGACCGTTTCGTCGATGGCACCCAGGCCGGCTCCGTCAGGCGCGGCGGAGTCGCGGTCCCCGCCGCCGATCAGCGCGAGGACCTGCTGGACCATCTCCTCGAGGCGGTCGAGGAGCCAGTCGAGGGCCTGGTCGACCACCTCGCGCACGCGGCCGACGATCTCGACGATCCGCTCCCCGATGTTGGCGAGGCCGACCTGGTTGGCCAGGAAACCGATCGCCACGGGGATCATGGACGCGAGTCCGCGCTCCACCCGCGCGGCGCCCGGCTCGATGTCGCCGGCGGCGACCGACGCGAGCGTGGCGACGTACTCGTCGACGATCTGCAGCAGCTCGCGGACGTACTCGATCGCGGACTGGACGGCGTTGAAGAACGCCGTGAAGCCGTTGATGACCGCCATGATCCCGGTGGGGTCGAGCATGCTCAGCAGCTTGGCGACCACCCGCCCGACGACCTGCTCCATGATCCAGTCGGTGGCCGCCTGCAGCACGGTGTCCCACAGGTCCCCGAGCCGGCCCTCGAGGTATTCCCACAGCGCGCCGACCCCGCGCTCGGAGACGTCGCGCACCACCGACCAGATCCCCACGACCTGGTCGATGGCGCCACGGATGCGGTCGATGGTCTCCGGACCGAACCGTTCGCCCAGCTTCTCCCAGATGCGCTCGACCGAGACGTCGAGGACGTCGAGCACCAGGCCGAGGACCGAGGACAGCGACAGGTCCGCGGGCGGCTCGATCCCCGCGGCGCGCAACCCCCGGAAGAGCCAGTCGACGAGGCCGCCGGTGAGGTGTGTGAGGAAGTTGTCGAAGAAGCCGGACAGGCCCCGCCGGACGGCGGCGAGCATGTTGAGCAGGAACCCGATCGGGTCCCGCTGGATGTCCTCGAACGCCAGGAACGCGTTGCTGACGATCCGGCCGATGAGGTCGGTCGGGAAGTCCATCAGCGCGAGCAGCAGCTCGAACACCGTGCCCAGCACCACGCGCAGGAACCGGAAGAGCCGGCTCACGGGCTCCCCGAACCGGTTCCGGATCTGCGTGAACACGCCGAGCGGGTCGATCAGCGCGTCGATGGACACGACGGCGTCCCAGATGCCACGGAACAAGCCGAGGACGAACTCCCAGGTGATGCCGAGCTCGGAAAGGGCGCCCTCGATCCGGGCTCCGGCCTCGGCGACGACCCCGGTCTCCGTCAGCCGCTCGTAGACCGCCTCCCCACCCGGCAGCAGCGTGATGAAGCCCCGGATGACGTTCACCGCGGTCCGGGGGACCTGCTCGCCGGTGAACGGGTTGCGCCCCAGGACGACCGTGAGCAGGTGGAACCCCGGGAGCTCGTGGGCGAAGGAGGACAACCAGCCCAGCAGCGCGTCCTTGATCAGCGCGATGACCTGGGAGGCGACGGTGCCGGCGAAGTCCCAGACCCGCTGCAGGTACGCCCCGACCTGCTGCACGAGCGCAGCCAAGTTCGCCGGCAGGTCGGGGAGGTTCTCCGGCTGGACGGCGTCCCAGGCGGCGGCGAACAGCGACGTCAGCTCGGTGAGCAGGTCGGCGAAGGTCGCGATCTGGGTGTCCAGCCAGTCCGCAGTGCGCTGCAGGGTGCCACGCACGCGCATCTGCTCGAGCTCGGTCTCCTTCCCGATGAGCCGCAGGAAGTCGGCGAGGATCTCGACGGTGGGCGCCTGCACCTCCTCGCCCCGCAGCGGGTCGTGGTGCAGGACCTTCTTGACCAGGTCCCACGCCGTGTTCTCGGCCAGCAGGCCCTCGGCGACGCCGACGAGGGCGTCCTTGACGAGATCCAGCAGTGGCGGCAGGAGCGAGGACGCGAACCCGGTGACGTCGTCGAGCAACGCGCCGGTGCGCCGTTCGAGGACGCCGACGTTGTAGTCGAAGAGGTCGGTCCGGGTGAACTCCATCTCGTCCCACGCCTCGGAGATCGTGCGTTCCAGACGCTCCAGGGACAGGTCGAACGCGGCCAGCTGCTCGTCCACGAACGCGAAGGCGGGGTCGAGGACCCCGAGGTCACGCAGCTGGTCGAAGACGTAGCTGCCGGCGGGCACCAGCCCCATGAGCCCGCCGACCAGGTTGGTCGCGTTCCGCTCGACGTCCTCGTCACGCAGGGGGTCGTAGCCGATGACGACCGTGAGCAACGTGTACCCCGGGATGTGCCGGGCGTAGTCGGCCAGCTCGTCGGTGATGAAGTCGGGGAGGCGCTGTACCTCCTCCGGTCGCCGGGCCGGGACCCGCTCCGACCGTGCCGCGCCCTGCTGCACCACGTGGGTGGCCTCGTGCGCCATCAGCGACGTGTCGTAGGCGGATTCGCCCCGGTTGAGGAAGACGTCGCCGCCGACGGTGAAGGCCCGGGCCGCCAGACTGGTCGCGGCATGGGCGGCATCCCGGCCGGTGTGGACCCGGACCCCGGTCAAGGCGGCGCCGACGTGCGGCTCGATCGACGCGCGCACCGATGCCGGCAGGGCCGCGCCCGGACCGGGGTCGGTGATCGTGGCCGCGGTCCGAGGGGTCATGCGGGGCGTCGTCGCCGCACCGGCCCGCCGCCCAACCTCCCGGTCCTCGGCCACCTGCCGCCGGACCTCCCGGTCCTCCTCGGGAACCTGGCGCCGGACCTCCCGGTCCTCCTCGGGAACCTGGCGCCGGACCTCCCGGTCCTCCTCGGCCACCTGCCGCCGGATCCCGTCGTCGACCGGTGCGCCGGTGGCGACGTGGGGCGTGACCGGCGTGGCGCCGGAGATCACGCGGGCGGCGACGTCGTCCGCCTCCCGCTCGGCCGGCTCCTGCGGCACCGAGACCCGCGTCCGGGGCTGCGGCATGGCGACGCGCGGCCCTCCCGGTGTGACCCGGACCCCGCGGGGGGCCGCCGCCCCGTCCCGCTGTGGTGCGGACCGCGCCCGGGTCGGCAGGTGCGGTCGGCGGGTGGCGCGCAGCTGGGTCACGTCACCAGGCCGCGGAACGTCCGGGCGGGCGAGGTCGGGTGCCGGCGGCCGCTGGGGTCGTACGGCGAGGTGGCGCCGGACTTCCGGTACTCGTTGGCCACCGCCGGCTCCAGGTGCTCGCCCCCGACCGGGCGGTCGTCCTGGAGCGCAAGCAGCACGGCCAGCAGGACGGCGTTGCGGATCTGGCCGCCGGTCATCGCGCACCGGTGGGCCAGCTCGTCCAGCAGGGCCCCCGGCACGCGGTGGCCCTCGGGCAGGTGCAGCGACCAGATGTCCCGCCGTTCCCGGGCCGTCGGCGGCAAGAACGGGACCGCGACGTCCATGCGCCGCTGGAAGGCCGGGTCGACGTTGTCACCGGCGTTGGTGGTGACGACGACGATCCCGCGGTAGCCCTCCAGCCGCTGCAGCAGGTAGTTGGTCTCGAGGTTGGCGAAGCGGTCGTTGGCCGAGCGCACGTCGGTGCGGCGGCCGAGCAGCGAGTCGCCCTCGTCGACGAGCAGGACGACGTCGAGTTCCTCCGCCGCGGTGAGCACCCGGTGCAGGTTCTTCTCGGTCTCCCCCACGTACTTGTCCACCACCGCGGCCAGATCGACCCGGTAGACCTCCAGGCCCAGCCGGCCGGCCAGGACCCGGGCCGCCAGGGTCTTGCCGGTGCCGCTGGGCCCGGTGAACAGCGCCCGCACGCCACCGCCGGTGCCGGTGCCGAAGGCCACCCCGAGGTGCTCGTCGAGCCCGTCGCGGTACCGGCACCGCGCCTCGAGCTCGAGCAGCTTGCCGCCGGTCTGGTCGCCGACGACGAGGTCGTTCCAGCAGCCGCCGGTCTCCAGGCGGGTGGTGAGGGTGTCGAGCAGCTCCCGGTTCAGGTCGGCGGCCGCGGACCGGAGGTGGCCGGTCGTGACCTCCGGCGCGCCGTCCACGTCGGCGAGGATCGTGGCCCCCCGTGCCACCCGCTCGATGTACGCACCCTGCAACCGCCAGCCGGCCGCGACGCGTGGCAGGTCGGGGACCGGTCGGGTGCCGAAGGCGGCACGCCACCGCCGGGCCCGGTCAGCCGCGCCGAGCGGTGGGACCTCCAGGGACACGACGCGGTCGTGACCGCCGCGGTCCAGGCCTCCGGTGGACCCCAGCACCGCCACCAGCGGGCCGGTCAGCGCGGGGGGCCGGGCCAGCTCAGCGGTCTCCCCGGGCGCGAGGTCGAGCTCCACCACGGGGACGGCGTCCAGCGCGACGGCGAGCGGCCCGATCACCGGCCAGCTCGGCGTGCCGGTCCGCGCCCGGTCCACCCGCAGCACCCCGTGTCCGGCGGCTCGGGCGATCGCCCCGGCCAGCGCCCGCCGGTCCGAGCCCGCGGACCCGCGCACGCTGAGCAGGTCGACCGAGCCGTCCAGGACCGCGGCGACGGAGGCGGCCCGGGCCAGGACCTCCGGGGGCAGGACGAGGTCCGCCAGCTCCGGCAGGTCGGCCGGGGGCACGTACCCGGTGCCGCTGTCCAGCGCCGGCCCGGGCACACCACGCAGCACCTCCCAGAGCTCCCCGCGGACCTGCGCCACCCACTCGGAGCGGGGCGCTCCGGGATCGGGTACCTCCACGAGTCCCACGTCGACCAGACGCCGAGCGGTGACCGCGGTCAGTTCGACGTCGCCGCCGGCCAGCCCCGCACTGACGGCAGCCAGCAGCTCCAGGCTGGGACGCCGGCTGCCGCCCCCGGTGAGCTCGGCGAACACCGGCCCGAACCGGGAGTCCTCCTCGACCAGCCCGGCGCACAACAGCTGGATGCGGCCCGGCGGGGCCAGCGCCGCTGCGGCGTCGAGCCGGCACAGCGGCAGGCCGCGGCGACCGGCGTCCTCCCAGGCGGCGATCGTGTCGGCCCACCAGCGGTGCCCGTCCGCCCACGCCAGCCCCGCGGGCAGGTACGGCAGCGCCGCGTCCAGGTAGCCGGCCAGGAAGGGGTGGCGGGCCAGCACCCCGCCGGGGTCCCCGCCCGGGTCCAGCCGGCGCAGCCGGTCGACGACGGCGAAGACCGCGGCGTGCAGGCTCACCTGGAAGTGCGCCCGCGGGGTGAGTTCGATGCCGTCCAGCCGCTGCTGCACCGTCGCGGTCACGTCGGACCCCGCCGGCCGGGCCCCGGGGTGCGGCCGGCCAGGGCGTCGGGGTCGAAGTGGAAGGAGACCACCCGCCCGAGTTCCGGCACCCACCCGGGATCCCGGTCCAGGCCGGCGCGGCGGACGGCCACCGTGGCGCTCTCCAGCGGGAACCGGACGTCGACGTGCGTCCGGTCCCAGTGGACCAGCGCCGGGCGGACCAGCAGGACCGGTGCCAGCTGCCCGGCCGGGCAGTCCAGCACGTGGACCAGGACGTCGACCGCGAAAGGCCGGACCGCGCCCAGCCAGCACCGCAGCGCAGGGGCTGCGCCGGCCGCCAGTGTGGAGGTCACCGGCACCGGGTCCGCCGGTGCGGCGGGGACCTCCATCGCGGCCCACGCCGCCGGCGGCCCGAGCCGCTCGGTCCCCGGCACGGTGCCGGTCTCGGTGAGGACGCCGCGACCACCGGCGAGGTCGGCGAGCACCGGCCACACGGGATCGTCCTCCCGGGCCGGATCCGCCGGGACCAGGGACCGGGCCAGCAGCTCGATGGCGCCCCATCCGCCCAGCCGTCGGCTGACCGACGAGCCCGGGCCGACGGCATCGGGCAGCCCGAGCCAGCGCGCCAGCTGCACCAGGAAGAACACACCGCCGAGGCCGGTGACCGTTCCCGTCCCGGCCGGGTCCAGGACCTCGCCGTCGTCGACCCCTCGCCGGCCGGCCTCGGCTCCCGGCGGCTGCGCCGCCCACGCGGGACCCGGCACGGCCGGTCGGGAGGGGGCGCCACGCGGTGCGGGCGGTGCCGGCTCGGCGACGCCCGGTGCCCCGGCTCGCTGCACCGCGCCGGCTCGCTGCACCGCGCCGGCTCGCAGCGCCGCGCCGGCTCGCTGCGCCGTGCCCCCTCGGCGCGCACCCTCCCGCCGGTCGACGGCCGGGGCTCCACCGTGTCCGGCCGTCCGCACGCGACCGACCGGATCCGGAGCGGCCGTGCCCGACTCGAGCTGCTGGGCGAGCACGGGCTCATCGAGCGGTGCAGCACCGTCCTCCGGCGCCGGTTTCGCGACGGTGTGGCCCGCGACCGGGGCAGCGGGCCGGCCGCTCCGGTGATCCTCAGGCGGCTCGGCGGCCGCGTCGAGCCGGCCGAGGATCGCCCGCACGACCCCGGGAGCGCGGGCGGTCGCCGAGCCGGCGACGAGGAGCCGGCTCACGGCGAGCAGCAGCCGGTGCCCGCGCGGCAGCGCAGAACCCGGCGGGACGGTGCCGGCCGGCGGCGGCGCCGCCCCGACCACCCCCTGTCGTTGCGACGTCGGCGGTGCCGGCGTCGCGATGGCCTCGGCCAGCTCCGGGACGTGGTGGGCGGTGGCCACCGCGACGGCGACCCGCACCACCTCGTCGCCGTCGAGGGCGGCCACCACGGCCTCGGCTCCCCCGAGCTGGTCCAGGACGGCGATCACCGCCGGCACCAGCGCAGGGTGACCGGCCAGCAGCTCGCCGGCGCGGCCCCGGGGGGCCAGTCGCGGCCCGACGTCCCGCCACCACCACCGCTGCCGGGCCCGTCCCGAGGCCAGGTCCGCGGCGTAGACGGCGAGTAGCTCGGCGATCCCCGCGAAGCGGACGGCCGGGGCGTCCGCCGGCACCGGGCCCGCCGCGGGGCGGGCGGCCGTGCGCCAGCAGGAACCGACGCGGTCGGCGACCCGGGCGGTCAGACCGGGGAACTCGTCGACCTGCCCGGGCCTCCAGGCCGTCTCGACGTCCAGCCGCCGGACGATCAGGACCGGGTGCGGCGACCCGCCGGCCGGCCCCAGCTCGGCCCGGGCCAGCGCGCGGGAGATGCCCAGCCGCAGCACGGGGGTGTCCGCCGCGGCGTGGACACGCACCCGGCCGATCGCATCCTGGGTCGTTGCGGACACGATCGGGGCCTCAGGGCCGCAACCGGCGCAGCAGCCGGCCGACCAGGCCCAGGAGGCCGAGGCAACCGCCGCGTTCCACGGCCTCGACCACCGTGATCAGCGTGACCGAGCCCTCCTCGGGGACCTCGAAGCGGTAGAGGGCCTCGCTCACGCGGGTCGCGCCCTGCAACTGCTCCCGCCAGCCGGTGAGCGGGCCCTCGTGCTCCACGTGGTAGCCGAAGGCCGTGCCGGGCCGCAGCAGGCGGTACGTGGTCCCGTCACGGGTCACGTCTACACCGGTGTCGTGGAACGTGTGGTAGCGGATCGTCGGCTGCAGCTCCGCCCGGTCGTTGGGGTCGGTCAGCGCGTCGGCAGCCCGCTGCAGCAGCGGGAGGTCGACGTCCTCCAGGGGGTGCGTCCGCCGCTGCGGCGTGACCGGGGACTGCCGCGGCGGCTCCCGGTCCAGCACCGGGGGCATGTTGAGCCTCTCCACCAGGACGTAGGTGGGCCGCGGTGTCCCGGGGACCGGGCTGGGGCCCAGCCCGACGTTGCTGATGGATGCGGTGCGGGCGAACCGGGAGGCGCTGACGAAGTCCATGTTCCGCCACACGCTGGCGGGGTTGAACACGTGCGCACCGGTCAGCGTGACCAGGATGCACTGGTGCCGCGACTTGGTCCCCCCAGCCCCGTAGTCGGCGGCCTCCTCGGGGTTGAGCTGCCACCGCATGGTGATCGAACCCTTGGCGCCGTCGGGGATGCTGCCGGGGTTGTCCGCCGGGTTGGTCGTCCCCCCGGTGGCGGGGATCAGCGTCCAGGGCGCCGACGGGTGTGCCACCGAGCCCCAGTTCGCGATCCGGAACTCGGCGGAGATCTCACCGGGGTCCACGGTGGCGCCGGTCCGGTTCTCGGGCCGGGCCTCGAAGACGTTGTCCGAGACGAGGTTGATGCGTGACGTCGGCGTGTTCTGCGTCCCGACGTCGGAGCGGTCCAGCCGGACGAACCCGGTGGTCGGGCACTCCGGGTCCCCGGGGCCGGAGCTGAGGTGGAAGGTGTCCCACACCGCCGGGCTGGGGACGTGCAACACCGACGGCAGCCCGCAGAAGTCGGCGACGCAGGAGTTCCGCGGCCAGCTGTAGGGGGCCAGCAGGTCCCCGGGCAGCTCGATGGAGATCTCGAACCACATGCGGAAGGTGGCGTCCAGGTCGAGGTGGGTGTCGACGTCCCCCGACCCGATCGGCACGCGCATCTGCACCGCCCAGCGGTTCGACGGCACGTCCAGCCACACGCGGGTGTTGACGTCCAGCCAGCTGGGGTTGGCGCCCTCGTTCTCGTCCCAGTTCCGGACGGTGCCGGCGGCGGCCCCCGAGGCGGGGGTCGTCCACACGGTGAAGGCGGCCGCCGGCTCCGCCAGCTTGCCGGTGTTGGAGGCGAAGGGGGTGACCCGGACCACCATCGGGTCACCGGAGCGGCGCCCGAACCCGATGAAGAGCGCGTCCTCGCTGTGGTCGACGCCGTCGTCGGCCTTGACCCACCACGACAGGTACAGGTGCGGGTCGTCGCCCTCCCGGACGTGGAGCATGCGCACCAGCGCGTCCTCGGCAGTCGACGTGCCGAACGTCGGGGACGTCGAGGCCACCCCTCCGCAGCAGCCCACCGGTGACGGCTCGATCGCCGGATAGCCGATCCCCAGGTGCCCCTGCCAGCGCGGGTCGTCCAGCCCGAGCGGCGTGGTGATCGACGGCGACGCAGTCGGCCAGGCCGCGTGGCCGTTGAGCACGTCGATGCCCGGCCAGGTGGGCGGCTGTCCGATCAGCCCGGGGACCCCGATCGCCTCCGGGATGCACAGCGTCATGTCGGCTCCTCTCGGTGGGAGTGCGGTCCGCGGGACACCGGGCCGGGCACTCAGAGCACCTCCAGCAGGAAGGTGACCTGCGTCTGGCTGGGTCGCCCCGGTCGCTGGACGGCGAACGCCACGACCGCCGACGGTGGCGGCGGCGCGGTGGCCCGCTGCACCGTCACCCGGGCGGTGCGGCGCGCCACGCCGTCCTCCAACTCGGACGGCGGGATGTCCTCGAAGACGCCGTCCTCCGGTTCGGACAGCACGCTGCGCCACGGCCCGGTCAGGTCGCGGGGCTCGACCCGGACGTGGTAGCTGCCGGGCTCGGTCACCTCGACGAGGAGCTCGATGTCGGCGGTGGCGCCGGGCGACATCCGGAACGCGTCGCCGACCCGCTCGACCGTCCCCGTGTGCACGTCCGTGTCGACGACGAGGATCGTGATGGCCGGGTCGGCCGGGATCGTCGGGGTCCCCGTGCGGAACACGCGGGTGTCCGCGGCCGTGACGTCGGCGACGGTGGCGCCGAGGCTGACGGTGAACTCCGCCACGTCGGGGACCGGGTCGACGGCGACGACGAGGGGGGCGACCTCGTCGGGCTCCATGGCCACCGGGTCGCTGATGGGGAGGCCCGAGGCGTCGCGCAACTCGGCAGCGGCGAGGAACTCGTCGGGGGATCCCCCGAGGCGCACCTGCACGTCGGCGGCCTGGTTGAGCGCCGAGCGCAGGGTGTAGCGGATGGTGGCCGGTGCGCCGCCCTCCAGCTCAGCGGGTTCGACCGACTCCCAGGTCACGTGCAGGTCGCCGAGCACCGGCTGCACCCGGTGACCGACGATGACCGGCACGGCGTCGCTGTCCACGCCGTTGGAGACCTCGAGGGTCACCTCGCTCCCGTCGGGGTCGACGGCGAGGCTGGTCGGCACGTCGACCAGCAGCCGGGTGTCGGTGGAGCCGGGGAGGGCGGCGGTCGCGGTCGCGTCGAACCGGACGCGGGCCTCGCCGGTGGAGAACCCGAAGCCGCGCCCGCGGATCTCGATCCGCTGCCCCAGGGAGAGGGCACCGCCGGGGAACACCGCGTCGATGACGAGCTCCTCGCCGAGGAACGGCATCCGGCTGGTGCAGAAGAGCAGATAGGCAGGGCTGCCCGCACCGGGATCGTCGACGGCGTAGACGAAGAGCACCTCACCGCTGGTGACGTCGATCGCCGGGTGCCGGAACGACTCGTCGAGGATGGCGCCCACCCGCGCCGCGGCGATCCCGACCGGTCCGCGGACCACCAGGTCGCCGAACACGGCGCCGGGCTCGAAGCCCGGCCGCCCCGGGCGCGCGACGGGCACCAGGCCCGCGGCCGGGAGGTAGCGGAACCGGTTGGTCAGCGCGAAGGTCGCGCGCTGGGCCGCGGTCAGTCCGTCCCGCACCGTCGACAGGTGCTCCTGGAACTGGCTGAAGCCCGCGCGCCCGAGGACCTCCCGCGCCGGGCCGGCCAGCGACTGCACGGCGGTGTACGCCGGCCACGAGGCGCGTGGCCGGCGGACCGCCCACGAGTCGACGAAGCCGACACCGTCGAACGACCAGGAGACGACGGCCAGCGGGACCTCGCAGTCCAGCAGGGTGTCGCGGTACAGGATGGCCAGGGCCCCCCGGTCGACCCGGTCGGGGACGGCACCGAAGGGGTCGGCGAGCAGGTCCGCCCACGCCCGGGTCCCCAGGAACAGGTGCGCCACGACGTTGCGTGCCAGCGGGCTCTCCACGACGGTCCCGAGCGACCCCAGGACGGCGTCGTCGGCGTCGTCGTGGCCGGCCTCGGCGGCGAGGCCGGCCACGTCCAGCGTGACCAGGCGGAAGGAGACGCCGTCCACGGTGTACCTCGGCCCGCACTCGGTCGCCGCGCCGGTGCCGAGCGCCGGCACGCCGGCGGCACTGGACCGGGCCGCCGAGGCCGGCCGCAGGACCAGCAGGTACAGCCCGGTGCCGGTGGCGGCCGCCGACGACGACACTGGGTCGCACACGGTGAAGACCCCGTCGCCGGAGGCGGTCTCGGGCGGCACGACGAGCGACACGCTGACGTCCACGGGGAGTTCCAGCACCTGCCCGAGCCGGTCGACCGCGAGGCCCGCGCTGACGTGCACCGAGGCGGGACGGGAACCCGGCCGGACGGCCAGCCCGGAGGTGATCCCCTGCCCCCCGGCCCGGCCCAGCCGCCCTAGGCCGAGGTGGTTGGCGAGCTGCTCGGCGCGGAGGTCCTCCGCGGTGAGCACGCGGCCGTTCCAGAAGGCCACGTGCGCGATGCCGCGGGTGAGGAAGGCGGTGTCCAGCGCCGTCTGCTCCATCGCCGGCTCCTCAGCCCAGCCGGCCCGGCGAGCGGTGGAACGCGGTGACCGAGGTGTCCCCCTCGCCGGCCTGGCCGACGAACCAGATGCCCAGCCGCTCGGCCCACGCCAGGAGCGTGCGACCGTCGGTCAGGAGGATCTGGTCCAGCGCGAAGGTGAACCGCACCAGCGGGGCCTCCTGCCGGACACCGACGGAGAACACGTTGCGGAACGGGCGGCTGGTGCCCTCGGGGCCGATCTCGCTGAGGAAGGGCGCGGTGGCCGTCTCCCGGTGCACCAGCACGCCCCCGTCGATCCCGGCCACCTCCACCCGGTTCTCCGGGGCGTCGAGGTGGAACCACACGAGATACCCCGGCTCGTCCCCCTCCCTGCGCGTGTCCTCGATGCTGACCAACGGCAGCACCCACGGCCGCCGCGCCGTCCAGGCCCCGGAGTGCAGCAGCAGCACGTCGCGTTCGGCCGGGGTCTGCGCGTCGACGGGGACGCCCTGGACGGCGGTCAGGCGTGGTTCCGGGTAGGCGGCGGTCAGGTCACCGCCGGCGCCCTGACCGTGCACGAGCGGTTGCCCACCGGCGGTGGACGGCGGCAGGTCGACGAGCCGGTGCCCGGCAGCGCTCAGGTCCCCCGAGAGGGGTCGGGTGCCGTCGGCCAGCAGGTACTGGGGGTGGTCGTCGTCTCCGAGCCCGACGAGCTCGCCGTGGTCCTCGACGTCGGTGTCCGCGGGCCGGGCGAGCAGCGCCTCCTGCAGCAGGCGGGTGCTGACCAGCACCGGGCGCGTCGAGTCGTCCACGGTCGCGGCGGCCACGCGCAGACCGCCGGGCTCCTCGACGACGTCCACCCCGACCGTGGCCAGGAGCACGCAGGGATCGGGAGCGGGCACCGGCAGGCAGGCCCGGCCGGCGGCCACCTCCGGGCGCCGCTCGACGGCCCACTCCCGCAGCAGCGCCACCACCGCCGTCGCGTCGGGAACGGACCCCCCGGAGACGTCAGGCCGACCGTGCAGCTCCTCGACCAGGTCGGTGAGGTCGCCGCCGGGGCCGCCGGGCGCGACCTCACCCACCAGGGGCGGCGGCTCGAAGGTCAAACGCAGCTCGAAGGAGTCCATCAGCCGGGAGGCGGCGCGGGACTCCTCGGCCGGCAGGCACGACTCCACGGGGATGGGCACCTCGTCGGTCTCGCACTGCGTCCAGCACAGGACCACGTGCACCGGGAAGGACGGCGGCAGCCCGCCGCTGACGCCGTCACCGGCGGTGCTCTCCTGCAGCCAGGCCTCCAGCGAGGCGCAGTACTCGGCGGGCACGCAGATCACCCGGCCGGCCGGGTCGACCGCCAGACCCGGCTGCACGTGCAGGCGCCCCGTGGTCTCGTCGTAGCTGACCGCCAGGCCGGAGACGGTGCCGTAGCCGTGCAGGGCCCGGATCCCCTGGTGGTCCCGCTCCCGGTGGTGCACCTGGTCCTGGCGGAACTCGTCCTCGCCGAGCACGAGGCCCAGCCGGTAGTTCACCCGCTTGCGCGGGTCCGGTGCGGTCACGCTCGTCCCGGCGGGTGCGAACCCGGTCACGGCGCCCCTCCCGTCCCGGCCGGCCCGCGAGCCGGCCGCTCGATGCGATCCCGTCCGACCACCCGCCGGTCCGCGCGCCACGTCGCCCCACCGGGAACCGCGGCGTGCGCGAGCCGGCCACCGCCGAGGACCACGTCCACGTACCGGCCGCCCTCACCGACGATCGACTCCAGACCGACGCGGGCCTCCCCCACGCGCAGCGCGGCCCAGTAGGGCTTGACGTCGACCAGGGTGTGCGCTGGCCGGTCGACGTCGACGACCCGCTGCACCCGGCCGAGGCGCCGCGCACGCTGCTCGTCGGTGTCCGCCAGTCCGACCGGGACGAGCACCGAGCAGCGGTGGGCGGCGCGGCGGATCGGCAGGACGGCGGAGACGAACACGATCCAGTCCTGGAGCGGGACGCCGTCGGGGGGCAGCCGGACCGGCAACTGCACGTCGTTGAACGCCGCCGGCTTCCCGGCGCCCTGGAGGTTCCAGGCCGCGTGGTAGTCCTCGACCCGGCGGTAGCGCTGCTCGAGGAAGGCGCGGAAGGCGCTCAGGTCCGCGTCGGAGCCGACCTGGGCATAGGTGACGGCGAGCTGGCCGCGCACGAACTCCGTCCAGTCCCTGGCCGCGGCCGGCTCGACCGGGGTCAGGGCGGGGAAGCGCCGCGGCCCGCCCGCCGGCGACCGGCCTCCCGGTGCCGGCTGCCGCAGGCGCGTGAACTCCAGCCACCGGGCCTCGAGGCGGGAACGTCCGTCGGCGAGCTGCCACCGGGGACCGGGACTGCTGACCCGGGGACCGCCCAAATCACCGGGGTCGCCGAACACGACGCCCGGGACCGACCTGGTCCGGTATGCCTCGACGATGCGGACGTCGTAGCCGGTCACGGGGGCGTCCGGGTCGAAGAGGGCATCCGTGGGGCACGGGTGCGTGGCGAGCCGGATCGCCTCCCGCAGCCCCCGCACGGTGCCGCGCCGGGTGAACATCCGCGCCGCGTGCCGCACGAACAGTCGCGCCCGGGCCGGCTCCCAGTCCGGCTCGACCACCGCCCCGAGCCAGGACGCCAGCCACGGCAGGTACTCGGGATCGGTCGTGCCGGGGTCCAGCAGCCGCTGGACGTCGGCGATGCGGCCCTCGAGTGTCGTGTACATCCCCTCGACGTTGGCCAGGTAGCGGTCCAGGAAGGACGCCGACTCGCGGTCGTCCCGGTAGATGGCGGGCAGGTACCGCTCGAGGTAGGAGAAGCGCGGGTAGTGCAGCCGCAGCGCCCAGATCCGCGGGCTGCGGCGGCCGTCACCCTGCAGGGTCAACCGCACCTGGAGGTAGCGCCCGACGGCCCGCTGGAGGAGGAGCTCCCAGCTGCCCTGCCCGGGGCACGGGTTCCCGTCGGGATACCGGTGGTAGGCGACTTCGCTGCCGTCACCCCGCAGGTATGGCGCCGGTTCGGCGCGCCACGGCAGGCCGTCCAGCACGCTCGCGTCGTCCCCGGCTCGGGTCGCCACCGTCACCGAGCAGCCCGAGGGGACGACGGCGTCCAGCACCAGCCGGTGCCACACGGTCCCGGGCGTGCCGGCGTCGAACCCCCGCCCGGCCACGTGCTGCCCGATCGCGAGCGGCGGTGCGAGGACGACCGTCCCGGCGTCCGGGAACCGCTCGACGACGTGGGTCGGCACCGGGAACCAGCGGTCCTCCAGGTCGTACTCCGCTCGCGCCCCGGTGCGGACGAGGGCCTTGCCGCCGAACAGGCGGAGCGGGTGGTAGGCGGGCACGAGGTCGGCACCGGAGTCCTCGACGCGGAACTCGAACGCCTGGTCACCGCGGTCGTCGACCACATACAGGGTGGCGAGGGCGCCGTCGGCCGCGTCGCCCGGGACGGCGACGAGGTCGTGCCCGGCCGTCCCGGCCAGCGCCTGCGGGGCGTTGCCGCGCTGGTCGCTGCAGGAGAACCCGGGCTCGGCCGGTCCACCGCCGCCGTCCCGCAGTCCGAAGGGCAGCCGGGTGGCGCCGCGCCAGCGGGACACCTCCATCCGGCCCCCGGGGCCGTGCCGGTCGAGCACCAGCACGGTGCGGTCCGGCAGGGCGTCGACCGCCACTGCCCAGACCGTGTCGAGGGTGGCGGCGCAGCCCGCGGTCGCCCGCTCCGGGTCGACGGAGGTGCCCGGTCGTGGCCCGGGTGCCGGCGACGGGCCGCCGTCGGCCGGCTCGAACCACGACCGGACCGGCTCGGCCGCACCGGCGCCACCCAGGTCGACCACCCGCAGCCTCCGGTCCAGCTGCCACAACCGGGCCGGGCCGGGGGCGGTGGGGTCGGGCACGTCGAGGACGACGACCCCACCCCCCGGGAGCGCGGCGAGGTCGAACGGACGGACGGCCAGCTCCGCGGGCCAGGTCGTCGTCACCGGCGGCCCACCACCGAGCAGGTCGAAGACCAGCAGGCCGGCGACGTCCCCGCCGGCCGGGTGCTGCGCCGGCCCCAGGACCCCGGCGACGAGGTACTGGTCGTCGGTGACCGCCAGCCCGGACAGGCACACCGGCGCGGCCGGCGGCGGCATGCAGACGCCGAACCCCCCCGGGGGCGGCGCGCTCGGCTGCTCGGCCACCGGCCAGTACCGGAACGCCGTGCCCCCGGCGCCGAGCACCCGGATCTCGTCACCCGCGGGACCGATCCAGAACCGGTTGCCGAGCCTGTCGACGTCGGCACCGCGGCGGTCGGTGGGCACCAGCCGCGGAGCCTGCGGCCGGGCGGCGAACAGGAACGGCCGCGGACGCAGCCCGAGGGTGTTGCGGCTCGCGTCGAAGCAGACGTCCCGCTGCCGGGGCGGGACGATCGCCGCGGCCCAGTCGTCGGCCCCGAGGACGAGGTGCAGGCGGGTGCCGTTGACGTCCATCAGCAGCACTCCTCGGGGATGACCGGGACCGGCAGGGCCGGTTGTGGTTCCTCGGTGACGCCCTGCAGGTCGGCCACGGGGAGCGGGTCGCCCTGGCGGACGTCCAGCCCCACCAACCGTGGCAGGTGCAGGACCGTGGGCAGCGTCACCTGGTCGACCGGCGTGCCCCCGGCACCGGCGAGGAGGACGTCGAAGACCTTCACCACTCCGTCGACGCGGGCCGCGACCGCCAGCAGCTCCAGTCGGTTGACCGGCGTGAGCAGCGGCCAGCCGGCGCCGGGGTGGCCGCCGGTCAGCGGCGACAGGAACGTCCGCAGCGCCGCCTTGACCGCCTCCCGGACCGGGCCGACGGCCCGACCGGCAGTGACGTCGACACCGACCGACACCCACACCGGCAGGTACACCGGCCCCCGCAGGTGGATCTCCGTGGTCACCAGCCGGCGCCGGTCGACGTGCTCGCACACGGCGCGCAGGACGCTCTGGTCCGGCGCCGGGGCGTCCGGAGACGCCGGGTCGTACCGGGGCAGCACCACGAGGGTGACCACGCCGGGCACCTGCTGGTCGGGCAGGTCCGGGTGCACGAGCGACAGCACCTCCACCCGGGCCAGGTCGGTGCCGGGGGTGGCCCGGACCACCTCGGCGAAGTCGTCGGCGGCGACCATCCGGTCGCGGTGCCGGACGAACGCCGCGATCGACCGCTCGGCCTCCGGGACCGTCTGCGGCTCGGTCCCGCCCCAGGTCGGCAGCGGGTTGGTGACGCCGGCCCCGGCCGGCAGGAACGGTGCCTTGGTGATCGCACCGATCCCGACCAGGCCCTGCCGGCCGCCGCCGAAGTCGTAGGTGGCCACGATCGGGGCACCCCGGGGCGGACGGGCGCCGTGCAGCCCGTTGCCGAAGAACACCTCCCCGGACGCCCGGACGACCCTCACCACGCGGCTCGGGAGAGCGGACGGCGCGCCGGGATCCGGGCCGGCCCGGGACGCCGGCACCTCGGGGCCGGCGTCCAGGAGGTCGTCGACGAGCGCCCAGGACTCGCCGTCCACGGTGACGGTGACGCTGTCCAGCAGCACCGGGACATTGGCCAGCCGGAACTGCTGGTCGGGCCGGCCGGTGCCCGTCCCGACCAGCTCGCGGGCGACGTGCGCACGCTGCTCGACGAGCGCGGCGTTGGCCCCCAGCCAGCTCAGTCGTGCCGCTGCCCGCCCGGCCACGTCGGCTCCGTCCCCACCGCCGGCCGGCCGGACCCGGATCCAGGTGACCAGGCGCTCGTCGTCCTCCCCCTCGAGCGCCGGGGGGAAGCGGCCCACGCCGGACTCCAGCGGCTCCAGATCCGTCCACGTGCCGAGCCCGTCCGCGGCCGGCAGCAGTAGCTCGACCGTGCCGGGCGCCACGAGGACGTTCCCGTCGGTGCGGGACTCGACCGGCCGGTAGCGCGGCACCCGGCCGGCAGCGGTCCCCGGCAGCGGGGAGGACACGTCGGGCACGTGGAACTCCAGCACCGCCGTCGCGGTACCGGCGCTGGACCCGGCGGGGTGCAGCACCGCCGTGTCGCCGGTCAGGTCGGGCACCACGCCCAGGGTGAGCACCTGCCCGCCCAGCACCTCTCGGGTCGCGGCCACCTCGGCGGGACGGCGCGCGAGCACCGCCAGCCAGACGGTGCCGTCGACCGTGCTGTCCAGGTCCAGCGGCGCGGTGCCGGTCGCCGACCAGGCGACCGGTTCGGTCTCGTAGAACTCGAAGCCGCCGGCGTCCTGCAGGAAGCTGCCGTACAGCAACGCGTACTGCTCGGCGAGGTCCTCCTCCGCCGCCCGCCGGCGCTTGACGTACGGGCGGACCTCGGCCGGCACGGCCGTCAACCCCGTGGTCGTGCGGAACGGGACCCGGCCGGCGAGGACCTCGCGGTCGGCGGGGATGGTGACCGCCTCCAGCCGTCCCCGGGTCACCGAGAACGCCACGACTCCCCGCGCCGCCGTCGCCGGGGCGGGGCTGATGCCGAGCAGTTCGAGGAACGTGACCCGCACCCGCTCCGGGATCCGCCCCGCCTGGTACAGCAGGTTCTCCGTCATGAACGCCCACAGCTGCAGCAGCGTCATGCCCGGGTCGCTGTCGTTGTGGTTGACCCACTCCGGGTTGTGCACGGGGATGCGGGCGGTGACCTCAGCGAGCAGCTCGCGGTACGTGCGGTCGTCGATGCGCGGTGGCTCGAGCGTGGTCACGTCGCCCCTCCCCCGCCGACGGCGACCGACAGGTCGACCGACTCGCGGGTGGCGGTGGCCACCAGCCGGTAGGACACCGCGACGGTCGCGCGGCCCGGGTCACGGGGATGACGGCCCACCACCACCGCCTCCACCGCGATCCGCGGTTCCCAGCGCCGCAGCGCGTGCAGCACCCGCTCCTCGATGAGCCGGTGGGTCGCCGGCACGTTGGGTTCGAACAGGACCGCCCGCAGGCCGGCACCGAAGCCGGGGAGCATGACCCGCTCCCCCGGCTCGGTGGTGAGGATGATGCGGATCGACTCCCGGACGCTGCGCGGGCCGACGGCCCAGCCGAACCGGCCGTCGGCGTCCAGCCGCGGCGGGAAGGCCACTCCGCGGCCGAAGAGGAGGGCGTCGGTGGGCACGGTCAGCTCGCTCTCGGCAGGCAGGTCTTGAACAGCGGCAGCCAGAAGAAGACGATGTTGAGCAGCGACACGATGATCATGAGCAGCACGAGCGCGCAGATCGTGATGATCGGGATCGACAGGGCGCACACCATGCCGAGGTCCAGGGGCTGCTCGTCTGGGATGTCGCCGTCGTCGAGGTCCTTCAGCTTGATGGCCACGATCCGGTCGATCTGCCTGCGCAGCTGGGCGGACAGCTCCATCGACACCGCTCGGGGGTGCTTGCGCAGCCCCTGCAGCGAGGTGTCCACCGGCAGCACGATCCGGATCGGCCGGACGGGGGCGTCCGGGTCGTACAGGTGCGCGAACCGGAACGGGGCGGTGGGCTCGCTGAGCGTCAGCCGTTCCGGTGGCCGGCAGAGCGGTCGCTCGTAGACCAGCCGGGCGACGTAGACCCCGCCCGTGGTGCGGTCCTCCGGCACCGGTCCGCCGGCGGGAGGCGCCGCCGGGCCGGACGCACCGGCCTGCTCGCGCAGCGCGCTGTCCACCGCACCGAACAGTGCGTCGGACGTCGTGTCGCCGTCGGGGTCGACGCCGAGGGCGGCGACCGCCCCGCTGATGTCGGCGACCGCCATCCCGGTGACCGGCTCCGGGGCACCGGCCAGATCGGCGAGCACCAGGTCGCGCCCGGCGTGGGCCGTGTGCAGCGCCGACAGCCAGGTGGGTGCGTGCGGCGCGGGCCCGAAATCGTGCCGCGTCAGCAGCGCCACCAGGGCTCCCCGGTGGCCACCGGTCGCGGTGCCGGCCCAGACCCCGGGCAGCTCGTCGGCGAGGAGGCCGGCGAGGTCGACCAGCGCGAAGAACGCCGCCTCCCGGAAGAGGCCGACGGCTCCGGGCCGGTCGTTCCCCAGGGCCGGCGTCCCGGCCAGCTGCAGCAGCGCGCGGAGACCCAGCACGGCGCTCTCCAGCCGCGCCCGTCCCGGCAGGGCGAGCACCGCGATCGGGTCGCCGGTGCCGGAGGGCACCGGTGGTGGCGGCACCGCCTGCTCGTAGCGGTCCCGCGCCGAGACCGGGACCAGGCCGGCCAGCATCCGACGGCGGTGCCGGTCGGCGTACGTGAGCGGGAACAGGGGCAACCGCTCCTCTCCTGGCGCCAGCGCCCCCGCGGGGTCCACCCAGGCGCCGCCCGCCCCCGCGGGCACCCATCCGAGCTCCCGGTAGGTCGCCGGAGCGGCGGGGTCCACCGTGCAGCCGGTCACCGGCGCGAGCCGGCGCAGGACGTAGAACGCCGACTCCGCGCAGCCGGGCCGAACCACCTTGTCCGGCAGCCCGTACCGGGCGCAGACGAGAGCACCGGTGACGAGGTAGAACCGGCTGTGCATCGGGTGGTACAGGGTCGGGACCCCGGCCCCGGCCGCCCCGTCGAGTCCCGCGGCGGGCTGCCGCCAGGTCTCGGGGCGGACGACGAACCCACCCACGTCCCGGTGCTCCCGGTCGTGCAGCTGGTCCTGCAACCGGGTCATGAAGTCGTCGGTGTCGAACCGCAGGACCACCGGGCGGTCCAGCGCGAGGGCGCCGTCGAGCGCGGTACGCCACAGCGGCGGCGCCGTCCGCCACACCACCCTGTCGCTCACGGCGGCCTACCAGATGTTCCCGGCGCCGGGGGTGTAGCTGGCGCTCACCACCGAGTTGGTGATGACGGTGTCGGCCTGCAGGACGCCGCTGAACCGCGCCATCCCGGCGTTCACCGTCACCGAGCCGGCGCTCATCTCCACGGTGCTCGCGGTCAGCGACACCCTGGCGCTGCACTGGACCGTGACGCCGCCTGCGTCCAGCGTCACGCTGTTGCCGTTGCCGTCCTCGGCGGTGATGGCAGCCGCGGCATCGGTGAGCGTCACCGATCGACCGCCCGGGGTCTCCAGCCGGAGCCGCTCCCGGCCGTCGGCGTCGTCCAGGGTGATGACCACGCCGTTGCGGGAGTGGATCGCCCGGATGTCGTTGCCGCTGCCCATCGTCTCCGGGGGTGCGTCCTGACCGTTCCACAGGGCGCCGATGACGTAGGGACGGCGCGGGTCGCCGGCCTCGAACACCACCACGACCTCGTCGTCCACGTCCGGGACGAACCAGGTGCCGCGCCCCGCGCCCGCCATGAGGGTGGACAGCCGCGCCCAGGCCTCGTAGCCGTTTCCCTCGCCGTCGGGGGACCACGGCAGCCGGATGCGCACCCGTCCCTGCCCGTCGGGGTCCGTCACGCCGCTCACCACGGCCGGGTACACGCCGTAGAACCGCGGACCGGCGGCAAGGTGACGCGGTGCCCCGCTGCCGATCAGGTCGTCGGTCACGGTCACGCGACACCTCCCAGCCCGGGCCGATCGGCCCGGAAGCGCGTCTGGTAGCCGAGCCGCTCGTCGAAGGTGTGCTCCACCTCCACCAGGACGTAGCGGCCGCTGAACCCGGGCCCGAGGCCGGCGAGCGCGACCGGCGTGCCGACCCGCAGCCGGGCGTCGCCCTCGGAGCGGCCGTGGGCGGTGACGAACCGCCGGGCCGTGGCCCGCATGACCGCCTCCGCCCGCGCCCTGGCCTCCTCGGGGGTGAGCGGCGCGGTCTGCACCACCGTCTCGGTCCGCGGCCCCAGGACCCGGTCGAGCAGGTCGACGCCCGCGGTGTCCCCGCCCAGCTCATCCTGGACGACGGCGGGACCGGCACGCGCGGTGATCGCGTCCTTGGCGGACACGTCCCACCCGCTGACGACGACGTCGCTGCGCTGCCGGGCGAGGTCGGCGAGCACCGACAGCTCTCGCAGGTCGCCGTTGTACGTCAGGGTCACCTCGGGGGCGCCGGCCCGCGGTCGAGGAGCGACGTGCACGGTGGTCCCGTCGATCCACAGCTCGGCGCCGAGCAGCCGGGCCCGGTCGCGGACGAGCGCGAGGTCGCTCTGGTTGAGCTGTGCCACGTGCCGGTGGGCGGGACCGGTGACGTCGACGACCGCGGACAACCCGTGGCCGCCGACCACCTGCCGGATGACGTCAGCGTCGGTGACGTCCTCGAAGCTGCGCGTGCGCCTGGTCATCCGCAGGTCCTGCAGGCGGTCCTCGGCGAGGAAGACGATCTCCGGTGGCCGCTGTCCGGGGTAGTGCGCCTCGATGCCGGTGACCACACCGGAGAACACCGCCCCGGCACGGTCGCCGTCCCCCATCCGGACCACCACCTCGCTGCCGAAGTCGAGGAGGTCGCGGGTGTTGAAGACGAACCCGTGGCCGCCGTCCCGCAGACCCCAGTTGCCCACCACGAGCTCGCACCGGGAGAGCCCCTCGTCGGTCTCGGTGGCCACGACCGAGAGCACCCGGGTGGTCAGCTCCAGCGACTCCGAGCCGCCGACCTCCACGACCGGCCGGGCCGGGTACAACGCGCCGGTGGGCAGGGCCATCAGTCGGCCCACACCCGCTCGGCGCGGTCGGCGACGTGCCGCAGCAACGCGCGCAGCTCGAACGGTGTCTGTCCCGCCGGCAGCGGGGGCCGCGCCGGCGAGCCGGGCGGCGGCTGCGGGGGCGTCTCCTCCCGGGCGGTGACCTCGAGCTCGTTGATGATCACGCTCATCGTCCGCTCCTCCCCCCGCCCGCGGCGGACAGGTCGACGAAGGTGCCCGTCGGCAGCCGCCGGGGGTTGTCGATGCCGTTGGCGTCGGCCACGGATTGCCACCCCGGGGCACCGGAGCCCCGGCCGCTCCGGCGGCCGAGCATCTGCTGCAGGCTGTCCCCGTCCCGGACCTGCTCCCGTGGGGTGGTACCCGGGACCCCGCCGCCGGAGCTCGGCGGCGGCGGCTCGTGGAACTGGATCTCCTGGCTGGTGATGGAGACCGACACCCGGGCCCGGAGCGGCCGCCCCTCGCTGCTGAACAGCTCCAGGGTCTCGTCCATCGACTCCATGACGCCCTCGAACAGGAACGTGCCCCAGCTGAACCGCACGGCCGGCGGCGCCAAACCCTCCCCGTGCGGGACGGGGGTGATGAAGTGGTTCACCTGCTTGGTCAACCGGCGGACGTCGTCGACGTCGGCGAGGGCGGAGGCGTCGAACCACAGCTCGACGGTCAGCTTGGTGGAGCTCTTGCTCACGAACTGGATGGCCGCGCCGCCGGACTGGTCGCCGCCCTCCATCGTGTTGGAGTAGACGACCTTCAGGGTCTCGGGGTTGAACTGCACGACCACCGTCGTGCCCGGGTCGGTCTCCCGCGAGGGGGCGTCCTCGTCGGCGAGCACGATCTCCACCAGGCGGGCCTTCGCCAGCGCCGCCGTCTCAGGCACCGCGATCACCTGCCGGCGGGGGCACCATCCGCAGACCCGAGAAGGCGATCTCGACCTCCTCGACGGCCAGGCCGCCTTCCTTGGCGTTGAGGCCGGGGGCCTTGAGCTTCACCGGCAGACAGCCGGAGAGCCGGATCGAGTACGCGGTCGCGCTCTGATCGGGGGTCCGTACCTCGATCTCGCAGTCGGCCCGCCGGTGCCGCTCGTCGTCCCGGTGGACCTGGTCGAACCACGCCCACAGGTCGAAGTTCTCGGTCATGCCGCGCTTGAGCACGAGGGTGCCGTACGAGACCGGCCCGGCGAGGTGCACGGGGCCGGCGTTGTTGCCGCCCTCGCGGATGGTCTTCGGCGGCGCGGAGACCTCCAGTCCCGAGCACTCCGCGAACGCCGCCTCGCACAGCGGCCCGCCGTCGCCGCCGGTGTCGATGCGCACGTGGAAGTTGAAGGTCTGGTGGATCATGGCACGGCCTCCCGCGTCCCGGTGCCGCCCGTGAGGACCAGGCGGACGGTGAGGAACTCCAGCGGTCGCGAGGGCGCGATGCGGACCTCGACGGTGAACCGGCCGAGGTCCACCGCCGCCGGCGGGTTGACGTTGGTGCCGGTGGACACCTCGAACGCCTCGCCGGGCGTGGCGCCGGCGAGGGCACCGCGGCGGAACAGGTCCGTGAGCAGCCGGTCGAAGCGCAGTTGCACGATCCGGCGCAGCTCGGCGTCGTGCGGCTCGAAGACGACGCCGACGCCCTCCCGGTCAGCCAGTCGGCGCAGCAGCATGACCAGCCGGCGCACGTTCACCGGGCGCAGTGCTGCGGTCCGGCTCATCGTCGTGGCGGTCAGTGCCAGGAACCCGGAGGGGTCGGCGGCCACCGGGTTGACCCCTGCGGCCGACAGGTCCGCGTGCCGCGCCGGGTCGAGCACCGGGTCGAGGCCGACGACGCCGGCGAGCGGACGCCGCGCGGGAGCGGTCCAGGCGCCGCGGGAGAGTGCACGGGCGGCGTACGTACCGGCGACCGCGCCGTCCGGGGGTACCGGGCGGACTCCACCGCCCTCGGACGGCCACCCGACGACCGGCCAGGGGTGGTAGAGCGCGCCGTAGTCCAGGACGCCGGCCTCCGCCTCGGTCAGCGCCGGGACGCCCGCGGCCAGCGTCGACGGCAGCGCGGGCCGCCCGGACGACGTGAACGCGGGCCCGCCGCCGCGGAGCGCACCGGCGTGACGCACGGCGTCGTCGGTCGTGCTCCCCCCCGGCAGCGCCAGCAGCACCAGCACGTCGCCGCGCGCGGCGCACCAGCGCAGCGCGGCGGTCTGGACCGCGCGCAGGTCCAGCCACCCCTCGGCCGCGGCGCGGGGGCGCGCGCGCCACGCGAGCCGGTCACCGGTCCACTGCTCCCGGACCGGCGGCCGAGGCGGCACCCCCACCGGGTCGCAGGGCTCGAACACCGCTGCGGGCGCGAGCGCCACCACCACGTCGGACCACGGGCCCGGCTCGATCCCGCGCCGAGCCCGCACCCGGGCGTACACCGCCCGCGGGCAGCGGGACCCGGCGTCGACGAGCGCTGCCGTGCCCTGCGCGGTCAGCCGCCGCGGGGCTGGGAACACCGGGCTGTCACCGTGCTCGATCTCGTAGTCCCCGGCACCCGGGACCGCCGTCCAGGTCAGGTGCACCGCGCCGCCGGCGACCGCCGCCACGGTGAGCACCGGGGCCGCCAGCGGCTGCGGCGGGGGGATCGTCGTCCGGTCCCACCCCGTGTGGACCGCGTCGGGCACGCTGAGCAGGGTCACCTCGTCCAGGGCCACCGTGGCGTGGATCCCGCGCAGCCGCCGGGGCCGGTCCTGGACGAACGCCAGCTCCCGGGCGGTCGGCAGGACGGTGTCGACGCCGAGCCCGGCCAGTGCCGGGTCGACGAACAGGGCGGCGGAGAAGGACCCGGTCCCATCGCGGTCGGGCGCGGGTGCGGCGCCGACCTCCGCGGGCGCGGGGCCCAGGACCACGGCCGCCGGATCGGTGGTCAGCCCGACGGGCAGCGGAGCCGGTCCCGGCTCCGGGGCGGCGAGCGGGAAGCGCGGCCCCAGCGTCTCCCGCTCGAACGCCGTCAGCACCCGGACCTCGACGTCCGCCGGGTCGGCGCGTCTGGACCCGTCCCCGGTCCGGGGGATCCCGGCGAGCAGCGAGTACGCCGTGTCGTCGTCGGGCAGCGCCGCCAGGCCCCGGTGGTGCCCCGGGCCCAGACCGAGCCCGTCGAGCTCTGCGACCAGCCGGTCGGTGTCCCGGACGGTCAACCGGAGCCGCTGCACCTCGGTCGGCACCGGCTCCGACGGCACGAGGTCGCGGTCGGCCGTCCAGGCGGCGGGCAGCGGCCGCAGGCTCACCGATCGCTGCACGGGGAACCGGTGGCCGGGACCGACCGGGTCGAGGAGCGGCTCCCCCACCCACAGCATCGTGACCTCCCCGCCCGGTGCCGCGGCCTCGACCCCGAGCGCGTCGCCGGCCAGGACCGTGCCCGAGACGTCGACGACGACCGGCCCGGTGGGATCGGCCGGCCCGACCGCCAGACCGGGCACGTCCACCGTCCCGGCCTCCGTGATCCGCCGGACGGTGGCACGGGGCGGCACGGCCACCGGGGCGGCGGAGAGCAGCCAGCCGGCGTCCGCGTCCAGGTCGACCGCGATGCCGTCCGGGGCCGGCGCCACGGCGGTCACCGGGACCGATGCGCGACGCCCCCCGCCGAGCGTCAGGAGCAGCGCATCGCCGGGGACGACGTCGGTGCCGTGCTCGACGAGCAGCGCCGCGTCGCCGAGGACGGCGGCCCGCGTCGCGGCGACCTGCAGGCAGGCTCCCGCCCGGAGCCCGTCGGACCACGCCCCCGGGGAGCGGGCGGGCAGGGCCAGGAGCCGCCACCCGGTGACGGTGCCGTCCCGGCGCCCCGGGACCACCAGGCCGGGCACGGGGAACCGGTTGGTGACCGCCCCGCCCTCCCCCGTGGCGGCCACCCGGACCACCCACGCGCGCGCACCGCCGTTGCCGAAGAACCCCTCCACCGCGGGACCGAGTTGGCCGCGGACGGCCGTCCCGTCGTCGGTCCGGGCCAGCACCGGGTCGGGGCCGAAGACGTCGCGGAAGGTGACCGCATCCTCCACGAGCACGGGCACGTCGACCGGGCCGGAGGAGGCGAAGCCCACGAAGGCGCAGATGTCCATCCGGGGCAGGGCGTCGGCAGGCGGACGCGGTACCGGCTCGAAGGTGATGCCGGGCAGGGGCGCAGCGAGGGACATAGGTCAGGCCGTCTCCTCGACGATGTCCCCGCAGGCGAGTGTCAGCTCGCTGATGGCGACGTCGGTGGCCTTGCCGCTGAGCGCCGGGCCGGTGTACTTCACCGGGCACACGTCCTTGAGGCTCCAGGTGTGCACCGGCTCGCCGTCCTCGCTCAGCAGCTCGATGGTCACGCTGCGGAGGGCCTCCTGCTGCTTGCCCTTGCGGACCAGGTCGAGCCAGGCGTAGAGCGTGTCGTCCCCCATCACGCCGCGCTTGAGGGTGACGTCGGGGACCTTGTAGACGCCGGTGACCTTGTCCGGGGCGTTCCCGCGCTTGTTGCCCGCGCGGTACTCCTGCACGGTGATCTCGACCCCGAGCCCGGAGACCTCCTGGAACCCGGCCTTCGGGTCGCGCTTGTCGGGGCCGAAGTTGACCAGGAAGTTGAACGCCGAGTACGGCCGCTCCCGAAATGGCATGCCGGCTCACCTATCCCGTGACGTCGAGGGTCTTCTGACCGATGCGGAAGACGACGAACTCCGCAGGCCGCAGCGGAGCGATGCCGACCAGGCAGATCAGCCGCCCGTTGTCGAGGTCGTTCTGGGTCATCGTGGTGCGGTCACACCTGACGAAGAACGCCTCCGCGACGGTGTCACCGAGCAGGTGGCCGGAGCGCCACTCGGCGAACAGGAAGTCCTCGACGGTGCGCCGCACGTTGCTCCACAGCGCCGTGCCGTTCGGCTCGAACACCGCCCACTGCGTGCCCTTGTCGATCGAGCGCTCGACGAACGCGAAGTACCGGCGCAGGTTGACGTACTTCCACTCCGGGTCCGAGGAGATCGTCCGGGCGCCCCAGACCCGGTAGCCGCGGCCCTCGAAGAAGCGCAGGCAGTTGACCCCCTCGGGGTTGAGCACGTCCTGCTGCCCCTTGTTGATCGGCAGCTCGAAGTCGACCGCCAGGCGCACCACCTCGTTCGCGGGCGCCTTGTGGACTCCCCGCTCGATGTCGTTGCGGGCGTAGACGCCGGCCAGGAACCCCGAGGGTGGGGTGGTGATCTCCGACTCGGTGACCGGGTCGGCGATGGTGATCCAGGGGTAGTAGAGCGCGGCGTGCTTGGAGTCGAACTGGGCGCGGTACCGGCGGACGTCGCTGACCAGCGCCCCGTCCGGGGAGTCCACGACGGCGATCCGGTAGCGCATCCGCTCGGCATGCGACACCAGTGCCTGGACGGTGGCCTCGCTCGCGGTGGCGAACCTGTCGAGGCCGCCGCGGCTGGAGCCGGGCGTCGCGACGATCGAGATGTCCTCGAGGTCCTCGAACGCCAGCAGACCGGACTTCGCCCCGTCCGCGGACTCGTCCCCCGCGTAGGCGGTCGCGTCGGGCCGGATGCCGTCGCTGCCGCCGTCGAGCCGGCAGCGGACCCGGGCCGGCGTGGCCCCCGCGGTGGCGGGCAGCTGGGCCTGCTCGATGAGCTCGGCCACCGAGGCGACCGGGGGCGAGGACGTGACCGGCACCCCGCCGAGGAGCGCGTCGAGCAGAGCCGCCCCGTCGTCGAGGGTGGCGGCGTCCAGCACCAGCGGGACGTGGAGCGCGGTCGCCCGGTCCTGCGGCTCGGCGGCGAAGGTCCGCACGAGCGAGGCCGTCCGGTGGCGCGGGTCGGGGTTGAGGTTCTCCCAGACCTGGTCGTCCATGAACCGGCCGAGCCGGCCGACGGTGACCGTGACGGTGACGACCCTGACCTCGTCGGCGCCGTCGCCGACGATCTGCGCCAACGACGTCGGCGTGCCGCCCCGCAGGAGGACGTTCACCTCCTGCTGGGACGCGTCGTCGAAAGCACGGTCGACCACCGCGAGCTCCGGCTCCACGGGCGGCGAGGTCACGGATCTGACCAGCACGGTGTCCCAGCGCAGCGCCCCCGACAGGGTCGGCGGGTCGCCATCGCCCGGCCGGACGAGGATGTTCGGGCCGACCCTGACCTCGACGGTGACGACGGCGTTGCCGGCCAGACCTGGCCAGCGGGCGCGCAGGGAGACGACGGGGTGGCTGGGGGTCCCGGAGAGCACGCAGCACCCGTGGTCCGGGAAGCGGTCCTCCAGCGCTGCGGCTGGGTCGGCGGAGGGTTCCCGGCTGGGCGTGAAGGCACGCGCCACGTACAGGCGCCGTCCCCCGTTCTCGAAGAAGCCGCGGACCGCGTGGGCGAGGTCGTTGTGGTGACTGACCTGCTCGTAGAACAGCTGGTCGAGCCCCCCGTAGATGCGCTCGAAGTCCAGGAAGCTGGTCAACAGCTCCGGTTCACCGCTCGTGGGACCGAACCGCGTCGGACCCACGAACCCCGCCGTGCTGGTGCTCACTCCCTCGATGCTCTTCTGGCGGAACGTCGTCTCCTCGACGTACACCCCGGGCGCCAGGTACTCAGGCATCGGTGCTCCTCCTTGGTGGCCGGACGAGGTCGGACGGGCGGGAAGGAGTCACCGGGCGCGCTCCACGTACAGGAACGAGGAGCGGCGGGGGTCCGCGATCCCCGCGGTGGCGAGCTGCAGCTCCCGGCCGTAGTCGAGGTGCGCGGCCATCGTCCCGGTCGCCGGTCCGGCATCGTCGGTGACGATCGACGCCGCGCCCTGGCAGTAGAGGGTGTGCGCCCGGGGCACGCCGACGCCCAGGGGGAACGACAGGGTCTCCGGCGCCCACCGCACCCGGACCGTGACCGGCCACTGCTGCTCGTCGGTGGGGATGCCGGGCCGGCCGGCCGGGATCGACTCGGGCGGCGCGGCGCCGTGGAACAGGGGGTACGGGAACGCCACGACCACGTTGCCTGCGGCGTCGGCGACCCCGCTCGCGCGCACCGCTCCGGCCTCCACGACGACGACGGAGTGTCCGGCCGGGGAGCCGGTGGCCCGGTCCCGCAGGGAGGCGCGGACCACGGCCACAGACGGTGGGACGGATCGGGCCGGTGCCGACATCAGGAACATGGGGAGGTCCTGCGGGACGTCGGTCACCAGGGTGGTGCACCCAGCCAGGGCGTCGGCGGCCGTGGCCACGCCCCTGCGCGGCGCGGCCAGCCGCAGCACGGTGGGCAGGAAACGGCCGAGCCGGTCCTCGACGAGGACGTCGACCTCGACACCGTGCCCGCTGGGCGGGTCGGTGAACTCCCGGCGAGCACCCGGCTCCGGTCGCGGGAACTCGACGTCCCTGAGGCCCGGGACGGCGCTGAGCGCGTGCACGCCACCGGGTGTCGCGAACCCGCGGCGGAACCGGCCGGAGGCCGTGGCAGGGCGCGCCGACACGACGAGGCCGTCGGTGATGGGGGCGTCGGTGAGCAGGTCCCAAAACGCGACACCGAGCGGGGTGAACCGCTGGGTGGTCTCCACGACGGTCATCGCGCCCCCTGGAGCTGGTAGTCGGCGACGCGGTCCTGCACCGGTGCCCCGTGGACCAGTTCGAAGGTCGACTCGAGCCGGACGCTGCGGGCGACGTAGGGCACCGACAGTTGGTACGTGGCGGCGCCGAACAGCTCCCACAGGTGCAGGAGGTCCTCGGTGACCAGGTCGGCGAGCAGCACCTCGACGGCCTCGTCGTCGCGGAAGACGTCGGCGGTGCGCCGGTTGAGCAGCCCGGCGGGGAGGACCCGGTGGTCCTCCAGGGTGCGCATCATCCAGCCGGCGATGGCGTGCTGCAACGACGGCTCACGGGCCCAGGCGGTCAGGATGAAGAACAGGTCCAGCGGCAGCTCCGGACGCAGCCGCGTCCCGGTGCCGGTGTGCCGGCCGGCGGGCGTACGCGGGGTGTCGCCCACGTAGACCCGGTAGAGGAAGAGCGAGACCCCGGCCTGCAGGCCCGTGGCGAAGCCGCCGGACGGCAGCACCCGGAACTCCAGCTCCTGGTTGAAGCTGACCGGGTCGTAGTTGTCACGCAGCAGGTCGGTGACCGCCTGGCACGTGGACTCGATGCCGCGATGGCTTGCCACTGCGCCTCCTGCGCCGGAGGGACGAGAGGCGGAGAGCGTCGCGGCTCCACGTCACTCCTCCGTGACCGGGGCGTGGACGGCCACCACGTACGGCGTGTCGACGTGGTCGACGCAGGGCAGGAAGGCGGCGGTGACCAGTTGCGCCTTCTCCTGGTCGAGCCGGCGGACCGGGTCGGCGCACCCCGTGCAGGAGGGCTGCAGGGAGAGCCGGGAGCCCAGCAGTTCACAGCTCCCCGTGGCCCGGACGATCGGGGCAGTCGACGCCGTCTCCCTGCCACGGGTAGCCCACGACCTGGGCGGGCAGGGGTGTTCTCCGGCCGCGTCTCCCTCTGGATGCCGACGTTCCGCGAGGCGGTCAGCCGCTGTGCGACCTCCTGGGTCCGGAGGAGGTCAGCCGGTCACGCGTCGAGTGGCCCGATACAGCATCAGCTGATCTCCGAACGCGGGTCGGTGCCCCAGACCGGCGAGACGCTGAGGTCGTGCGGGCGCATCGTGAGCGTTCCACGGGCGCGGGCTGCTGGTCGACGCTGGACCGCGGGAGACCTGAGATGGGGTTGGGGTGCGTTCGTCGGTCGTCTGTCGGGGCTCGGGTCGCCCACCAGACCGCTGACCTGCGGTGCTGCTCCCCCGATTGGACTCGAACCAATAACCCTGCGAGTTGATCTTGACGGTGTTGGTCACCGTCGGTCAGTGGTGAACGTGCAGGTCAGCGGTCGTTCTCGTTATTGACCGGTGCTGGTCATCGTCGGGCGTCGGGGGTCGTTTGTTGGTCGTAAGTTGGTCGCGTCGTCGACGCGCCTTGGATTCGCCCGGCTCCCACCCCGTCAGGCGGAGCTAGACCGGCACCACATTTTTGGTCATACTTCTGACCATGACGACGTTGTCCTTGGCCGATGCCAAGGCTCACTTGTCCAAGCTGGTTGCTCGGGTCAGCGGGCAGCACGAGCGGGTCTATGTGACCGTGCACGGCAAGCCCTCCGCCGTCCTGCTCGCCACCGAGGACCTCGAGTCGCTCGAGGAGACCATCGAGATCCTCGCCGACGCCGACGCCATGCGGCGGCTGCACGCCTCCGAGGCCGAGCTCGCCCGCGGGGAGGCCGAGAGCCGCGAGGACCTGGACGCGGCCATGGCCCGCCGACGCAGCCGGCCGCAGTGACCGGGGACCAGGACGCCTACCTCCTGGCCATCACCCCCACCGCCCGCCGCCAGCTCACCGACCACCTGCCCGAGACCGTCGCCGCGGCCGCCTACGAGTTCATCGTCGGCCCGCTGCTGGACAACCCCCACCGCGTGGGCAAGCGACTCCGCTCGCCGCTGGAGGACCGGCACAGCGCCCGCCGCGGCACCTACCGCGTCGTCTACCGCATCGACGACGACACCCGGACCGTCACCGTCCTCGACGTCGCCCACCGCCGCGACGCCTACCGATCCGGCCGCTGACCGCACTTCCCGGACAGCGGACAGACCTCCAGCGCATCAAGCCGCCTGCCACCTTCACTGAACCCGGGGCGGTTCACCCGTGAACCTCGCGTCGGAGCAGTCAGTGCAGTGGTGCAGCCGCAACTTCTGTCGGTATGTCCTGGAGGAAGGCGACGTCGTCTCGGATCCGCCGATGCCGAGTCGGCCAGGCCTGCAGCCAGCGAACCCGGGAAGCAACAGACTGGCCGAGGATGTCCACTCCGTGGACCGGGTCCCACGACCGCAGACAGGTCCCGTTCGGCGTCCTACGGTCCCTCCGGGTCAGGCAGCGTGGACGCAGTTCGCGAAAGGGGACAGCGATGACGGACAACGACACCCGCGCCGTCATGGAGGCCTACATCCAGGCCCTGGTCAAGGCTGCGGAGTTCGAGCGGTTCTTCGCCCCGGACGTTGTCTGGACGACCATGGAGACCGGTCAGGAGACCCACGGACGACAGGCGGTTCGGGACCTGATCATCGGTCTGCACACCCAGGTCTTCGATGCCCATCCAGCCTCAGAACACCTCCGGTCCTGCCGCTCAGCCCACAGCAGCCAAGGCCCTTAAGGCGCCCAGCGCAGCGACGGAACCGTCGCTTGCCAGTCAAAGGCGACGCCTGTCAGCCGTCCATGGCGAGAGTGAAGGCACCTGGCACGGTCAGGGCCACCGACCACCCCCACCTACCTGAATAGCGTCGTCGAGCGCTTGCGCGACTGTGGGGCCGAGTGTCTCAATCAGAACACCAGCCAGCGCCGCTACGTCAACCAATACCTCATCTCGTCCGCGGAAAGCGGTGACCCGCATGTCTGCGGACCAGATATTAGCCACTCGTACTGCCGGTAGGCGGGCGAGCTCCGGAGCCAGCTGTCCCAGGATCTGCCGGCGTCGGGGGGCGGACGCCAGCCGATAACCTTGAGCTGCGTGGACGGCCTCCTCGACCAAGTCAGCCCGTTGATGAGCTTCGACCCGCGGGATGAGAGCGGCGAGTGCCTCCGCACGCGGGCCCTCCGGCAGCTCGCGGACCAGTGGAAGCAGGTCCTCCGCCCAGGACGGCTGCGCCTGTCCTGCCACCTCCTTCACGGCAATCTCTCGACTCGTTGACTGCGGGATGCGTGACAGCACGTTTAGAGCCACCTGAGCATCGCCGTATCGGGCTGCACGCACCGCGAGGGCGGCCAGGGCGTCTCCGTCCCGGCAGTGGTCGGCGACAACGCGCAGGACGTCGGCCGGCAACCGGTCCGCCGCAGCGTTGATGGCGGGTTGGCCCCAAACGGGATCGGGGACGGCGGTGAGGAAGGCCAGCATGAGGGCCTGATCGTGCAGCTCGGCAGAACGAACGGCGCAACTGGCTGCCGCATCGGCCGTCTCTTCGTTGACCGGGTCGGCCTTCGACAGCACCGGCAGGATGCGAGTGAGGTCATGGACGGTGAGCTGCCGGGCTAGAGCAGCGAGGATCGGCCATCGCCACCTCGGATCGCTCCCCAGTTCGGCCTCCACGATCTCCGTGATGAGCGCGGCCGGGACGGCCGCGCCGCCGGTCTCGGCAAGCGTGGTGACGTGGGCCAGCCGGACCGCTGGGTTGTCGAAGCCGAGAACGGCCGCCCACGCGCGGTCCACCAGCTCACGGTTCGCCTCCATCCCACCGGCCGCCAGGACCTGCAGCCCAAGCGGCAACAGGTCCTGGTCCTCCGACCATTCGTGGAGGCGGATCTGCTCGGCGGCCGCCGCGTGGCCGGCCAGAGCCGGCGAGTCACACAAGGCCGAGAGGGCCAGCAAGCGAGGGGCGGGCTCCTCGATCGTCAGAGCACGGTGCAGGACCCTCACCCGGTCGGCCTCACTGAGCAGCGGCGCCAGGTCGACCACGACTAGTGCAAGCGCATGGGGCTCCGACACAGCAAGGACCGCATCGGCCAGATATGTCGTCTCGGCGCTTGAGGCGGGCTCGTCGGCGATCTTGCCAAGCCTGTGGCCGGCGAGAATTTGCTCCACGACGGCCTCGGACGCTGCGCGAGCGGAGGTGGTCGGGCCGGAGCAGGCGAGCGCCAGCAGGGCCTGCAGTCGATGGCGAGGAAAGGGGAGCTCGTGGACGGCGGCTATCAATCCCTCACTCACCTCGACCGCAACGTGGGCAACCAGTTGCACTGCCTTTAGGGCGATGCTCGCGCGCTTGGCATGACGGGAGGCGGCGGTCTCCCGCAGGGCCGAAATCAGCAGGGGTTCTGCTTGAGCCTGGCCCGCCGCGACGAGCGCGGCCAAGGCCATGGCCCGCTCCGAGGGGTGCTCGAGTGCGGCCGCCTCCGCCACCACGGCAGGAACACGATCGACGGGGAGTCGTGCCAGCAGGGCGAGGCGGGCGGAAACCCGTTCCTCGGCGGGCGCGGCCGGCTGAATGGCGGCCCGCACAGCCGGAAGAAGCCGCTCGGGCAGGTGAGCCGCCAGGGTGGCCAGCGCTTCTGGGCGGTACAGCTGCGCAGGATCGGCGGCTTCCGCCAGGCGGGCCAGTGCTTCCTCTGGTGACCCTAGTTTCGCAAGTCGCACCGCGAGCGCGGTGATGGCGTCCCCGTTCCAGAAGGAGGAGGGCAGCGTGTTCAGTACCCGTCGCACCTCGGCCGCGGTCAGGTGCGGCGCCAGCTCGGCGAGGGCCATGGAGTCGGGCTCGTTGAGACCGGTAAGCGCGGTCAGGGTGTCGGCTACTTCGGCTCGGGTCAGAGCGGGGGCGATGGCAGTCCGGGCCCGCAGTCGACCTCGGAGATCAGGAACTGCTTCAGCTATTCCGAGCAAGGCAGGAGAGGGATGGGACGCGCGTGCAGCGAGCTTGCGGAGGACCTCGATCCGGTTGGGCGGCGACAGGCGTCGTACCTCGGCGAGTAGGGCCGGGTGCTCGACGTTCGGAGCGCACCCGGCGATGGCCTGCAGGGCCGACGTTCGAGGCTGTTCCACGGTTATGGCAGCCGCTGACGCGATCGCTTCATCGACGTGGCCGGCTTCGGCCTGCACTTGGGCTGCGGCGGCGAGCACTGAGTCACGAGGACCGGTGGCCAGCTTCGTAGCTCGCCGCACCGCGGCTGCGGGGTCGGCCTGAGCGAGCCGGCAGGCCACCGCTCCCATGACTCGGTGGCTGTCGTACCCCGCGAGCTGGGCCTCCCGCGCCAGGTCGAGCACTCGACCAAGCAGGGATGCTGGTAGCTCGGCTGCTAGCATCTCCAAGAGGCGGACGCCGGGCGTCTCTATGCCGTTCGGAGGGCGCGGGCGGGCCAACTCCTCGTGAGCGATCGCCAGCACCTCGGCATGAGCGTCCGCCTGAGCGGCGGGCGGCATGACGGCGGCCACGGCGAGGATCGCCTCCGCGCGCTGGTCGCCATCCGGAAAGGCACGGGCTGCCTTGCGGGCGCGGGACAACAGATCAGCCGGCAGATGCGGTGCAACCGCCCGCAGCCCGCCGAGCCGGGAGCCGCTGTTGGCCTCCCCAAGGATGCCGTCGAGCAGTGCCGATTGCTCGTGCGGCGGGGCAGTCCGTGCCATCGCGGCCAGCCGCAGGGTTCGGTCGTCGGGCGACGTCATCCGGGTGCTCGTGGTGAGCGCGAGGGACATCAACTCCTCGCGGTTCGTACCCTCGGCGGCCTCGATGGCGTCGGCGATGAGGGCCAGGCCGGACTGGGCGTCCAGGCTGACGCGACCCCAGGCCAGCGCCTGATCGCGGGTCCAGACTCGTGAGCGCACCAAGAGGGCGGCGAGCTCTGGCCGGAACCGGGCACCCATATCGCCGATGACGGCGCGAAGCAGCGCGTATCGGCATTGCAGACCGGCGGCGTCCGCGGAGCCCGTCGCGGCATCAGCCAACTCCCATGCCAGGTCTAGGTCGCCTGCGTAGTCGCCGACCTCGTTGCGGCTGTCACGCGCGGCGAACCACGCATTGACGCCTCCTCGATCGAGGTGCCCCATCGTTCGGTGAACACCAGTGACGTCGCCTGCGTCGGCCTGCCGAAGGATCCACCAGCGGAAGTCGTCGTCGTCGAAGGCGGCGAAGACGCCGTCGGCTACGCGTCCCATCGGATCTTCGCCCCAGTGGCGGCAACACTCGCCGCGCGGTACTGCGCGAGGTCGACGTCCTCCGCTCGCTCCGCTAGGAATTTTTGAAAGCTGGTGTGATACAGCCGCCATCTGGGCGGGTCTCCCGGCTCGGGGTTGAAGAACTGACGCCACTCGTCGAGTACGTGATCGACCTCGCGGACCGAGACCGGTTCGAAGACGTGGCTCTCACTGATCCACTCCGCCACCTTCTCCGCGGTCACGGCACCGGGCGCCACGGCGAGCATGCACACGACGGGCCGCTGCACCCGCTCGAAGCGCCTGACGTCGACGTCGCGCATGGCCCGCCAGTGCCGGTCGTAGTAGCCCATCAGTCCAGTGGGCAGCCCCTCGAGGCCTCCGAAGTTCTTGGCCGTCACCGAACCGGTGGCGATCCCCTCCAACAGGCTGACCACGTAGAGAAAGTTTCCCTCGCTGTGTGCCACGATGTCATCTGCGAGTTGCGCCTCGGTTTTTTTCCACTCCGGGAGGCGTGGCCGTATCTGCTCCGCCTCGCGGTCGATGAATGTCTCGACGTAGGTGCGCACGTCGGCGAAATTGCGCGGGTCGTCCTCGTCTATTTCGATCGGCTTGGCGCGGCGATCGACGGTCAGCAGGTCCGGGACGCCGGCACGGATGCTGGCTACGACGACGACCCCGTCGGGCAAGGTCGCGGGCAGCTTGAGCCGATTCACCCCCGCCTTGTATTCGCCGCCACTCGGCTCCTCGGCCTCGTCGAGAGCATCAACCACCACCACGACCGGCAAATCGTCTCGGGCTGTGGCCGCCGAGACCGCGTCCCGCAGCACCACGTCCAGGAAGCCCGCGTCCCGCCCTGCGTCGGGCGGAAGTTCGGTATATGGCAGCTCATACCGCACGATCAACTGCGCACAGAGGTTTCGCAGGCATTGATCCGCGGTGCGGATCCCGCCGGTGGCTACGTTGAAGTGGTGAACGTAGTCGCGGGTCCGCACCAGTTCGGCCATGATCGCCGACTTGCCGATCCCGGGCTCGCCGTGGACGAGGACATACCCCGAAGGGAGACTGAGCAGTTTCTCGTCAATGGCGTCCAGCACGAACTCTCGACCGACGAAAAAGGCAGTCCGCTGCTCCCGAAACGTGGTCACCGGCTTGATGTGCAATCGCAACCTCTCCGGGGCTTGGTTCAACCCCGTCAAGAGGTCGGGAAGACGCTCCAGGACCTCGCGAAGCGACGCAGTCATGACGTCGGTGTCCGCGCTGTCGAAGAGTGGTCGAAATGCCGCCTTGTGCCTCAGGTGTTCGCGGAAGGTGGCCAAGAAGTCGGCGGCCATAGGGGTCTCACGACGTACCGCCGCATCTCTATCCGTGGCCGGTCCGAGTTGATCGACGTAGAGACCCGCAAGCTCGGACGGCTGCGGCGGTGGACCTGGGGGCGCACAGCGGGCAAGCAGTGTGGCGACCGGAGCCGAGGTTAGAAATACGTCGTCGAAAAAGCTATCGGACGCCCGCGGATATCGACTCTGGAAATCGGTCAGGGCCTCGCGCAACGCCTCCTGCAGCGCCAGTCGAACCGGGTCGCGACCCATCCACCGACTGACGCGTTCCTCCGGCAATGCGGCTCCGGCCAGACGGCCGATCAGAGCCGGCGCCACAGCCTTGGCGACCATGAACGAGAGTGCCTCGACACTCATACCGTGATGCTGGCACGCGCCTCAGAGCCGACGAACTGAGCCGCCCTGCCGCGTCCGGTGATTTAGGACTCGCCGACGGGCTTCCTTGTGAGTGTTGGGCAGCTCACTCCGAGTCGCTGACGCCAGGAAGGGCGCCTGGCGAGTGACCGCCGTTCCGCAGCGGCATCCGGCGGCCTGAACGGCCTTGGGGCGGCCGCCAACCTTCCGGTACACCGACCAGCAGAGGGCGCCTACCAGCGTTCCGGGGCGCGTGTCGCGCCGCCGCTGCCCGGATCGGCGGCGCGCCCATGCGGGTGTGGCTGCCGCGCTGCTCGCCATCCAGGTAACCGCGCACCTTCACGGGCGCGGAGCCGCGGTGAGGGTGGAAGCCCTGATGAGGCGTCGAAGGCGGGAGCAGGACGCCTTTCTAGTCAGATACTTACCGGAGATGCACAAGATCAAGTGCCACACACCTCTTGCCTCGCTGATCTCGCCCACGACCGAAAAGGACGGACAACGCTGCAGGCCTCCACGGCGCCTGGCTGAGCGGCCGGGGTGGAGGAGTACTGGAGGAGAACTGCAGCAGGCTCGCCACGGTGGAGGCCGGGGAGGGACGTCGTCATCCACAGGGCTCGACGCTGTCCCCAGATCCCGCGCCATCGCCGCGAGGGGTCCATCTCGTCGCCAAGCCTGTCTCAGCCGGTCTCCCCTGCCACCGGCGAGGATCGAGGAAGCCGTCATGGCAAGGCCACCGCTGCCGATGGGGACCTTCGGCAAGATCGATTTTCTCGTGGTGGGCAAGGGACGGGTACGGGCCCGGGCCAGCTTCCGCGACTTCGACGGCCGGCGCCGCTTCGTCACCCGCTACGGCTCGACCCGCGCCCACGCCGAACGGCGGCTGCGCGAGGCCCTGCGCGACCGCGGCGGAACGGCGACACCGGCCGCGACCGCCGACAGCCGGCTGGCCGCCGCCGCTCAGCTGTGGCTGGCCGAGGTCGAGGCCAGCCAGCTGGCCACCGGCACCAAGCGGCTCTACCGCTTCGTCGTCGACTCCTACGTCCTGCCCGGCCTGGGCGAGCTGCGGCTGCGCGAGGTCACCGTCCCAGCGGTCGACCGGCTGCTGACCGCCGTCCGCAGCAGCCACGGTGCCGGCGCGGCCAAGTCTACCCGCAGCGTCCTGTCCGGCATCCTCGCCCTCGCCGTCCGCCACGGCGCCCTGGCCACCAACCCGGTCCGGGAGACCTCCCTGCGGCGTACCGCCCGGCCGACCAAGACCCCGCGGGCGCTGACCGTTGCCGAGGCCCAGCGGCTGCGGGAGGAACTCGCCGCCGACCCCGACGCGGCGCGCCTGGACCTGCCCGACTTCGTCGACCTCATGCTTGGCACCGGCGTGCGCATCGGCGAGGCCTGCGCGGTCCGCCCGACCGCGCTCGACCTGGACGCCGCCACCTTGGCGGTCACCGCGACCGTCATCCGCGTGTCCGGCCGCGGCCTGGTCATCCAGGAGGTGCCCAAGTCCGACGCCGGGCGGCGCACCATCGCCCTGCCGCCGTTCGTGGTCGACCTGCTCCGCCGTCGCTGCGCCGCCGTCCCCTCGGACGCCGACCCGCCGGTGCTCTTCCGCAGTCCGCAGGGCCGGCTGCGGGATCCGAACAACACCAGCGGCGACCTGCGCAAGGCCCTTGACCGGGCCGGCTTCCACTGGGTGACCTCGCACACGTTCCGCAAGACCGTGGCCACCCGGCTCGACGAAGCCGGACTGTCCGCCCGGCAGATCGCCGACCACATCGGCCACACCCGACCCAGCCTCACCCAGGACGTCTACATGGGCCGCCGGCTCGCCAGCCCCGAAGCCGCCGCCGCACTGCAGCGCACCCTGTAACGGCGAACCGCCTCCTGTGCCGCCCGGCTCCGCCCGCGGCCACACCCCCGCCGGCGCGCCGTCTCCGGAGATGCTTCGACAGAGGTCGCACCGGGCTGTGCGGGAGGGGTTTGTTGGTCGTCTGTTGGTCCTTGGTAGTTCAACTACCGACCGAACAAGCCGCTGACCTGCGGTTTTGCTCCCCCGATTGGACTCGAACCAATAACCCTGCGATTAACAGTCGCATGCTCTGCCAATTGAGCTACGGGGGATGGGCGGGTGCGACCCGCGCGCCTCACGAATGTACCCCACGCCCTCCGGCGCTCTGCGCAGGCCCTCCGGATCGCGGACGATCGCGTCGCGCCGTAGCGTGATCACGAAGCAGTCCGCCCCGCGACCCCGGAGGTCCCCGTGGCCAAGTTCTCCTTCCTCCTCGGCTTCGGCGCCGGATACGTGCTCGGCGCCCGGGCCGGCCGCGAGCGCTACGAGCAGATCCGCGGGCTGTGGTCCGACGCCAAGGACAACCCGCAGCTGCAGGGCCTGGCCGGGATGGCGCAGGCCCGCGCCGACGACGTCGTCAGCTCGGTGAAGGCCAAGATGGGCCGCGACACCGGCTCCAACGGCGCACCCCCGCGCAGCACCGGCACCACGACGACGCCGCCCACCACGGCCACCGAGTCCCCCGACCTGACCGCGCTGCCGGTCGACCCGCCGCCGGTCGGCTGAGCCCGGCCACGAGCAGCCGACCTCAGCCCGGCTGCTCCGCGGCCAGCGCCTCCTCGAGCTTGCGGCGGGCCACCTCGCGCGCCTCCGGGTCGCTGCGGTCGGCGTCGTCGTCGAACACGACGGTCCACTCCCGCGCCGCCTGACCCGGCACCCGGCGCGCCACCAGCACCACCCCGCCGCCGTTCGGCAGCGGCGAGCGGCGGCTGGCGACCACCGTCTGGTCCACCCGGCGGCGCACCACGGCCGGCAGGTCGCCGGCGTCGCTGAGCGCGTGCCGCTGCGCGGGCTCGCGCGCCTGGACGCCGGGCTCCACCTCGGTCAGCGCGCTGACGGTGAAGCTGCCGCCGCCGTCGTCGGTGGCCGCCCAGCGCGCCGAGCCGACCTCGTGCCAGCGCAGCACCCCCACGTCGCCGGCCGCGTCCAGCGGGAGGTCCGCGGGGACGACGCGCAGCCCGCGGCTGGTGGCCACCAGCCAGCCCTGCCCCCGGACCAGCGTGCCCCAGGCCAGCACGCGCTCCTCGGGGTCGGCCGACGCCTGCACGACGGCGCGCACCGGCTCCGGCGGGCGGGTGAGCCGGCGGCGCAGGGCCGACGCGAGCCTCACGTGAGCCCGCCGATCGCCCGCTGCCGCAGCGAGATGGCCTCCTGCTCCAGCGCCATGAGCTTCGAGAAGGCGCGCATGTACGCGTCGCCCTCCTCGACCGGATTCATCCGCTGCAGCCGGGCCTTGAGCGCGGTGACCTGCCGGACGATGGCCATCTCCTGCAGCCGGGCCAGCACCGCCGAGACGTAGCCGGCGTCGCCCTCCCCCACCGACCGCAGCGGCTCCACCGCCAGCGCGGTGAGCTGGGCGCGGGCGGTCTCGCGCTCACAGTGCGCGGCCACCAGGTCCAGCCACTCCGGCCCGGTGACCCGCGCGGCCGCCGCTCCCCCGGCCTGTGCCACGGCCGCGGCGACGGCGGCGTAGTCCGGGTCGGTGTAGGCCTCGGGCGGGACGGCGTCGAAGGAGGGCCCGGCGATCTCGGGCACCTGCAGCGCTGCCTTGACCGCCTCCCGCTCGACCGCCAGCGCGGCGTCGTCCGGGGTGCGCTTGGGGACCCGCGGCCGCGACCGCGAGGACGCCACCTCCCCGCCGGTGATCCGGCGCACCCGCTCGAGCACCTCGCCCTCGTCGGTGTCGCCGATCAGCCCGGCCAGCCGGCGGGCGTAGGCCGGGCGCAGCGCGTGGTCCTTGACCTGGGCGATCAGCGGCGCCGTCCGGTCCAGCGCGGCGACCCGCCCCTCGACGGTGTCCAGGTCGTACTCGGCCAGCGTGGTCCGCAGGACGAACTCGATCAGCGGCGTCCGCCGCGCCACGAGGTCCCGGACGGCGGCGTCACCGTGCGCCTGGCGCAGCTCGCAGGGGTCGCGCCCGTCCGGCTCGACGGCCACGAAGGTCTGCGCGACGAAGCGCTGGTCCTCCTTGAACGTCTTGAGCGCGGCGGCCTGACCCGCGGCGTCGCCGTCGAAGGTGTAGACGACCTCCCCGCGGAACTCGTCCTGGTCCATGAGCAGCCGGCGCAGCACGCCGATGTGCTCGGCGCCGAACGCGGTGCCGCAGGACGCGACCGCCGTCGTCACCCCGGCCAGGTGGCAGGCCATGACGTCGGTGTAGCCCTCGACGACGACGGCCTGGTGCTTCTTCGCGATGTCCCGCTTGGCCCGCTCGATGCCGTAGAGGACGCTGCTCTTCTTGTACAGCGGCGTCTCGGGGGTGTTGAGGTACTTGGGGCCCGGGTCGTCGTCCATGAGCTTTCGGGCGCCGAAGCCGATGACGTCGCCGGTGATGTCGCGGATCGGCCACACCAGCCGGCGGTGGAACCGGTCGATGAGCGTGCCGCGCGAGGACTCCTTGGCCAGGCCCGCGGTCACCAGCTCCTGCTGGCTGTAGCCCCTGGCGCGCAGGTGCCGGGTCAGCGCGTCCCACCCGCCGGGGGCGTACCCGCAGCCGAAGTCGACGGCGACCTGCCGGTCGAAGGCGCGGTCGGCGAGGAACTGGCGCGCGGGCGCGGCCTCGGGGCTGCGCAGCTGCTCGGCGTAGAAGGCCGCCGCCTCGGTGTTCGCGGCGACCAGCCGCGCGCGCTGCCCGGCCTGCGCCCGGTCCGGCGCCCCGGTGGGCCGGCCGCCGTCGTCCTCGTAGGTCAGGTCGATGTTCGCGCGGGCGGCCAGCCGCTCGACCGCCTCGGTGAAGCTCAGGTGGTCGATCTGCTGGACGAAGCTGATGACGTCACCGCCGGCCCCGCAGCCGAAGCAGTTCCCCGTGAGGATGTTGTCCTCGAGCGTGAACGCGTGGGTGCCGGGCACCTCGGCGCAGTAGACCTCCTCGATCCGATCGCTCCACTCCACCGACCGGACCACCCAGCGCTTGCGTTCGTACTTCTTGCGGTTGGCGGCGATGCGCCCGCGGTGGTGCTGCAGCAGGAAGAAGGAGTCGGGCAGCCCCTTGGTCATGAAGCGGACGTTGTAGACGTCGCTCATGACGCCGTCGATGCCGAGGCGGGTCTGCTTGGCCACCCCGTAGGTCCCGATGCCCAGCCGGGTGCACAGCGTCCGCACGTACTCGAGGTCGTCGACGCGGGCCGAGTTGAGGACGGCGTCCCCGTCGTCGGCCACACACCCGTCGGCGGCGAAGTAGCCGGCGAGCCAGCCGAGCAGGTATGAGGCGTCCTCGTCGAGGGCCGGTCGCTCGTCCTTGAAGTAGGCCGGGAGACCGTAGTACTTGGTGACCCCCTCGCCCTCCCAGCTACGGCAGCCGTCGAAGTACCGGGAGAGCTGCGCGTCCTTCTCGCCGAAGAGGTTGGCGATCGAACCGGAGCCCGCCCGCGTCCCGTCGCCGTAGACCAGTCCACGGGCGATGCCGAACGGGGACGGTCGCGTGGCCGGGTGCAGCACCCGGCTCATCGGGAACGACGGGGAGAGCTGGTCCCCCGGGCGCAGGTCCCTGGTCAGTTTCTCCCGGCGGTCCTGCCGCAGCTTCCCCGCCGGGACGAACCAGCGGTGCTCGTCGGTGGCGAAGAGCTCCTTCTCGCGGCCGTTGCGGGAGACGACGACGCGCATGAGCCGCTGCACGCCGTACGAGCGGAACGGCGCCTCGACCCAGCCGCCGTCCCCGTTCAGCACCCGGACCGTCCGCCCGGCGAGCTCCGCGATGGGCACGACGCCGTCCTCGGTGAGGACGCCGGTCTCGCCCGCGAGGCAGTGGTAGAGGTTCCGCGAGGGCGTGACGTGGAACGACGGCGACTTCTCGTCGTGGAACGGGCACAGGCCCTTGAGGCTGCCGCCCCCGGCGCGCTTGAGCTGCAGGTGCTCGCCGACCACCTCGTCGATCCGGCTGCGCTCGCGCACCAGCGCGATGTCCGCTGCTCGGATGCGTCCCCGGCCGGCCATGGGCCTCCTCCGTCGTGCTGCTGCCGGGACGCCCGTGCGCGTCCCGCACCGATCATCCCCCGTCGCGAGGAAGGCCAGGGGCGGCCCTCGTCCGCCGTGGGCTCAGCTGCCGCCCGCGGCCGCGGCTCCGCCGGCGGCGACGGCGACCGCCGTGCCGTAGGTGCGCCGCTGCAGCACCAGGACCAGCCACAGCAGGAGGACCTGGACGTCGAGCGGCAGGTCGTCGTCCGCGGTCAGCGTCGGGCGGGGTGACCAGCCGCCGGTGGAGCCGCTCTCGGCCACCGCCCGCTCCCCCGCCGTGAACCGGTAGGTGCCCTTCCACCAGGACGCCGGGACGACGTCGACCGCGGTGCCGTCGACCTCGACCCGCCAGGTGCCCCGCCACGCCGACACCTGCCGCGCGGTGAACCGGGCGGCGTCCTCGGGCTCGGTCGCCCACCGCCCGGCCAGCACGCCGCCCTTCCGCCGTCCGAGCACCCACTCGCGGTCCCCGACGACGGCGACCGACGCCTCCCGCCAGAAGTCGGTGGAGCGCAGGCGGCCGACCGGCTCCCCGTCCCGCAGGACCGGCACCTCGCGTCTGGCCGCCCCGCGCTCCCCCGCCCTCCCCAGCTCCAGCACGCGCCCTCCTCAGCCGATGCCGGGCGCGCCGGCGACGCTCTCCCCGGTCACGCGGTACAGCAGGTACGCGGCGGTCTCCCGGAGGATGTACCGGAACTGGGTGTTGCGGGTCTGCACGGCCGGGCCCTGCCGGGTGGGCGAGCTCTCGGCGCTGATGCCGGCGTCCTCGGCCATCCGCTCGGCGCGCATGGCGTGCCAGGGGTCGGTGACCAGGACGGCGCTGGTCCACCCGCGCTCGCCGAACGCGGTCCCGACCGCCCGCATGCTCTCCAGCGTGTCCACGCCCTCGGGGACCGCGAGCAGCGACTCCCCGGGGACGCCGGCGCTCATCAGGTAGTCGCGCCCGGCCTCGGCCTCGGTGAACTGGTCGCCGGCCGCCTTGCCGCCGACGGTGACGACCACCGGCGCGACGCCGTCCTCCCACAGCGACAGCGCGTGCTCCAGCCGGGCCTCGAAGATCGACGACGGGACGCCGTTGTACTGCGCCGAGCCGAGCACGACGATCGCGTCCGAGGCCGGCCGCGCGTCGTGCCGCGCGGTCCACCAGATGGCGGCCGCGGTCGAGGCGACCAGCAGCAGGGCGGCGAGCACGACGGCGCCGAACACCCGTGTCACCAGTGCCCCGGCCCGCGTCACCGGTCGAGGATGACACGGGCCGTGCGCCGGGTGTGGTTGGTGCGACGGGCGTGCCGCGCGGCCGTCAGGACCCGGCGCGCTCCCCGCCGAGCGCCGCCCGGCCGGCCTCCAGCCGGGCGACCGGCACCCGGAACGGCGAGCAGGACACGTAGTCCAGGCCCACCTCGTGGAAGAAGTGCACCGAGTCGGGGTCGCCGCCGTGCTCGCCGCAGACACCGAGCTTGAGGTCCGACCGCGCCGCGCGGCCGCCCTGCACGCCGACCTCCACCAGCCGGCCGACGCCCGGCCGGTCCAGCGACTCGAACGGGGAGACGCCGAAGATGCCCTTGTCCAGGTAGGCGTGGAAGAACGCCGCCTCGACGTCGTCGCGGGAGAAGCCCCAGGTCATCTGGGTGAGGTCGTTGGTGCCGAAGGAGAAGAACTCCGCCGACCGGGCGATCTCCTCCGCGGTCAGCGCCGCGCGGGGCACCTCGATCATCGTGCCGATGAGGACGTCGAGCTCGACGCCGCACTCCTCGAACACCGCCGCGAGCACCTGCTCGGACTCCTCGCGGATCGCCTCGAGCTCCTGCACCGCGCCGACCAGCGGGATCATGATCTCCGGCCGCGGGTCGCCGCCGGCCGACCGGCGCTCGCACGCGGCCTCGGCGATGGCCCGCACCTGCATGGCGAACAGCCCGGGCACCACCAGGCCCAGCCGGACGCCGCGCAGCCCCAGCATCGGGTTCTGCTCGTGCAGCCGGCGGACGGCGGCCAGCAGCCGCAGGTTCGCCTCGTCGGGGTGCCCCTGCGCCTCGGCGACGGCGACGCGCACCGACAGGTCGGTGAGGTCGGGCAGGAACTCGTGCAGCGGCGGGTCGAGCAGCCGCACGGTCACCGGCAGCCCGTCCATCGCCTCGAAGATCTCGACGAAGTCCTGCTTCTGCAGCGGCGCCAGCGCGTCCAGGGCCGCCTGCTTGTCCTCGTCGGTCTCGGCGAGGATCAGCTTCTCCACCAGCTGCCGGCGGTCGCCGAGGAACATGTGCTCGGTCCGGCACAGGCCGATGCCGCGGGCGCCGAAGCGGCGGGCGCGGGCGGAGTCCTCGGGGGTGTCGGCGTTGGTGCGGACGTCCAGCCGCCGCACCGCGTCGGCGTGGGTGAGGATCCGGTGCACGCTGCGCACGAGGTCGTCGGCCTCGGGCGAGTCCGGGCCGATCTCGCCCTCGAAGTACCGCACGACGGCGGAGTCCTCGACCGGCACCTCCCCGAGCCACACCCGGCCGGTGGAGCCGTCGATGGAGATGACGTCGCCCTCCTCGACGGTGACGCCGCCGGGCGCGGTGAACCGCCGGTTCGTCGTGTCGACCTGCAGCTCCTCGGCGCCGCACACGCAGGTCTTGCCCATCCCGCGGGCGACGACGGCGGCGTGCGAGGTCTTGCCGCCGCGGCTGGTGAGCACTCCCTCGGCGGCGATCATCCCGGCGAGGTCGTCGGGGTTGGTCTCGCGGCGGACGAGGACCACCTTCTCGCCCCGGTCGGCCCACTGGACGGCGGTCTCGGAGGAGAACACCGCCTTCCCCACCGCGGCACCCGGCGAGGCGTTCATGCCCTGGGTCAGCCGGGTGGCGTCCCCTCCGGAGACGAACCGCGGGAACATCAGCTGGGCGAGCTGGTCGCCGGTGACCCGGCGGACCGCCTCGTCCGTGTCGATGAGGCCCTCGTCGACCAGCTGGGTGGCGATGCGGAAGGCCGCGGCCGCCGTCCGCTTGCCCACCCGGGTCTGCAGCATCCACAGCTTGCCGCGCTCGACGGTGAACTCGATGTCGCACAGGTCGCGGTAGTGCGACTCGAGGGTGCTCATGATCCGCAGGAGCTCGTCGTAGGCGCCGCGGTCGATCCGCTCGAGCTCGGTGAGCGGCACGGTGTTCCGGATGCCGGCGACGACGTCCTCGCCCTGCGCGTTCTGCAGGTAGTCGCCGTACACGCCCTGCTCGCCGCTGCCCGGGTCGCGGGTGAACGCGACGCCGGTGCCGGAGTCGGCGCCGAGGTTGCCGAACACCATCGAGCAGACGTTGACCGCCGTGCCCGCGTCGCCGGGGATGCGCTCGCGGCGGCGGTAGAGGATGGCGCGCGGGCTGTTCCACGAGTCGAAGACGGCGTTGATCGCCAGGTCCATCTGCTCGCGCGGGTCCTGCGGGAAGTCCCGGCCGGTGTGCTCGCGGACGATGGCCTTGAACCGGCCGACGACGTCGCGCAGGTGCTCGGCGTCGAGGTCGAGGTCCAGGTCGGTGCCCTGCTCGCGCTTGGCCTCGTCGAGGGCGTGCTCGAACGCCTCGCCGTCGATGCCGAGCACCGTCCTGCCGAACATCTGGATCAGCCGGCGGTAAGAGTCCCAGGCGAAGCGCTCGCTGCCGGACTGCGCGGCCAGCCCCTGCACCGACTCGTCGTTGAGGCCGACGTTGAGGACGGTCTCCATCATCCCGGGCATCGAGGCCGCGGCCCCGGACCGGACCGAGACCAGCAGCGGGTCCGCGGGGTCACCGAGGGTCTTGCCCATCGCCTTCTCCAGCGCCGTCAGGTGCTCGGTCACCTGGCCGGCGAGGTCGGGCGGGGTGCTGCCGTGCTCCAGGTAGTGGCGGCACGCGTCGGTGGTGATCGTGAAGCCGGGCGGCACGGGCAGCCCGAGGTTGGTCATCTCGGCGAGGTTCGCGCCCTTGCCGCCGAGGAGGTCCTTCTGGTCCTTGTTGCCCTCGCTGAAGTCGTAGACCCAGGTGGTCGTGCTCGTGACGCTGCCCACCGTGCACCTCCGCGCTCGTCCCGCCGGCCGCCCGTCCGCCGGTGCGGCGTCGCGGGGTCCCCGTCGGCCGCTCCGGCGAGCGCGGCCCCGGGTTCCCGGTCGGGGGTAGACGTCTCATACGTCCACCCGGAGCCAGGCAGCGATCGTGACCCACCGGACGGTGGACACGCCAGCCCGTCAGCCGTCCGGGGACACGGAGGTGAGCGCGCTTCCGCAGCGGACGGCCGGCCCGGCGGGAGAGCGGGCCGGGCCGGCCGGGGGGATCAGGCGACGAGCGTGAAGCCGAGGACCGCGAACAGCAGCGTCAGCACGACGACGAGGATGCCGACGTACAGGCCGGTGCGGTTGACCGGGGACGGCGGCGGCGGGACGTAGCGCGGGAAGCCGCTGGCCGGCGCGCCGCGCTGCACCTGCGCGGCCTGCTGCGGGGTGGGCGCGAACTGCGGCTGCGGCGGCAGCTGGACCTGGCCGGGGAAGGCCACCTGCGTGGGCGCGGCCGGCTGCGGGACGGGCGCCGCGGCCGGCGCGACACCGGCGGGCGCGAAGGGCGCAGCGTGCGCGTACGGCCCGGGCGGGGCGTACGGCGCGGCGGGGGCGACGGGCGGGTGGGGCGGCTGCGTCAACGCGGTTCCTCTCGGGCTGGCCCGGTGGACCTCCAGCCGGGCGGCGCACATGGTGACAGCCGGGTGGCACTCCGAGAAGGGATCCGCTCGCGGCGCCGGCGCGGTCAGCCGGAGGTGCCGCAGACGCGCGGGCCGTCCTCGAGGACCACGGCCAGCGTGGCCTCCGCGCCGTCGTCCCAGCGGACCCGGACCTCCTGGCTGTCCTGGTCCCCGAGCCGGCCCTCCGCGACGCCGACCACCTCGGCGTCGCCGGGGTGCTCGTACCCGGCGAGGACGTCACCGACCTCGCCGCGGTCGCGCTCGGCCTGGCACAGCAGGTCGCCGGCGGTCCCGGTGTCGCCGGCCTCGAGCGCGGCCAGGAAGACGCCGACCGCCTCGCGGGCCTGCTCCTCCCCCGAGCCCTTCACCAGCGGCAGGGCCACGACCATGGCGACGGCGAGCGCCACCGTGCCGCCGAAGATCCCCAGCAGCAGCCCGTTGCGGCGCCGCGGGGTGCCGGTGTGCAGCGCCTCGGGGCCCTCGTCGTACAGGTACGGGCCGCTCATCCGCCGCTCGTCTCCAGCTCCGCGCCGGCCGGCGGGCGCGGGTCGTCGCGGTCGTCGAGCCAGCCCTCGGGCAGCGCCACCGGCCGGGGGCTGCTCGTGCGCCCGCGCGGGCCGCCGAGGACGGCCGTGGGGTAGGGCTGGTCGGGGATGCGGTCGAGCAGGCCGGCCAGCTCGTCCAGCGAGCTGACCATCGCCAGGGCGCGACGGACGTCGGAGCCCACCGAGAAGCCCTTGAGGTACCAGGCCACGTGCTTGCGGAAGTCGGTGCAGCCGTGCAGCTCGCCCTGCCCCTCCGACAGCAGCCGCGCGTGCCGGACCATCACCGCGGCCACCTCGCGCAGCGTCGGCAGCGCCCGGCGGGACTCCCCGGCGAAGGCGGCGGCGAGGTCCCCGAACAGCCAGGGCCGGCCCAGGCAGCCGCGGCCGATGACGACGCCGGCGCACCCCGTCTCGCGCACCAGGCGCAGCGCGTCGTCGGCCTCCCAGACGTCGCCGTTGCCGAGCACCGGGATGTCGACGGTCTCCACCAGCCGGGCGATCGGGCCCCAGTCGGCGGTGCCGCTGTAGAGCTGGTCGGCGGTGCGCCCGTGCAGGGTGATCGCGGCCGCGCCCTCGTCCTGCGCGATCCGGCCGGCGTCGAGGTAGGTGACGTGGTCGGCGTCGATGCCGATGCGGGTCTTGACCGTCACCGGCACGTCGCGGGCGGCGCGGACGGCGGCCCGCACGATGTCGCGGAAGAGCACCCGCCGCCACGGCAGCGCCGAGCCGCCGCCCTTGCGGGTCACCTTGGGCACCGGGCAGCCGAAGTTCAGGTCGACGTGCGCCGGGCGGGTGCCGGCGACCTCCTCGTCGACGAGCATCTCCACCGCGCGCCCGACGGTGGCCGGGTCCACGCCGTAGAGCTGCACGGAGAAGCCCGCGGCGGCCTCCTCGGGGGTGGCCCGGATCATCCGCAGCGTCTTCTCGTTGCGCTCCACCAGCGCCCGCGTGGTGATCATCTCGCAGACGTACAGGCCGGCCCCGAACTCGCGGCACAGCGTGCGGAACGCGGGGTTGGTGATGCCGGCCATCGGCGCGAGCACCACGGCGGGGTCCACGGTGAGCGGCCCCAGCCGCAGCGGGGCGACCGCCGGCGCCAGGGTGCTCGTCACGCGGTCCAGGGTAGGTGGCCGCGCCCGGTGGCCGGGGTCACCCGCGGGGAGGCGCCCCCGCATGGACCGGCGCGGGCCTGGGCAGAGGGAGGCTCCCGCCCGCCGAGCCCAGGAGGACGCGCGTGCCCCGGTCGTCTGCCGCCGCGCTGACCGCGACCGGAGCCCCGGTCCCCGACGTCGGGCGCATCGCGGTGCTGCGGGCGAACCTGCTCGGCGACCTGGTGCTGACCCTGCCGGCGCTGGCCGCGCTGCGGGCGGCGTACCCCGGTGCGGAGGTCACCCTCCTCGGCCGGCCGTGGCACGCCGACCTGCTCGAGGGGCGGCCCGGGCCGTGGGACCGGGTCGTCGTCGTGCCGCCGTGGCCCGGCGTGCGCGACGCCCCGGGCGCCGCGCGGGACGGCGCCGAGGTGCGCCGCTTCCTCGCCGCGCAGCGCGGGGAGGGGTACGACCTGGCACTCCAGCTGCACGGCGGGGGCGGCAACTCCAACCCGCTCGTGGCCGCCCTCGGCGCCCGGGTCACGGCCGGCGCGCGCGACGCCGGCGCGCCGGCGCTGGACCGCTGGCTGCCCTACACGAGCGACCAGCACGAGGTGCTGCGCTGCCTCGAGCTCACCGGCCTGGTCGGGGCGGTGCCGGTGACCCTCGAGCCGCGGCTGGCGGTCACCCCGGCCGACGCCGCGGCTGCCGACCGGGTCCTGCCCGCCGGTCCCGCGCCCCTGGTCGCCCTCCACCCCGGCGCGAGCGACCCGCGGCGCCGCTGGCCCGCGGAGCGCTTCGCCGAGGTCGCCGGCGCGCTGGCCGCCGAGGGGGCGACCGTGGTGCTGGTGGGCTCCGGCGGCGACGACCGGCGCGCCGCCGACGCGATCCGCGCGGCGACGGCGGCGCCGCTGCTCGACCTGGTCGGCCGGCTGTCGCTGTCCGCGCTGGCCGGGGTGCTGGCCCGCTGCCGGCTGCTGGTCGGCAACGACTCGGGGCCGCGGCACCTCGCCGAGGCGGTCGGGACGGCGACGGTCGGCGTCTTCCTCGAGCACAACCTGCTCAACGCCGGCCCGCTGACCCGGCGGCGGCACCGGGTGGCCGTCTCCACGCGCACCGCGTGCCCGGCCTGCGGCCTGGACCAGAGCCGGGCGCGCTGCGCCCACGACCGCTCCCTGGTCGCGGAGGTGTCCCCGGAGACGGTGCGGGCCGCCGCCCTCGACCTGCTCGAGGACGGCGGCCCGGTGGTGCACCCGGCCGCACCCGTCGTGCACCTCCGCGGAGGTGCCCCGGGCACGTCCGCAGAGGTGCGCGGTCAGCAGCCGGGGAGGCGGGCGGCCAGGTAGGACTCCACCTGGTCCAGGCCGATGCGCTCCTGGCTCATCGAGTCCCGCTCGCGCACGGTCACCGCGTCGTCGGTGAGGGTGTCGAAGTCGACGGTGAGGCAGAACGGGGTCCCGATCTCGTCCTGCCGGCGGTAGCGGCGGCCGATCGCGCCGGCGTCGTCGAAGTCGACGTTCCAGTTCCGGCGCAGCGCGGCCGCGAGGTCGCGCGCCTTGGGCGAGAGGTCGGCGTTGCGCGACAGCGGCAGGACGGCGGCCTTGACCGGCGCCAGCCGCGGGTCCAGCCGCAGCACGGTGCGGGTGTCGACGCCGCCCTTGGCGTTGGGCGCCTCGTCCTCGGTGTAGGCCTCGACCAGGAAGGCCATCAGCGAGCGGGTGAGCCCGGCCGCCGGCTCGATGACGTACGGCGTCCAGCGGGTGTTGGTGGCCTGGTCGAAGTAGGACAGGTCCACGCCCGAGTGCTCGGTGTGGGTGGACAGGTCGAAGTCGGTGCGGTTGGCGATGCCCTCGAGCTCGCCCCACTCCGAGCCCTGGAAGCCGAAGCGGTACTCGATGTCGACGGTGCGCTTCGAGTAGTGGGAGAGCTTCTCCTTCGGGTGCTCGAAGTGCCGCAGGTTGTCCGGGGAGATGCCCAGGTCGGTGTACCAGCGGGTGCGCTCGTCGATCCAGTACTGGTGCCACTCCTCGTCGCTGCCCGGCTCGACGAAGAACTCCATCTCCATCTGCTCGAACTCGCGGGTGCGGAAGATGAAGTTGCCCGGGGTGATCTCGTTGCGGAAGGACTTGCCGATCTGGCCGATGCCGAACGGCGGCTTCTTCCGCGCCGCGCCCATGACGTTGGCGAAGTTGACGAAGATGCCCTGCGCGGTCTCCGGGCGCAGGTAGTGCAGCCCCGACTCGTCCTCGACCGGGCCGAGGTAGGTCTTGAGCATCATGTTGAAGTCGCGCGGCTCGGTCCACTGGCCGGTCACGCCGCAGTTGGGGCAGGTGACCTCGGTGAGGCCGTTCTCCGGGAGCCGTCCCTTCTTCGCCTCGAAGGCCTCCTCGAGGTGGTCGGCCCGGAAGCGCTTGTGGCAGTTCTGGCACTCGGTCAGCGGGTCGGTGAAGACGCCGACGTGGCCGGAGGCGACCCAGGTCTGCCGCGGCAGGATCACCGAGGAGTCCAGGCCGACGATGTCGTCCCGGCTCTGGACGACGGTGCGCCACCACTGCCGCTTGATGTTCTCCTTGAGCTCGACGCCCAGCGGCCCGTAGTCCCAGGCGGAGCGGGTGCCGCCGTAGATCTCACCCGACGGGAAGACGAACCCCCGGCGCTTGCAGAGGTTGACCACCTTGTCGAGGCGGGCGGGGTCGTGCGTGGTGTTGCTGGCGCTCACGAGCTCGGTGCTCCATCCGGCTGGCGGTCGGCGGTTGACCTGCCCACGGTAGTCGGCCGCGGCGCGTCGCCCCTCCGCGGGACGGGCACGGTCCACGGGAGGACGACGTCCCGGACCGGACGGACCGTGGCGTCGCCGCCCGTCCCCGGGCAGAGTGACCTGCCACACAGCGACGAGGCGGCGCCGCCGGTTCCCGGCCGCGCCCCGGGAGGAGGTCCGATGGCCAGGTCAGACCGCGCCGGAGCCGTCGGGGGCACGCCGGTGGAGGACGTCGCCGCCGCGTTCCCCACGCGTCACCACCCACGCCCCGAGGTCCGGGCCATGCCGGAGGAGCCGCGCCGGCAGCTGCGGCTGATCGGTCCGGGCATCATCGCCGCCGGCGTCGGGCTGGCCTCCGGGGAGTTCATCCTCTACCCCTACATCGCCTCCCAGGTGGGGCTCGTCTTCGTCTGGGCGGCACTGCTCGGGCTGCTCACCCAGTACTTCCTCAACATGGAGATCGAGCGGTACACGCTGGCCACCGGCGAGACCGCGCTCACCGGTTTCAGCCGGTTCTGGCGGCACTGGGGCCTGTTCTTCGCGGTGCTCACCTACTTCGCCAACCTGTGGCCCGGGTGGTCGACCAGCTCGGCGACCCTGGTCACCTACCTGGTCGGCGGAGGGGATCCGCGCTGGATCGCGATCGGCATGCTGGTCGCCATCGGGCTCGTCCTCACGCTCGCCCCCGTCGTGTACGTCGCCCTCGAGCGGGCGCAGATGCTCAAGGTCGCCGCGGTGTTGGTCCTCTTCGCCGTGGCCGCGGTCGTGGCGGTGGGCGCGGCCGCGTGGTCCGACGTGCCGCAGGTCGTCACCCGGCCGCGCATCCCGGTCGAGGAGCTGGGCTTCGCCCTGCTGCTCGGCGCACTGGCCTTCGCCGGCGGCGGCGGCGGGCAAAACCTGGTGCAGTCCAACTGGATCCGCGACAAGGGCTTCGGCATGGGCGCCTACGTGCCCCGGCTGGTCAGCCCGGTGACCGGCGAGCCGGAGGCCGTGCCGAGCACCGGGTACGTGTTCGAGCCGACCCCCGACAACCTGCGCCGGTGGCGCGGCTGGTGGCGCTTCGCGAACGTCGAGCAGCTCGCCACGTTCGTCGCGATCACCTTCGTCACCATCCTGTTCACCTCCCTGCTGGCGTACGCGACGGTGTTCGGCCGCGACGACGTCGCCAACGACATCGGCTTCATCGAGATCGAGGGGCAGGTGCTCGGCGAGCGGGTCGGGACCTGGTTCCAGTACTTCTTCTGGGCGATCGGCGCCTTCGCGCTGTTCGCCGCCGCCCTGGGGATCGTCGACTACACCAGCCGGCTCGCCGCCGACGTCATCAAGACCTCGTACGCCCGGAACGCCAACGAGAGCAAGGTCTACGCGGGCCTGGTGTGGGGCCTGATCGCCATCGGCATCGTCGTGCTGCTCGCCGGCCTCGACCAGCCCCTGGTGCTGCTGGTCATCTCCGCCGTCGTCGGCGGGTTCATGATGTTCGTCTACGCGGGCCTGCTGATCCTGGTCAACCGGAAGCTCCTGCCCGCACCGATCCGCGTGCGGGGCGTGCGGCTGGGCGCCCTGGTGTGGGCGATCCTGCTGTTCGGCACGCTGTCGGTGCTGACCTTCCGCACCCAGCTGGAGACCCTCTTCGGCGGCTGACGACGCCGGGTCAGGGCTCGGTGTACCCGCAGACGGCCGGGCCGCCCTCGTCCACCACGGTGACGACGAAGGTGGCCGGCCGCCCGCTGTCGAGGGTCACCTCGAAGGTGACCTCGTCGACGTCGCCGGCCGCCGCCGCGCCGGTGGCCGAGCCCTCGGTGATCCGGCCGCCGAGGAAGGCGTCGAAGTCGGCGAGCACCGCCTGCCCGTCGGGGAACTGGCCCCGTCCGTCGGCGCACAGGCCGTCGTAGGCCGCGGCCGCGTCGCGGTCGACGACCGACTGCACCCACGAGGCGGCGAAGTCCGGGCTGCCGGGGACGTTGAGGTCCCCGCCCGCTCCCCCGCCCCCGCCCCCGGTCGGGGTGCCGGCGCCGCCGCCGAAGCCGCCCCCACCGGACGACTCCGGCGAGGAGGACGAGGGCGACGACGAGGTGGACGCCGACGTGCCGGCCGACGTCGCCGTCGCGGCCGGGCCGCCGCCGTCGTCGTCCCGGGAGAGGAGGACCGCGGCGAGCACGCCGCCGCCGACCAGGAGGACGGCGAGCGTGGCGAGCAGGGCGACCAGCGGGCCGCGGTTCCGGCGCGGCGGCTGCGGCGGGGCGCCGTACCCGGGCGGCGGCCCGTAGCCCGGCGGTCCGTAGCCCGGCGCCCCGTAGCCCGGCGCTCCGTAGCCCGGCGCTCCGTAGCCCGGCGGGCCGTACCCCGGCGCGGCGGCGGGCGGCTGCCCGTACGGGGGCTGCTGACCGAGGCCGGGCTGCGCCTGACCGAACGGGGCCTGCCCGTACGGTGCCTGCCCGCGGGCAGGCTGCCCGTACCCGGGCGGGGCGTACGGCGGCCCGCCGTACCGGGGCTGCTGGGGTCCGGGCTGCTGCCCGGGGGCGCCCATCCGCAGGGTGGGGTCGCGTTGCTCGGGACCGCCGGGCAGCCGGTCGGTGGGCTCGTCGGGCAGCGGACGCGGGGGCGGCGGTGGGAGGCGCACCTCGCGGGTGCGCTCGGGCGGCGTCCCCTCGTCCTGCGGCGGCTGGCTCATCGCGCCTCTCCCGGGCCGGTGTGTGCTCTCGCGGGCAGGCTACGCACCCGGGGCCTGCGCGACCGGGCGCGCGCCGGGCTCGTCGACGGGGAGGTAGGCGCCGGGCTCGTCGAGGGCGTGCACCCACACCGGCGCGCCGGCGACCTTGACCTCCGCGGCCGACAGCGCGCGGCGGTAGGCGCCCACGCCGTCCCAGCGGGTGACCAGCGCCCAGAGCGTCGGGTCGTCGGCGCAGCGGCCGGCCTCCCCGCCGTGGCAGCCGGGCCGGGCGGTCAGCGCCGCGAGCAGCCCGTCGACGGCGTCGGCGAGGCGGGCCGCCTCGGTCTCGGGTACGCGCAGCCGGGTCACCGCGAACACCGGCCCATCGTGCCGCAGTCCGGCGGTGGAGACGCCGACGGCCGGCCCCCGCGCGCTGCGGGGACCGGCCGTCGGAGGGGTGCGTCAGCCGAAGTTGCAGACCGTGAGGTCCTGGCCGACCCAGACCTGCACGCTCTGGGTGGTGCCGTCGCCGAGGGTCAGCTCGAAGGTCGCGACGTCGACGGCGTTGGCCGGGTCGTACTCGATGCTGACCAGGCCGCCCTCGGCGATGGTCTGGCCGCCCAGGACCTGGCTGTAGAAGTACAGCGTCAGGTACTCCTCGGGGCCGTACTCGGTGCCGGCCGAGCCCTGCTGCGCCGCGGCCTGCAGCTCGGCGCAGGACAGCCCGTAGGCGGTCGCGAAGTCGAAGTCGTAGACCGCCTGCACCCACGCGAGCGCGAGGTCGGAGGAGCCGGGGATCTGGCCGGCGTCGGCGCCGCCGGTGTCGTTCCCCATGGGGGTGCCGGTGCTGCCGCCCCCGCCGTTGCCCGGGGTGCCGGCACCCGGCGGCACCCCAACCGGGCCGCCCATGTCCATGCCCATGCCCGAGCCGGTGCCGGTGTCGGAGCCGGTGCCGGACCCGGTGTCGGGACCCTCGTCGCCGCCCTCCTCGCCGCCGTCGTCGGAGGCGTCGGCCGAGGTCGAGGACTCCTGCGCCGCCGGGGCCGGGGTGTCGTCGCCGCGGAGGAGGAAGAACAGGAGCACGCCGACGCCGGCCAGCACCACGACCAGCCCGGTGATCACCCAGGGCAGGACGCTCTTCCTCTGCGGCGGCTGCCCGTAGCCGCCGGGGCCGAAGCCGGGGCCGCCGCCCGGGCCGAAGCCGCCGGGCGCGCCGTAGCCGCCGGGGGCGCCGTACTGACCGGGCGCGCCGTACTGACCGGGCTGCGCGTACTGACTCGGCGCGCCGTACTGGCCGGGGGGCTGACTCATCTGCTTCTTCCGTTCGTGGGGACGGGCGCTGGGGGCCCGAGAGCGAGAGGAAGATAGGGAGACCCCGCCGTCCCGACCACTGGTTCGCGCGCGCCAGTTCCGCCGCCGGGTCACGGCCCGGTCACGGTCCGCCGCCCGGTGGCCGCCCCGTCCCGCCGGCCACCGAGCCGCGGCCGAGACGCTGGTCGGGCCGGGGACCCGTCCCTAGACTCCGCCGTCGACCCGCACCCGGCGCCGGCTCCGACGAGCGCCCGGAGCTGCGGCACACGGAGGATCACCGGTGGAGTTGCAACAGTTCGGCCCCTACCGCATCGAGGCGCTGCTCGGCCGCGGCGGCATGGGAGAGGTGTACCGCGCGTTCGACACCGAGCACGACCGCACGGTCGCGCTGAAGGTGCTCTCCGAGCACCTGGCCGCGGACCGCGGCTACCGCGAGCGCTTCCGCCGCGAGGCGCACCTGGCGGCGCGGCTGAACGAGCCGCACATCGTCCCGATCCACCGCTACGGCGAGATCGAGGGCCGGCTGTTCCTCGACATGCGCCTGGTGCCCGGCCGCGACGTCGCCGCCGTGCTGGCCGAGGAGGGTCCGATGAGCCCCGAGCGGGCGGTCGGCGTCGTCAGCCAGACCGCCCGGGCCCTCGACGCCGCGCACGCCGACGGCCTGGTGCACCGCGACGTCAAGCCCTCCAACGTGCTGCTGACCGGCACCGGTGACGACGAGTTCGTCTACCTCGTCGACTTCGGCATCGCCCGGTCGACGTCGGACGCGCAGGGCCCCGCGCTGACCCAGACCGGCGCCGCACTCGGCTCCTTCGACTACATGGCGCCCGAGCGGTTCCTCGAGAAGCCGATCGACAAGCGGGTCGACGTCTACGCGCTCGCGTGCGTGCTGTTCGAGTGCCTCACCGGCCGGCGGCCGTTCACCGGCGACGGCCTGGCCACGCTCATGTACGCGCACCTGAACACGACCCCGCAGCCGCCGTCCGCGCTGCGGCCGGGCCTGCCCCGCGGGCTGGACGACGTCGTCCTCAAGGGCCTGGCCAAGGAGCCCGACGAGCGGTACGGCACCTGCGGTGAGTTCGCCGCGGCCGCGCGGGCGGCGCTGAGCTCCGCCGGCGTGACCGTGCGGCCCGAGACCGCGCCGCCGACGTCGGTCGCCCCGCTGCTCGCCCACCCGCAGACCGTGGGCTTCTCCAACCCCGGCCCCGCCGGCTCCTACGGGGCGCCGTCGCACCCGGGCGCGCCCGCGGCGCTGTGCACCCCGCCGTCGGACCCGGGGCCGCCCACCGGCTACGGGCCGCCGTCGAACCCCGGCCCGCCCACCGGCTACGGGCCCCCCTCGAACCCGGGCCCGCCCACCGGCTTCCCGCCGCCGGCCGGGCCCGGGTTCCCGCCGCAGGGCGGCTCGTCGGCCTCGGGCGGCGGGAAGGGCTCGAACAGGCTGCCGCTGCTGATCGTGGGGGCCGCGGTGGCGCTGATCGCGGTCGTGGTCGGGGTCATCGCGCTGGCCGGCGGCTTCAGCGGCGGCGACGACGTCCGGGCCGACGACACCGGCACCTCGACCGGGGGCACCCCGGACGGCGACACCTCCGGCGGCAACACGTCGGACGGGAACACCTCCGGCGGCAGCACCGGCGGCGGGACCTCCACCGACGCCGACGCCCAGGACCAGCTGCTGGCGATCCTCCCGGGCGACTTCGACCCGGCGGCCTGCGAGACCGCGGACCCGGCCGGCGACGGCGACGTCGCCGCGGTCAACTGCGGCGCCGCCGCGACCCAGCCCGGTCCCGGGGCGTCGTCGTTCTACCTGTACGAGGACGCCGCGACCGTCGACGCCGTCTTCCTGGCGGACATGACCCGCGAGGGCGTCAGCCCCTTCACCGGCCAGCCGGACTGCGCCACCGGGCAGGGCTACGACGAGTACACGATCGGCGGGGTGGACGCCGGCCGCCTCGGCTGCTTCGTCGACGGGGACAACAACGCGATCCTGTACTGGACGCAGGACGACCTCGCCGCCGAGGGCATCGTGGCCATCCAGAACGGCGGCCAGGCCGGGCTGGGGACCCTGTACGCCTGGTGGACCGACAGCGCGCACAGCGACTTCACGCAGCGCTGACCGTCTCCCGGCCCCGCACACGACGAGGGCCCCGTCCCCACCGGCCCGTGGCCACGGGGCCCTCGTCGTGTCGGCCGCCGGTAAGGGGCGGGCGGCGCCCCGCGCCTCGGCGGCCAT
>NZ_JBJGZT010000004.1:0-198298 GCF_054050655.1 Geodermatophilus sp. SYSU D00663 | reverse complement strand
CGTCCCGGTGTACGGCAACGAGGCGACGCTGCGGCCGCTGGCGGAGCGGCTGGCCGCGGCGCTGGCCGGGCGGGACTGGCGGCTGCGCCTGGTGGTCGACGCCTCGCCCGACGGCAGGCCGGGCGCGCCCGACGGTCTCGCGGACGGCGTCGGCGTCGTGGACCGGGAAGACGCCGACGACGGCGCCGGTGGCCGGGTCCGTCGACTCAAAGGTCTGGGTGGTGGCGTGCCGGTCGACCGTGCCGGCGGCGGCGTCGGTGACCGTGTCCATCTGCTCGGCGAGCGACATGTGGCGCAGGTTACCCGGCAAGTTACTCACGCGTAGGTCCGGTCCGGGACCCATGCTCGTGCCCGTGGCCGACCCCTTCGACACCGCGGGGCTGCGCCGCCGCGTCCTCGCTGCGTGGACCGACTCCCCGGCGCGCTTCCGCGAGGACGCGAACGCCGAGGAGGACCTGGTCCGCGGCGGCTACCGGGACCGGCTGCTGGTCGAGCTGGCGCAGAACGCCGCCGACGCCGCGGTGCGCGCGGGCGTGCCCGGGCGGCTGCGGCTGGAGCTGGCCACGGTGGGCGGCGGGGGAGAGGTGCTGCGGGCGGCCAACACCGGCGCCCCGCTGGACGCCGCCGGGGTCACGGGGTTGGCCACGCTGCGCGCCTCCGCCAAGCGCGACGAGGCGCGGACCGTCGGCCGCTTCGGGGTCGGGTTCGCCGCCGTCCTCGCCGTCTCCGACGAGCCCGCCGTCCACTCCACCCCAGGCGGCGTGCGGTTCAGCGCGGCGCACACCCGCGCCGCGGTGGCCGACGTCCCCGCGCTCGCCGGCGAGCTGGCCCGCCGCGACGGCGCCGTGCCGGTGCTGCGGCTGCCGTGGCCGGCCGACGGGCCCCCGCCCGACGGGTTCGCCACCGAGGTCGTCCTGCCGCTGCGCGCCGGGTCGCGGGCCGCCGTCCGGGGCGCGCTGGAGGCGCTGGAGGCCGAGCTGCTGCTGGCGCTGCCGGGCCTCGCCGAGGTCGAGGTCGCCGTCGACGGCGCCGTCCGCACCCTGTCCTGCACGCGCACCCCGCCGCTGGCCCGGGTCCGCGACGGCGACCACACCACCACCTGGCGGCTGGCCACCCGCAGCGGCGAGCTGCCCGCGGAGCTGCTGGCCGGCCGCCCGGTCGAGGAGCGCGCCCGCCGCGGCTACGACGTCACCTGGGCGGTGCCCCTCGACGACGACGGCCGGCCGGTCCCGCTGACCGGGCGCCAGGTGGTGCACGCCCCGACCCCGAGCGACGAGCCGCTGTCCCTGCCGGTCCGGCTCGTCGCGCCGTTCCCGCTCGGCCCCGACCGCCGGCACGTGGCGCCCGGCCCGGTCACCGACGCGCTGGTCGTCGTCGCCGCGGACACCTACCCCGACCTGGTCACCGCGCTCCCGGCCGACCCCGCCGTGCTGGGCCTGGTGCCGCGCATCGGACTGGCCGCCGCCGAGCTCGACGCCGCCCTGGGCTCCGCCGTCCTCGACCGGCTGCGCGCCGCGGCCTGGCTGCCGGCTGCCGACGACCCCGCCCGCCGGCAGCCCCCGGACCGCGCCGCGGTCCTCGCCGACGACACCGACGAGCGGGTCGCCGTCCTCGCCGGGGTCGTGCCCGGCCTGCTGCCGGCGGGCTGGTCCCGGCGCGACGGGGCGCCCGCGCTGGCCGCTCTCGGCGTGCGGCGGATCGGCCCCGCCGAGGTGGTGGAGGCCGTCTCCGGGATCAGCCGGCCGGCGGACTGGTGGGCGCGGCTGTACGCCGCCCTCGACGGCGCCGACCGCGAGGAGCTGGGCGCGCTGCCGGTGCCGCTGGCCGACGGGCGGACCGCGCCCGGCCCGGCCGGGGTGCTGCTGCCCGGCGAGGACCTGCCGGTCGCCCGGCTGGGCCCGCTGCACCTGCGGGTCGCCGACCCCGGCGCCGTCGCCGACCCGGCCGCCCGGCGGCTGCTCGAGCGGCTGGGCGCCCGCCCGGCGGCCGCCGCGGTCGTGCTCGCCGACCCGGCCGTGCGGGGCGCCGTGGAGGAGTCGGTCGACGCGGTCGAGGAGGGCTTCGACGACGGCGACCCGGCGGCGCTCGCCGAGGCCGTGCTCGCGCTGGTGGCCGCGGCCGCCACCGCGCCGGGGGAGCTGCCCTGGCTGGCCGAGCTCGCCCTGCCCGACGCCGAGGGCGCGTGGGCGCCGGCGGGGGAGCTGCTGCTGCCCGGCGCGCCGCTCGCGGCCGTCCTCCGCGACGGCGCGCTGGGGACGCTGGACCCGGGGTTCGCCGCCGCGCACGACCCGGCCGTGCTGCGCGCGGCGGGCGTGCTCGCCGACTTCGCGCTGGTGCACGCCGACGACCCCGACGACCTCGACGTCGACGCCGCCGACGAGTGGGCCGACGCCGTCCTCGACCGCCTGCCGCCCGGCGGACCCCCGCCGGCGTGGCCGCCGCTGACCGCCGTCCGGGACCTGGAGCTGGTCGCCGACTGGGCCGGCGCGCTGCCGCTGCTGGCCGCCGCGCCGGAGGAGGCGTGGGCCGACGTCGTCCTCGACGGGGTCGCCGTGCCCTGCTACCTGCGCTGGTGGCTGAGCACCCACCCGGTGCTCGCCGGCCGGCGCCCCGACCGGCTGTGCGCGCCCGGCAGCCGGGAGCTGCGGGGGCTGTACGACCCCGCCGACGGGCCGGCGTCGGTGCTCGGGCGGCTGCGGTTGCCGGCCACCGTCGACGACGTCCTCGCCGACGTCGACACCGCGCTCGACCTGCTCGACCGGCTCGGCGACCCCGCGCGCACGGTGCCGCCGCCGGTGCTGCGCACGGTCCACGCCCGGCTGGCGCGCGCGCTCGACGGCGTCGACGTCGACCCGCCGCGCCGCGTGCGGGTCGCGCCGGACCGGGTCGCCGACCCCGCGCGGGAGGCCGTCGCCGTGCTCGACGTCCCGTGGGTGCAGCCGCTGGTCGACGCGCTGCTGGTCCCGGCCGGTGGCGCGCCGGCGGCGGTGGCCGACCTGCTCGACCTGCCGCTGGCCGGCGAGCGGGTGCGGGCGGAGGTCACCAGCACCCCGGTGCGCCGGCAGCCGTGGGCGTCGGTGCCGGGAGCCGGCCTGGCCGCCGCCCGGCTGGGCGTGCCGGAGCTGACCGGCGAGGTCGCCGTCCACGAGCCGCTGCTGGCCGGCGGCCGGCCGGTGCCGTGGTGGCCCGGCGACGGCGTCGACCACGTGGACGGCAGCCCCGCCGCCCTCGGTCGGGCGCTGGCCTGGCGGGCCCGCGCCTGGCCGCTGCGGCAGGCGCTGGCCGAGGCGTTCGCCGACCCCGGCCGGGCCGCCGACCTCGCCGCGGAGGACGCGATCGGCTAGCCCGGCCGGGTGCTCAGAACCAGCGCGGGACGGCCTGGGCGCCGGGGGCGTGCCCGTGCGCGGAGGCCCGGCCGCCTGTCCTCCGGCCCCTCTGCAGGGGCCCGCCGCGAGCGTGCGAGCGGTGGGGGGCAGAGGGGTCCTTCGACCACTGCTCGGCGGACAGGGACCCGGCCCGGGTGGTCGGGGCGAGCCCCGCGGTCCGCAGCCAGCGGACCCCGGCGACGCCGGGCAACTGGGCGCGCAGGACCGGGCCCAGCGCCGCGCCGGGCGAGGCGAGCACGGCCGAGGCCAGCCGCTCGAAGGCGGCGGCGTCCGCGGGCGGGAGGGCGTCGCGCGCGGCGGCAGCCGCGGCGGGCAGGGGACGGGAGGGACGTGACACGGGTGCCTCCGGGAGGAGGTCGGACCGGCCGCGGGCGGCCGGCAGCCAGGGGAGGGGCGCCCGGGAGGGGCGGAGGGGAGCGGGGAGCGGCGGCTCGACCCGCGGGCGTCCCGGTGGCAGGACGCGGACGTCGCGGCGAGGCGGTCGGCTCAGGAGCGCATGCCGCGACGGTAGGGAGCCCCGGCCCGGCCCGTCGAGTCCTTATCCGGGAGGCGGTTACCGCTGCGGGGCGTCGTCGGCGCCGGCCGAGCGGGCGGCCTTGCGCGCCTGGTGGGCCTCCCACCGCTCGCGGTCACGGGCGCGGGAGTCCGCGGTGCGCTCCCACCGGTCCTTGCGCCGGCGCGCGCGGATCATCTCCCGCTCCTCGAAGGAGGAGTGCGTGTCCCAGTCCCGGGCCACGAAGAGCACCAGGAGGAGCACGGCGCCGAAGATGACCAGCCCGGCGGCGACGATCACGTCCGGGATCGCGAGGAACGCCACGACCGAGACCGCCGCCCAGATGAGGCCCGCCAGCACCAGTCGCCCGTTCACGCCGTCCAGTATCCCCGCGTCCGGTGAGCGGGGGCCGTCCCCGGGGTACCGGGCGAGGAGTGCCTGGTCACGGCCCCGCGCGCCGCGGGCGACACGCCGGTCGACGCACGGTGGGCACCTCGGTGCGGACCTTGCGCCCCAACCGTCCCGCGCCTACCGTCCGGGTTGCGGTTCAACATCCAGCCGTGCTCCGCCAATGCCGGACTCCGCGCCGTGGTGTGGCTCTCGAGCCGCTGTCCTCCGCACGGGCCCGCCCTCGATCGAGAGGCGCACCGTGACCACACTCTCCTCAGGCCCCCCGACGACCTCGGGCGCCGCCGACGACCTGCTGACCGTCGAGACCGTCTCCCTCGACGGCGACACCCGGCTCCTGTGCGCCGGTGAGGTCGACTGCGCCAGCGCGCCGCTGCTCCGCCGTGAGCTCGACGGCGCCCTCGCCGCGGACCCGCGGGTGGTCACCGTGGACCTCGAGGCCGTGACCTTCCTCGACTCGGCCGGCCTGTCCGCGCTGGCGGTCGCGCACCGCACCGCCGAGGCGCAGGGCACCCGGCTGCGGGTGCTGGTCGGCACCCGGGCGGTGGCCCGGGCGCTGCAGGTCACCGGCCTCTGGGACCTGCTGGGCGTCGAGCAGGTCCGGCCCGGCGCCGGGGCCGGCGCCGCCTGACGGAGGGACTCCTCCTCCCCCCTCTCCGACGCTCGCGGCGGGCCCCTGCGAGGGGGCCGCTCCCGACCTGACTGCGCGCGGTGCCTCGCCGGGGAGCACACTCGGCGGCGGTGCGGGGCCTGCCCGCCGGCCGAGTCGAGGAGGAGGACGCCGTGCGTGACGCGGTCATCTGTGAGCCGCTGCGGACCCCGGTCGGGGGCTTCGGGGGGTCGCTGCGGGACGTGCCCGTGCAGGACCTCGCCTCCACCGTCGTCAGGGCGCTCATGGAGCGCACCGGCCTGCCGCCCGAGTCGGTCGACGACGTCGTCCTCGGCCACTGCTACCCGACCATGGAGGCACCGGCCATCGGCCGCGTCGCCGCGCTCGACGCCGGCCTGCCGGTGACCGCGAGCGGCATCCAGGTCGACCGCCGCTGCGGCTCGGGCCTCCAGGCGGTGCTGTACGCCGCGATGCAGGTGCAGACCGGCGCCGCCGACGTCGTGCTGGCCGGCGGTGCCGAGTCGATGAGCAACGCGCCGTTCTACTCGACCGCCATGCGCTGGGGCGTCAAGGCCGGCCCCGGCGTCCTGCTGCAGGACGGCCTGGCCCGCGGCCGCGTCACCGCCGGCGGCGTGAACCACCCGGTGCCCGGCGGCATGCTCGAGACCGCGGAGAACCTGCGCCGCGAGTACTCGATCGGCCGCGAGGAGCAGGACGAGTACTCCGTCCGCAGCCACCAGCGGGCCGCCGCCGCCACCGAGGAGGGCCGGTTCGCCGACGAGATCGTCCCGGTGACGGTCAAGGGCCGGAAGGGCGACACCGTCGTCGAGCGCGACGAGCACATCCGCCCCGACTCGAACGTCGAGACCCTCGCCAGGCTCCGCCCGATCATGGGCAGGGACGACCCCGAGGCCACCGTCACCGCCGGCAACGCCAGCGGCCAGAACGACGGCGCCGCGGTCTGCGTCGTCACCTCGCCGGAGAAGGCCGCCGAGCACGGGCTGCGCCCGCTGGCCCGTGTCGTGTCCTGGGCGGTGGCCGGCGTCCCGCCGCGGACCATGGGCATCGGCCCGGTCCCCGCGACGGCGAAGGCGCTGGACCTCGCCGGCCTCAAGCTCTCCGACATCGACCTCATCGAGCTCAACGAGGCCTTCGCCAGCCAGGTGCTGGCGGTGACCCGCGAGTGGGGCTTCACCGAGTCCGACTTCGACCGGATGAACGTCAACGGCTCGGGCATCTCGCTGGGCCACCCGGTCGGCGCCACCGGCGGGCGGATCCTCGCCACGCTGACCCGCGAGATGGACCGCCGCGGCGCCCGCTACGGCCTGGAGACCATGTGCATCGGCGGCGGGCAGGGCCTGGCCGCCGTCCTCGAGCGGGTGTGAGGACCCGCCCCGGCGTGTGACACCCCACCCGGCGTGTCCGGGGGCTGCCCGGCATGATCGGCCGGCAGCCCCCGACCCCGAGGAGAACCTCCCCATGAGCGAGTCCCCCGCCCGCGTCGCCATCGTGACCGGCGCCGCCCGCGGCATCGGTGCGGCCACCGCGCTCCGCCTGGCCGCCGACGGCTTCGCCGTCGCCGTGCTCGACCTCGACGAGTCCTCGACCGCGGGCACCGTCCAGGCGATCGAGGCCGCCGGGGGGCGCGCGCTGGGGGTGGGGGCCGACGTCGGCGACGCCGAGCAGGTGCAGGCCGCCGTCGACCGGATCGCCGCCGAGCTCGGCCCGCCGGTCGTGCTCGTGAACAACGCGGGCGTCACCCGCGACAACATGCTGTTCAAGATGACCGACGCCGACTGGGACCTGGTCATGCACGTCCACCTGCGCGGCTCGTTCCTCATGACCCGCGCCTGCCAGAAGCACATGGTGGACGCGAAGTGGGGCCGGGTGGTCAACCTGTCGAGCACCTCGGCGCTGGGCAACCGCGGCCAGGCCAACTACGCCACCGCGAAGGCCGGGCTGCAGGGCTTCACCAAGACCCTCGCCATCGAGCTGGGCATGTTCGGTGTCACCGCCAACGCGATCGCCCCGGGCTTCATCCAGACCGAGATGACCAGGGCGACCGCCGAGCGGATCGGCCGCGACTGGGAGGAGTACGTGGCCGAGCGCGCCGCGGCGATCCCGGTGGCCCGCGCCGGCGTGCCCGAGGACATCGCGCACACCGTCTCGTTCTTCGTCAGCGAGGGCGCGGGCTTCGTCTCCGGTCAGGTCGTCTACGTCGCCGGCGGCCCCCGCACCTGAGGAAGGCCCCCCACACCTCGCACGCGTAGGCGGAGGGCCCCTGCACGGGGGCCGTTCCCGCACGTCACTGCGACGGGTCGCGGTCGGGGTAGCGGGCGCGGGCCAGGGCGTAGACGCCGAACGCCGCGAACCCGGCCGCGACGACGGTGAGCAGCCACGGTCCCGCGCCGGTGCGGCCGATCGTGGTCACCGCGCCGTCCAGGCCGGTGGCGGTGGAGACGTCGGCCGTCGTCGCCGCGCGCCACAGCAGCACCCCGACGACGCCGAACGCCACGCCCTTCGCCACGTACCCGACCCGCCCCACGGCCTCGATCACCGGCTCCCACCGGTCGGGGGCGGCGGGCAGGTCGACGTCCTTCATGAAGCCGCCGGTGGCCCCGCGCCACAGCGAGTACAGGCCCACCGCGACGACGCCGGTGGCCGCGACCGCCACCGCCACCGCGCCGCCGGGCACCTCGAGGGTCTCGCCGGTCAGCTCGCGCAGCCGCTCGTCGGCCTCGTACTCGGCGCCGACGGCGAACAGCAGCGCGGTGACGCCGAGGACGGCGTACACGAACGCCTTGGCCAGGCACTTGGCGCAGACGACGGCGGTGCGGGTGCGGTGCGCCGGGTCGAGCAGCCCGCGCCACCACAGCAGCACCTCACCGCCCTGCCAGAGCGCCAGCGCCAGCAGTCCCAGGCCGATCGCCCACAGCAGCACCGACCCGCCGGGGGTGCCGGCGACCGTCTCCAGCGCCCCGGTCTGGTCGGCGTCGGTGCCGCCGGCGCCGCGGGAGACCCGCCAGGTCAGCCAGCCGATGAGCAGGTGCACCACCCCGTAGGCGACGAGCCCGACGCGGGCGGCGGCCTCCAGCACCGGGTGGTCGGTGACCTCCCGGGCGGCCGTGACCGCCCGGTGCACGCGGGAGAGCGGCCCCGTCACGTCCGCTCGGGGTAGCGCGCCCGGACGAAGCAGAAGACGCCGAACGCGGCGATGCCCACGGCCACCAGGGTCAGCAGCGCCTGCCCGAACGGGGCCTCGAGGATGGTGCGCATCGCGCCGTCGAGGCCCGAGACCTTGGCCGGGTCGACCGTGACCGCCGCGTAGACCAGCAGCGCGCCGACCACCCCGAACGCCACGCCCTTGGCCGGGTAGCCGACCTGGCCGAGGCGGGTGACCGTGCGGCGGGCGGCCGGGGGTGCGGCGGCGAGGTCGATCTCGTCGACGAAGCTCTTCCTGACGCCCTTGAGCACGTGGTGGACGCCGATGCCGATGACCACCAGGCCGGCCGCGCCGACCAGCCAGCGCCCGCCGGGCCAGCCGAACACGCCGGCCGCGGTCTGCTGCTGCTGGGCCGCGCTCGACTGGCCGGCGCCGGTGGCGAACCGGAACGCGGTCACCGCCAGCACGACGTAGACGACCGCCTTGGCCAGCGCCTTGACCGACTTCGTGACCGCCTTCGTGCGCAGCTCGCCCGACGCCGACCAGCCGTACCGCCAGCGCAGCACCTCGGCGGCCTGCCACAGCGCGAGTGCGACCAGCCCGATGGCGAGCACCCACAGCAGCGGCTTGCCGACCGACGTGGCGGCGAGGGTGCCGAGCGCGCCGGACTGGTCGGCCGGCTGCCCGCCGCCACCCCAGGCCAGCTGCAGCGCCAGCCAGGCGACCAGCAGGTGGACGACGCCGTAGGCGACCAGCCCCACGCGCGCCAGGTTCTCGAGGGCGTCACTCCTGCCGGACCTGCCCGCCGCCGTCCCCGTTCCGGTCATGGCCGCCCTCCTCGGTCCGCTCCTGTGCCGCGTCAGCGTGGCACGGGGACGGCCGCCGCGCCGGTCAGCCGACCGGGTGCCGGGCCCGGGCCAGCAGGTAGACGGCGAAGGAGGCCAGCCCGGTGGCGACGACGACCAGCAGCCACCGGCCGTAGGGCTCCCCGGCGACGGCGCGCAGCGCCCCGTCGAGACCGGTGGCGCGCGCCGGGTCGAAGGTCGCCGCGGCCCAGCCCACGATGCCGCCGACGAGGACCAGCGCCACGCCCTTGAGCACGAAGCCCACCTGGGCGAACCGGTGGGTGAGCCGGCACAGCGCCGGGGCGACGGTGCGGAGGTCGATCTCCCCGAGGAAGTCCGACCGCAGCCCCTTGCGCACGTGGTAGAGCCCGATGCCGACGACGACCGCCGCGACGCCCACCACCAGCTCCTGCCCGGCCGGCCACGACAGCACGCCCCGCACGGCCTCGCGGTCCTCGGCGGGCGGCTGCACCAGGCCCAGGGCCTGCCGGACCGCCGCCACCGCCAGGTAGCCGTAGAGGGCCGCCGTCCCCACGGTCTTGACCACCTGCACCAGCGCCGCGCGGCGCTCGCGGCCCGGCGGCGGCAGCCGGTGGTGGTGGCGCAGCACCTCGACCGCCTGCCACAGGCACAGGCCGGCCAGCGCGCCGGCCAGCACCCACAGCAGGACGTTGCCCAGCGGGGTGGCGGCGAGCAGGGCGAGCGCGCCGGCGGAGTCGGTCGACTCGGCGGGGGTGACCAGCCCGGGCGTGCCCCAGCCCAGCTGCAGCGCCAGCCAGGCGACCAGCAGGTGGATGAGGGCGTAGCCGACCAGCCCGGCGCGGGCGACGTGCTCGAGCAGGCGGCTGCGGGCAGCGCGCTGCGGCGCCCGGACCCCGCCCTCGGTCACGCCGCCCCCGTCGTCCTCGCCCGTGCGCCTGCTCGCGCGGGACCCGAGCGTCGCACGCGCCGGGCCGCCGCGCCGGGTCCGGCGGCCGATGCGGGACACTGGGCGTCGTGGTCAACGCGACGACGGCACGCACGAAGACAGGTCCCGCTCCTCTCCGCACGGAGCGGGACGTCGCCCGCCGCGCCTGGCCGCTGCGCGCCGCCCTCGGCGTCGTGCTCGTCGTCCTCGCGGTGCTCGCCGTCGTGACCGGGGACCTCGGCGCCCGGCTGCTGCTGGGCGGGCTGGGCGTCCTCGCCGCCGCCCGCGGCGCCGGGCTGCTGCGCGCCGGATCGGTCCCGGCCGGGGCGGCCGCCGTCGCCGGCGGGGTCGCCGCGGTCGCGGTCGCCGTCGTCTCCGCCGCCGCGACCGGCTGGGTGCTGCTCGCCGGCGTCCCGCTGGTGCTGCTCGCCGGCTCGGCCGTGGCGTTCGCCCGCGGGGGCGCCGCCCGCCGCGGCGGCGCGGCGCTGCTGGTGTGGACGGTGCTGGTCGGCGCGCTGCTCGCCGGCACGCTCGCCGTCCAGGGCGCCGGCCGCGCCGCCGACGTCGCCACGGTGGTCGCCGCCCTGGCCACCGGCCTGGCGGCGGTGCCGCTGCTGGTCGCCGCGGCCGGCCTGCGCGCCGTCGCCACCGCCCCGGCGCCGGCCCGTCCGGCCGGGTGCGCGGGCTGCGCCTGCTCGGCCGGCGGCTGCGGCGTCCCGCAGGCCGGCTGACGCGGCCGCTCCGGTCGCGAGTCCGCACCCGCTGCCGTTCCGTCGCGGCGGTGCCGTGGGTAGGGGACCGGGCGTGAGTGGACACGTCTTCGTCGTCGGCGCCGACCTGACCCGCCTGTCCTGCGACGACGTCCTGGTGCCCACCGGCCGGACGCTGCGCGTCGCCGCCAGCTGGCGGGCGCTGCTGCCCGACGACCTGGTCACCGATGAGGACGCCGACGGCGTGTGCGTCGACCTGGCGTGGCACGGCGACGAGCGGGTGCTCGAGGTCCCCGGCAGCGGGCCGCGGCGGGCCTGGCTGCTCGACACCGTCGACGACCGCGGCCGCGGGCCGGGCTGGCTGCTCGACGGCGCCCGCGAGGCGCTGGCCGCCGTCGCCCGCCGCGAGGTGACCGAGCCGGTGCACGGCCGGGCGCGGCGGCTGGTCGGGCTGCCGGCGCTGGGCACCGGCTGGGGCGGGGCGGCCGGGCGGCGCGGCGACCTGCTGCAGCAGCTGCTGCCGGTGCTGCGCGAGGCCGCCGACGAGCACGGCTTCGACGTCGCGCTGGTGCTGCGCGGGCCCAGCGACCTCGCCGCCGCCCAGCGGGTGCGCCGCGGCGACGACGGTGGCTGGGACCTGCCCGAGCCGCTGAGGGCGCTGGCCGAGCAGCTGGGGGAGCGCGCCCGCCGCGGCCAGCTGGCGCTGTTCATCGGCGCCGGGGTCAGCGCCGCCGCCGGCCTGCCGACGTGGGAGGAGCTGCTCGGGGAGCTGGCCGCCCGCTCCGGCCTCGACGACGACCTGCGCGAGGGGCTGTCCCGGCTGCCTCCGCAGGACGCCGCGGCGCTGCTGGCCCGGGAGCTCGGCCGTGACGAGCTCGAGCGGTTCGTGCAGGAGCGCTTCGGTCCCGGGCCGTACGCGCTGGCGCACGCGCTGATCGCCGACCTGCCGGTGCAGGAGTTCGTGACCACCAACTACGACCCGCTGGTCGAGCTCGCCGCCGCCGACATGGGCCGGGAGCTGTCGGTGCTGCCCTACGACGAGCCCCGGCCCGGCCGGCCGTGGCTGCTCAAGCTGCACGGCGACGCCGCGCACCCGGCCGGCGTCGTGCTGACCCGCGAGGAGTACCTGCAGCTCGGCGACTCCCGCGCCGCGCTCTCCGGCGTCCTGCACTCGCTGCTGCTCACCCGGCACGTGCTGTTCGTGGGCACCTCGATGCTCGACGACGACCTGATCCGCATCGCCCACCAGGTGCGCAGCGCGGTCCAGGTGCCCGGGCGCGAGCCGCGCCGCCGCTCCGGCACGGTGCTCGCGCTGCGCGAGGACGCCGCCCGCAGCCGGCTGTGGGAGCAGGACGTCGAGACCGTGGCGATGGGCGGGGCGGACGCCCCGCCGGCCGAGGCCGCGCGCCGGCTGGAGGTGCTGCTGGACCTGCTCGGCTGCCTGTCCACGCCGCCCACCGGGTACCTGCTCGACCCGGCCTACCGCGGGATGCTCTCGGACGAGGAGCGGGTGCTGGCCGAGGCGCTGCAGGGGGTCGCCGAGGCGCTGCCGGAGGGGGCGTCGACGCCGTCGGCGGCGGGGGAGGTGGCCGCGCTGCTGCGCCGGCTGGGCGCCGGGCGCTCCGGCGGCCGGCGCGACGGGTCCGGCGACGACCGGCCCGTCGACGACCGCCCCGTCGACGAGGCCACCGACGCCCGCGACGACCGGCTGCAGCAGCAGCGCCCGGGCTGAGGTCGGCCCCACCCGGCCGAGGTTGACCCGCCCTCGTACGGGGAACCGCGGGACCCATGCGCCTGGAGAACTCCCTCGCCCTGCTCACCAAGGGCTACGCCTGGCTGCCCGACCTGCGCCGCGCCCGCGGCCGGCACGCCGTCGGGACGCGGCTGGGCGGCCTGCCCGCGGTCGGCATCGAGGGTCCCGAGGCGGCGCGGTTCCTCTACGACGAGGACCACGTGCACCGCGCGCACGCCATCCCCGAGCCGGTGCAGGGCACGCTGTTCGGCAAGGGCGCGGTGCACACCCTGGACGGCGAGGCGCACCGGGTCCGCAAGGCGATGTTCGTCCGGGTGCTCATGGACCCCGCCGCGATCGACGCGCTCGCCGAGCGGGCCGGCGCCGCCTGGGACGACGCCGCCCGCAAGTGGTCCGGCCGCCCCGAGTTCGTGCTGTTCGACGAGTCGGCGCGGGTGATCGCCGGCGCGGTGACCCGCTGGGCCGGGATCACGGTCGCCGACGACGAGGTGCCCGCGCTGGCCCGCGACCTGCTGGCGATGGTCGACGGCTTCGCCACCGGCGGGCCGCGGCACTGGCGCGCGCGGCGGGCCCGCGGCCGGCGGGAGGAGTGGCTCGCCGGGATCGTCCAGCGGGTCCGGTCCGGCGAGCTGGTCGTGCCGGCGGGGTCGGTGCTGCAGGTCGTGGCCGCGCACCGGGACGCCGACGGCGGGCTGCTCGACCCGCGGGTGGCCGCCGTCGAGCTGCTCAACGTCATCCGCCCGACCACCGCCGTCGCCTGGTTCCTGGCCTTCTCCGGGCACGCGCTCGCCACCTGGCCCGACTACCGCGGCAAGCTGGCCGCCGCCGATGCCTCCTTCGCCGAGGCGTGGGCCCACGAGGTGCGGCGCTTCTACCCCTTCGCGCCGTTCATCGGCGGCCGGGCGCCGCAGCGGCTGGAGTTCGCCGGGCAGACGATCCCGAAGAACGCGATGGTGCTGCTGGACCTGTACGGGCAGAACCACGACCCGGACCTGTGGGAGGAGCCCTACGCCTTCCGCCCCGAGCGGTTCCTCGACCGGGGGATCGGCGAGTTCGACCTCGTGCCGCAGGGCGGCGGCGACCCGCGGACGAACCACCGCTGCCCCGGCGAGCAGATCACGGTCGCGCTGCTCGCCGCGCTGGCGCCCCGGCTGGCCCGGCTGCAGGCGGACTTCGCCCCCGGCCAGGACCTGACCATCTCGCTGCACCGCATCCCCGCCCTGCCGGCCAGCCGCGTGGTCATGCAGCCGCGCTGACCGGGTCCCCCCGCACACGCTCGTGCTCTGCCCCGCCCGTGGGGGCAGAGCTCGAAGAGAGGTCCGACGGGTGTCCCTCCACGCGCTCGTGCTCTGCCCCGTATGTGGGGGCAGAGCACGAGCGTCCGCGGAGGAGGGGTCACCGGGGGTCGAGCCACCAGAGCACGGCCTCGCCGTCGCAGCGGGCGGTCACCGCGATGCGGCCGTCGTCCCCGGCGTGCAGGTACCCGGCCAGCTCGTCGCACAGGCCGAGCGGCGTCCCGACCGCACCCGTGACCAGGTCGACGACGACCACCGACGCCGCGGCCGACTCCTGCTGCAGCGTCAGCCACAGCGCCGTCCCGTCGAACTCGGCGTCGGTGACCGGCGTGCCGCGGAAGGCGCCGTCGGCGGTGAGCACCGTGGGCTCGGTCGCGCCCACGCCGACGGTCACCACGTGCTCGCGGTCGGCGCCGTCGGCGTCGGCGCCGCGGACCACCGCGTACACGGTGCCGTCGTCGACCACGACCAGGTCCTGGACCCCGGTGCGGACGAAGCCGGGCGTGAGGTCGACCGGCGCGCTCCGCGGCAGGAGGTCAGGCGTCAGGGGCAGCAGCAGGCTGCGGGCCGGCGCTCCCGTGTCGGGCCCCGGGGTCGTCGCGGCCAGGACCACGCGGGAGCCGTCGGGGGACACCGCCACCGCCCCGACCTCCGCGGAGGTGGGCTCGACCCCGTCGACGGCGAGGTCGACGTCCGCCGAGGCCCGGACCGCGCCGGTGGCCGGGTCCACGGCGAGCAGCAGCGGGGGACCGGCGCTGCGGGACACGGCCACGTACAGGACGCCGTCGGGGCCCAGGGTCGCGGCCGAGCCGGTGAGCAGCGCGTCCCCGGGGACGGCGACCGGGAGGGTGGCGGTGACCGTCCCGGTCGCCGGGTCGACGACCTGCAGCGCGTAGCCGACCGGTCCCGCGCCCGGCCACACCGGCCCGGCCACCACGGCCGCACCCCCGGAGCCGAACGCGGTGTCCGGGCGGGAGCCGGGCGCCAGCTCCGCCGTCGCCTGCACCGTCGTGCCGTCCGGGCCGACGACGGCCAGCGCGGCGCCCGGCGCGGTGCCGTCCGCGGTGTCGTCACCGGCCAGCACGACGAGCGTGGTGCCGTCCGGGCCGGCGGAGACCCCGCGGGCGTCGGTGCGGTCGCCGGCCGGGACGGTGCCGGGCGCGGACACGGTGGTGCGCGCGACCTCGGCCGCCGGCGCGGCGGACCAGGGCTCGGCCGCCGGGCCCGGGGAGCACGCGGCCGTCGCGAGCAGCGCGGCGGGGAGCAGGGCGGACACGGTCAGCAGGCGGGAGCGGGACACGCCGTCCACACTCCGGACCGCGCTTGCACCGCACTGCGCCCGCGGTTGGACCCCGCTAGGCCGCCTCGGCCGCCAGCCGGCCGAGCACCGCGGGCAGCGGGCCGGGGGAGAGCACGGTCAGCCGCTGGGTGGCGCGGGTGAGCGCGACGTAGAGGTCGTTGAGCCCGCGCACGCCCTCGTCGAGCACGCCCTGCGGGTCGGCGACCACCACCGAGTCGAACTCCAGGCCCTTGGCCTCGCCCGGGGTGAGCACCACCGGCCCCAGCGAGGAGTCCGCGCCCGGCCCCGACTGCACGTCCGGCCGCAGCTCCGCGAGCGCCGCGACGACGCCGGCGACCCGGCTCGGCGGCACGAGCACCGCCGTCGTCCCCTCCCGGCCGGCGAGGTCCGCGGCCACCGCGGCGACCCGCCCGGCCAGCGCGGACTCCCCGGTGACCTCCGCGACCGGCGGCGTGCCGCCGGTGCGCACCGACCGCGGCGGCCGCAGCCCGGTGCCGGTCGCGGCCAGCACGTCGGCGGCCACCGCCATCACCTCGGCCGGGGTGCGGTAGTTGACGGTCAGCTCCTCCAGCCGGAACGCGTCGCCGACGTGCGGGCGCAGGACGGCGTCCCACCGCTGCGCGCCGCCGAGGCTGCCGGTCTGCGCGACGTCGCCGACGACGGTCATCGACCGGGTCGGGCAGCGGCGCACCAGCAGCCGCCAGGCCATCGGCGAGAGCTCCTGCGCCTCGTCGACGACGACGTGCCCGAAGGTCCACGTGCGGTCGGCGGCCGCCCGCTCGGCGGTGGTGCGCAGGTCCAGCTCGCGCTGCCGGTCGGCGAGGTCCTCGGCCGAGAGCAGGTCGCCGGCGCTGAGCACCTCGGCCTCCAGGTGCTCGTCCTCCAGGTCCACCGACCGGGAGCCGTGCAGCACGTCGAGGGTCTCCTGGGCCCGCTGCAGCGCGCGGCGGCGGTCCCGGTCGGCGCGGGCGCGCTGCGCGCTGTCGTCGAAGCCGAGCAGCTCCTCGGCCTCCTCCAGCAGCGGGACGTCGGCCGGGGTCCACTGCACCGGTGACGCGGCGCTGCCGCGCGGGCGGTGCAGCAGCGCGCGGTCGGCGTCGGACCAGCCGGGGGTGGCCGCGGCGATCCGCGCCGGGTCGGCGAACAGGTCGGTGAGCAGCCGCTCGGGGGTGAGCACCGGCCACAGCTCCGCGAGCAGCGACCGCACGCCCGGGTCCTCGCTCACCTCGCGGCGCAGCGCGGCGACGTCCTCCCGGTCGAGCAGGCCCGCGCCGCCGTCCACGTCCCGGCCGAGCCGGTCGGCGTAGCGCTTGGTCAGCGTGTCGACGACGCGGCGGACGAACACCGGCCGGGCCAGGTTGTGCAGCGGGTCCGCGCGGCGCGCCGCGTTCTGCGCGCGGGTGACGTCGATCGGCCGCAGCCGCAACGGGAACCCGTCGACCTCGACCTCCCGCGGCGCGGCGGGCACCACCTGCCGGTCGGCGATGGCGGCGCGCAGCACGTCGACCATCTCCAGCCGGCCCTTGACCGCCGCGCTCTCCGGCGACTCCTCGCCCCGGGCGTCCAGGCCCGGGCGCAGCTGCCCGAGCCCGGCCAGCAGCACGCCGGTCTCGCCGAGGGAGGGCAGCACGTCGGCGATGTAGCGCAGGAAGGTCGGCGTCGGGCCGACGACGAGCAGGCCGCGGCGGGCCAGCCGCTCGCGGTGCGTGTAGAGCAGGTAGGCCGCCCGGTGCAGCGCGACGGCGGTCTTGCCGGTGCCCGGCCCGCCCTGGACGACGAGCACGCCCGCGGCGTCGCTGCGGATCACCCGGTCCTGCTCGGCCTGGATGGTGCGGACGATGTCGGTCATCCGCCCGGTGCGCGAGGCGTCGAGCGCGGCCAGCAGCGCGGTCTCGCCGGTCAGGCCGGAGCCCATGACGCCGTCGGTGAGCACCTCGTCGTCGAGGCGGACGACGGTGCGCCCGCGGGTGCGGATGTGCCGGCGGCGCACGATGCCCAGCGGCTGCACCGGCGTCGCGACGTAGAACGGCCGGGCCGCGGGGGCCCGCCAGTCGACCAGCGCCGGGTCCTGCGCGGGGTCGTCCCCGGGCAGGCCGATCCGGCCGACGTAGAGGGCGCCGCCGTCGTCGGCGCGGTCGATGCGGCCGACGACCAGCCCGGCCTCGGCGGCGTCGAGCGCGACCACCCGCTCGCCGTGGAAGCGGACGGTGGCGTCGCGCTCCTGCAGCGCCTGCGGGTCGACGGCCGGCCAGGTGATCGCCTGCCGCCAGCGGGTGCTGGCCAGCTCGCGGGCCGCGTCCAGCCGGCGGTACAGGTCGGTGACGTACTCCTGCTCGAGGGCCACCTCGGTGTCGAGGCCTGCGGTGTCGAGGCCTGCGGTGTCGAGGTCTGCGGCGTCGAGGTCGGGGTCGGGGGCGACGTCGGACGGGCTCGCCGGCAATGCACTTCCCTCTGCTAGAATGGTCGGCAATCTCTCTTCGGTGCCATTCCGGCGCCATTCCTGACGCGCGCGGCAATCGACCATCCTGCGCCTGTCCACCCCCCGCTGTCACCTCTGCGCCGCGTGTCGGCGGGAGGGATCCACCACGGGCGCGGCCGGCCGGGCCCCCGTGGCCCCGGCCGGCCGGACTCCGGATGCGGTGCGGTCAGAACAGGCCGGCCAGCTCGCGCAGCGCGGTGGTGACCGTGTCGCCGGTCCACTCGTGCGCGGTGTCCCCGGCGGCGGTGTCCCCTGCAGAGGTGTCCCCTGCGGAGGTGTCCTGGGCGGCGGTGAACGTGCCGCCGTCCGCCGGCTCGATCCCGCTGTCGTCGGAGTCGGAGGTCAGGCCGTAGCCGTACTCGACCGACACCTCCCAGTAGGTCCAGCCGTCGGCCTCGGCGAAGACGTAGGTCACCGACGCGTAGGCGTAGGAGGTCGGGGCCATCGGCTCGGACCAGTCGGCGTACCCGTCGTCGTCGACGTCGTAGGCGGCGGCGTCCAGGTAGCCGTCGAGGTCGGAGTCGGCGCCCCACACGTCGGGCAGGCCGTTGCCGGTGGTGTCGACGCCGACCTCCTCGACGTAGCCGTCCTCGTCGCCGTCGAAGGCGAAGGTGTCGGGCCAGCCGTCGAGGTCGGTGTCGACGGCGACCTGCTCGACGTAGCCGTTCTCGTCCCAGTCGACCGCCCAGGTGTCCTCGTAGAGGTCGCCGCTGTCGTCGAAGGCGTACAGGTCGACGTAGCCGTTCGCGTCGTTGTCGTAGGCGTTGTAGGCGACCGAGCCGGCCGACGCGGTGCCGGCGGTGGCGAGCACGGCGGCGAACGCGGTCGCGGGGACGGCGGTGCGCAGCAGGGTCCGGGTCAGGGCGGTGCGGGTCAGGGCGGTGCGGGTCATGGCAGTGCCTCCTCGGTGGTCGAGCCGCTGTCCGGCTCGCTGCGAGGACGCTCCCGCGCACCTCCTGTACGGGACTGGGCGCCGACTGGAGGCCCGGCTTGCACCCGCGTCCCAGTGGGCTGCCAGTGGCTCGTGGCGGGATGGGTGGGGAGCCGGGGGAGACCGTGCCGTCCCGCAACCCGCAGGACACCTCCCCGACATCCCGGCTGCCTACCGTCGGAGGCTCCCGGACGACAGGGGAGAACACCATGTCCACGACCACGACCGAGCGCCCCACCGAGCGGGCGTCCTGGACCTGCCCGAACTGCCACGGCGAGACCACCACGGCCAAGAAGCGCTGCCGGGACTGCGGCACCTCGCGCTTCTGACCCCTGCGGGAGCGGGCTCGTCGTCGCGCCCGCTCCCTCGGCCCGCCCTCAGTGCGAGGGCGGGGCACCCCGCAGCCGGACCACCGCCGCGCGGTAGCGCGCCCGCCCGGCCAGCCGCCAGACCAGCCGGGTCCCCCGGCCCAGCCCCGCCATCAGCCGCGCCTGCTCCGCCGGTGCGGCGTCCTCGAGGGCCAGCCCCAGCACCGTCAGCCGCTCGCGCGCCGACAGGGCCGGCCGCGCGGCGTGCACGATCGCCGTCCACTCCCGCGCCGGCAGGTGCGCCTCCAGCAGCGGCAGCAGCTCCCGCTCCTCGGCCGCGGTCTGCGCGTCCACGACGGCCGCGAGGTCCAGGCAGGCCAGCGCGAAGGCGTCGCGGGCCGGCGGCGTGCCGGCGACCGCCCACTGCCGGGCGGCGGTGGACAGGTCGCGCAGGCGGTTGTCGACGGCGGCGCAGCGGGTGGTCCACGCGGCGACCCGCGCCCGCGCGGGCCCCGCGGCGCCGGCCGGCACCGCGCGCTCCAGGGCCGGCCACAGCAGCTCGCGCTCCACGGCGTGGTGGCCCAGCAGCACCCGCCCGACGAGGTCGGCGTGCCGGGTCAGGGCCGCGGTGCGTGCGGCGTCGCCGGGCGGCGCCCAGGTCGCCAGCTCGGCCAGGGTCCGCAGCTCCCGGCGGACCAGCCGGTGCAGGACGCGCTGGGAGTCGCCGGCCCGGGTGGTGGCGGGCGCCTCCGCGGCGGGTGCGGGGGGACGCAGGGAGGTCGGGACGGCGGTCACGGGGCACCTCCGGTGCAGCTCACGGGGGGAGGGGCCGGACGGTCTCGTCCGGGACGGGGGCAGGGTAGGAGCCCGCCGGGCCGGGGGACAGGGGTCCGTGCGCGACCGGGCGGGGACAGGGACGCCCGCGTCCGTTACCGTCCCCGGGGTGACGGTGGTCACCCGGAACTGCGTGCGCGTGAGCGGGCCGGAAGGGGCCCGGCCGATGGTGCTCGCGCACGGGTACGGCTGCGACCAGACGATGTGGCGGGCCCTGGTGCCCGAGTTCGCCGTGGACCACCGGGTGGTCACCTTCGACCACGTCGGCGCCGGCGGGTCCGACGTCTCCGCCTACGACCCCGTCCGCCACGGTTCCCTGCGCGGCTACGCCGAGGACCTCCTCGACGTCGTCCGGGAGCTGGACCTGACCGACGTCGTCCTCGTCGGCCACTCGGTGAGCGCGATGATCGGCGTGCTGGCGGTGCGGGCCGACCCCGGCCGGTTCGGGGCGCTGGTGATGATCGGCCCGAGTCCCCGCTACGTCGACGACGAGGACTACACCGGCGGCTTCAGCCGGGCCGACGTCGTCGCGCTGCTGGATTCGCTCGACAGCAACCCGGCGCAGTGGGCGGCGGGGCTGGCCGCGGTGGTCGCCGGGCCGGACCACCCCGATGTGGCCGCGGAGCTGGCCGCGAGCTTCTGCCGCACCGACCCCCGCATCGCCCGCGACTTCGCCCGCGTCACGTTCCTCTCCGACAACCGCGCCGACCTCCCCGCGCTCCGGGTCCCGACCCTGGTGCTGCAGTGCTCCGACGACGCCATCGCCCCCGAGCCCGTCGGCCGGTTCGTGCACGCGCAGGTGCCCGGCAGCGTCTTCACGCGGCTGGCCGCCACCGGGCACTGCCCGCACCTGTCCGCGCCCGAGGAGACGACCGCGGCGATCCGCGCCTTCCTCGGGGGCCCGGCCGGCCCGTGACCGACCCCGCACCGCCCCCCGACCGGCTCGAGCAGCAGCCGGAGGGTCTCGCACGGCTGCTGGAGGAGGACCCCGCCGACCTCTACGAGAACGCCCCCTGCGGCTACCTGTCGATGGTCCCGGACGGGCGGGTGGTCAAGGTCAACCGCACCTTCTGCACCTGGACCGGCCGGGAGCCCGGCGACGTCCGCGGCCGGCGGCTGCCGGACCTGCTCAACGCCGGCGGCCGGGTGTTCTACGAGACCCACCTCGCGCCGCTGCTGCGGCTGCAGGGGGCGGTCCGCGAGGTGGCGCTCGACGTCGTCCGCGCGGACGGGTCGGTCCTGCCGTGCCTGCTCAACGCGGTCGAGGTCCGCGACGAGGACGGGCAGCCGCTGCTGGTGCGCGCCACGGTGTTCGAGGCGACGTCGCGGCGCCGCTACGAGCGGGCGCTGCTCACCGCGCAGCGGGCCGCGGCCGAGTCGGAGGCGCGGGCGCGGACGCTGCACCAGGTCGTCTCCGAGCTGGCCGCGGCGGCGTCGGCCGAGCAGGTCGCCGAGGTCGTCGTCCGCCGGGCGCGGGCGGCGGTGGAGGCCGGCGGCGCCGCGCTGTGGCTGGCCGTCCCCGGGCCGGAGGGTGCGCCGCTGCCGGTCGCCCTGGCCGCCAGCGACCACGTGGCGCCGCACCTGCTCGGCGAGCTGGCCGCCGCCGCGCGGGACGGCGCGGAGCTGGTCCGCACCGGCGGGGTGCGGTCGGTGCCGGTCGGGCCGGCGCTGCGCGACCGGTGGCCGGGGCTGGCGGAGGCGATGGTCGAGGCCGGGCAGGAGGCGGTCGTCGTCGTGCCGGTGTCGGCCGCCGACGACCGGCACCTCGGCGCGCTGGTGCTGGTCCTCGGTGTGACCGACGACAGCGAGCTGATCAGCCTGACCGAGCCCGGCGCGCGCGGCTCCCTGGCGCCGGCGGACGCCGACCTGCTGGCCACCCTCGGCCGGCAGGCCGGGCAGGCGCTCGAGCGGGTCCGGCTGCACGAGGAGACCGTGCGGCAGGCGGCCCGGTCGACGTTCCTGCTCGAGGCCGCCCGGCTCATGGCCGCCGGGCACGGGGTCACCGAGACGATCGCGGAGCTCGCCGAGCTGACGGTCCGCCGGCTGGCCGACGTGTGCGTCGTCGACGTGCTGACCGAGCACGGGCTGGTCGAGCCGGTGGTCGCGCACGCCGACCCGGCCCGCCGCCCCCTGGTCGAGGAGCTGCGCGACGTCCACCTGCCCCGCCGCGACGGCTCCCACCCGAGCGTGCGGGCGATGACCCAGCACCGCACGGTCTGGCTGCGCGGCGGGGCCGACGCCGAGCTCGCCCGGGCCACCACGAGCCCGCGGCACCGGGAGGTCACCCGGGCGCTGGAGCTGGCCGACCTCGTCTGCGTGCCGCTGGTCGCGGAGAACCGGCCGCTCGGGGTGATCTCGCTCGGCGCCGACGTGCGCCGCGGCCCGTTCACCGAGGCCGACGTCGAGACCGCCGAGCAGCTCGCGCTGCAGATGTCGCAGGGCATGGACGTGGCCCAGCGGCACGAGCTGGAGGAGCGGACCTCGCACACGCTGCAGGCCAGCCTGCTGCCGCCCGCGCCGCCGGAGGTGCCGGGGTACGCCGTCGCCGTCCGCTACCTGCCCGCCAGCCGCGGCGCCGACGTCGGCGGCGACTTCCACGACGTCGTGCCGCTGCCCGGCGGCGAGGTGGCGCTGGCGGTCGGCGACGTCGTCGGTCACGACGTGACGGCCGCGGCGACGATGGGCCAGCTGCGCAGCGTGCACCGCGCGCTGCTGGTGGACCGGCCGGGGCCGGCGGCGCTGGTCGACCGGCTGCACGGCAGCTGGCCGCTGCTGGGCCTGCCGCGGATGGCCACCGCGCTGTTCGCCCGGCTGCACCCGCCCACCGGCGGGCTGCGGATCGCCTCGGCCGGCCACCTGCCGCCGCTGCTGGTCGAGGACGGGCGGGCGGGGCTGCTCGACGTCCGCCCGGGCCGGTTGCTCGGCGCCCCGCCGGGTCCCGCTCCGGAGTGGCGAGGCCGGCTGCGGCCCGGCGCCACGCTCGTCCTGTTCACCGACGGCCTGGTGGAGAGCCGCACCGCCGACATCGACACGGGGCTGGACCGGCTGCGCGCCGTCGCCGCCGCGGCCCCCGGTGACACGGACCCGGACGCCCTGTGCGACCGGCTGCTCGACGCGCTGGCCGGGCCCCGCCGCGCCGACGACGTCGCCCTGCTCGTGCTCACCCGGCTGCCGGTGGAGGGTCTGGCGGGCGGGGGTGAGGAGGCGGACCATCGCAGCCACCGCCCCACCGGCGGGGCCTTGCGCGAGGAGGCGGCCGTGGAGCAGACGCGCAGTGAGCTGACCGACGTGCTCGAGGGCGCGACCGGGGACGTCTCGGTCTCCGGTGACGCGATGCGCTGGACGCCGGGGCCGGCGGAGCCGCCCGAGCCGCCCCCCGGCTTCCCGGGGGTCGACGTCGCGGCGGGGCTCGGCTCCGTGCTGGGGCTGGACCCCGTCGCGGTGCGCCGGCTGGTCTCCGGCGCCGTCGACCGGCTGACGACGGTCGCCGGCGACGTGGCCGGCGGGCTGCGCCAGCTCGCCCGGGACGCGTTCCCCGGCGGCGACGACCGCGGCTGACGGCGTCCCCGCCCGGCGGCCGGAGGGGGTCCGACACACCCCGGCGCGGGTGTTCCACCCCTGCGCGCGGTAGAACCGACGGGAACAACTGCCACGCCGACGTGGGGACGTGTCCGTCATGAGCAGCAACCAGTTGACCCTGGCGCCCGCGCCGCCGTCCGAGGCGGCCGAGCGGGTCCGCCTGGAGGTACGGGAGTTCCTCGCGCAGGAGCTCGCCGCGGGGACCTTCACCACGCACGTCGACACCTGGCTGTCCGGCGTGGACCCGGAGTTCTCGCGCAAGCTCGGCGCCCGCGGCTGGCTGGGCATGACCTGGCCCAGGGAGTACGGCGGCCACGAGCGCACCGCGCAGGAGCGGTACGCCGTCACCGAGGAGCTGCTCGCCGCCGGCGCGCCGGTGGCCGCGCACTGGATCGCCGACCGGCAGTCCGGGCCGAACCTGCTGCGCTACGGCACCGAGGCGCAGCGCAAGGAGATCCTGCCGCGCATCGCCGCGGGGGAGTGCTACTTCGTCATCGGCATGAGCGAGCCCGACAGCGGCTCCGATCTCGCCTCGATCCGCACCCGCGCGACCCGCAACGCCGACGGCGACTGGGTGGTCAACGGCGCGAAGATCTGGACGTCGAACGCGCACCACTCCCACTACGGGATCGTGCTGGTGCGCACCGGCCCGCCCGGCGAGGGCCCGCGCGGCAAGCACCAGGGGCTGACGCAGCTGCTGGTCGACCTGTCGCTGCCCGGCATCACGGTCAACCCGATCCGCATCCTCGACGGCGGCCACCACTTCAACGAGGTGGTGTTCCAGGACGTCGTCGTCCCCGGCGACATGCTGCTGGGCACCGAGGGCGCCGGCTGGCACCAGGTGACCGCGGAGCTGGCCTTCGAGCGGTCCGGCCCCGAGCGGTTCCTCTCCACCTGGCCGCTGCTGGCCGAGTTCGGCCGCCGCGCCGCCGCCTCCGGCGACCCCGCGCAGCTGGCGGTGCTGGGCCGGCTGTCCTCGCGGGCGCTCGCGCTGCGCCAGCTGTCGCTGCGGATCGCCGCCGCGCTCGACCGCGGGGAGCTGCCCGACATCCCGGCCGCGCTGGTCAAGGACATGGGGACGACGTTCGAGCAGGACGTCGTCGACGAGGTGCGCCGGGTGGTCGACGTCCCGGCGTCGCTGGACAGTCCCGACCCGCTGGGCCGGGCGCTGGCCGAGGCACAGCTGCACGCGCCGGGCTACACGCTGCGCGGCGGCACCAACGAGATCCTCAAGGGGATCGTGGCGCGAGGGCTGGGGCTGCGCTGATGGCATCCGACCAGGACCTGGTGGTCGAGACCGTCCGGGACATCCTCTCCGGGCACGAGCCGTTCGTCCTGACCGCCGAGCGGCCGTGGGACGAGGGCCTGTGGAGCACGCTGGCCGAGGCCGGGCTCACCGGCGTCGGGCTGCCCGAGGACGCCGGCGGCTCCGGCGGCGAGCTCGCCGACGCCGTGGCGGTCGTGCGCACGCTGGCGGCCGGTGCCGGCGCGGTGCCGGTGGCCGAGCAGCTGCTGGTGGCCGGGCCCGCGCTGGTGGCCGCCGACCTCGACCTGCCCTCGCCCGAGGAGCCGCTGACGGTCGCCGTCGACGGGACGGTCACCGCCGAGCCCTCCGACGACGGCGACGGCCCCGGCCGGTTCACCCTCTCCGGCACCGCCACCGACGTCGCGTGGGCCGGCGTGGCCCGGCACGTCGCGGTGCTGGCCACCGCCCCGGCCGGGATCGAGGGCGCGGTGCTGGCCGTCGTCGACGCGGCGGGGCTGACGGCGTCGCGGGCGGTGAACCTGGCGGGGGAGCCGCGCGGGTCGCTGGTGCTCGACGGCGTCGGCGCGCGCGGTGCGCTGCTGACCCCGGCGCAGGCGGCGGAGGTCCGGGCCCGCTACGCGCTGGCCCGCGCGGTGCAGATCTCGGCCGCGCTGGAGCAGGTGCTGGCGTGGACGGTGCAGTACGCCGGCGAGCGGCAGCAGTTCGGCCGGCCGCTGGGCAAGTTCCAGGCGATCCAGATGGAGCTGGCGCAGATGGCCGGGGAGGTCACGTCGACCGCCGCGCTGGTCGACGCGGTCGTCCAGGCGCTGGGCCGCGGGGAGGCGACGGTCGGGCTGGCCGCGGCCGCCGCGAAGGTGCGCGCGGGGGAGGCCGTCGAGCGGGTGGCCAAGCTCGCCCACCAGGTGCACGGCGCGATCGGCTTCACCCAGGAGCACCGGCTGCACCACCTCACCCGGCGCTGCTGGTCCTGGCGCGACGAGGCCGGCAGCGAGCTGACCTGGTCGAGTTTCCTCGGCGCGGGCCTGGTCGCCGCCGGCCCGCAGGACGTCTGGCCGGCCTTCACCGCCGTCGTGTGAGGCTCCGGGCCGGCGCCCGACCGAGGCGCCGGCCCGGGTGGCCCTCCTGCAGGGGTCCGCCGCGAGCGGTGGGGGGCAGGAGGGTCCTCACACGGTCTCGGGCACCCGCAGGTGGGCGAGGACGAGGTCGAACTCCTCGGCGTCGGTGATCTCGAGCTTCATCGCCCGGGCGAAGTCGTCCCGGGAGGCGCGGGCGTGGGCGCGGCCGGCGTCCATGTCGTCGCGGTCCTCGAAGGTCACCGCGGACGCGGCCCGGCCGCTCTCCCGGTCGACCATGAGGCTCACGCTGCAGAAGCCGGGGTAGTCCTCCATCCGCGGCACCATGACGCTGCGGTAGGCGTCCAGCACCCGATCAAGCCCAGCGGGGTCGGCACGCCACCAGGTCACCCGCGTGCACGCGCCCGACGGCGCCTCCGAGCGGCGGTGCATGACCGCGACCTCCCACTCCTGGACCGTGACGTCCCCGCCGAAGACCTCCGCGGCCTGGTCACGGAGCGCGCGCACCCGGTCGGCGCTGGCCCGCATCGACTCGACGTCGCGCCAGGACGAGGTGACGACGGCCCGGCCGCTGGCGCGGTCGGTGAGCATCGACAGGCCCACGAAGCCGCGCATGTCGGCCAGCGCGGGCATGACCTCGTCGCAGACGAACGCGATCCCGTCGTCGAGCCTCTCGGGTGTGCCCGCGACGGAGGTCGAGCGTGCGTACATGGCCGCTCCTCTCTGGGGCGGCGCTGCCCGGGCGGCACCGCCGCGGGCGTCAGCCTGCTCCGGCGGCGGCCCGCCGGGAAGGGGGGCACCCCGGCGCGGGACGTCCCGGACCGTCGGTGAGCCCGCGGATACTGGGCGCATGCAGACCGCGCTCGTCCTCGTCCACGACGCCGACGCCTCCCGCGGGCACCGGCTGGTCGGCACCCTGCGGCCGGCGCTGGAGGCGCAGGGGCTGACGGTCGTCGTCGGGACCACGGTCGGCGACTCGCCGCTGCTCACCGACCTGCCCGACCCCGCCGCGCTGCGCACGCTGGTGGTCATGGGCTCGGGCGCGGCCGCCTACGACGACACGGTGCCGTGGCTGGCCGCGGAGCTCGCCTACCTGCGGCGCGCCGTCGACGCCGGGACGCCGGTGCTCGGCGTCTGCTTCGGCGGGCAGGCGCTGTCGCGGGTGCTCGGCGGCGTGGTCGCCCAGGCGCCGGCGGGCGAGCACGGGTTCCTCGACGTCGAGACCGCCGACTCCGCGCTCGTGCCGGCCGGCCCGTGGTTCGAGTACCACGGCGACCGGTTCACCGTGCCGCCCGGCGCGGTGGAGGTGGCGCGGACCGACCGGGCGGTGCAGGCGTTCACCGCCGGCCCGCACCTCGGCGTGCAGTTCCACCCGGAGATCGACCCCGGCGCGTTCTCGGCCTGGGAGGAGACCTGGGAGCTCACCGGCCCGCCGCCGCCGGAGGCCGCCGCGCTGGTGCCCGGGCTGCGCCGCGAGATCGGCGAGCGGGAGCCGGAGGCTGCCGCGGCCTGCGCCCGGCTCGTCGAGGCGTTCCTGGACCGGGCCGACCGCGTCCGCCTGGCGGAGGACGAGACGGCGGCCTGAGCCCGGGCGCGTTCGGCAGGATGGGCGCCCGTGAGCGCTGACCGGCACGGGCACACCCACCGCCTCGACCTCGCCGACGCCACCGTGCGGGAGTGGGACGCGACGGTCGTCGCGGCCGACCCCGAGCAGGGCATCGTCCTCGACCGCTCGGCCTTCTACCCGGGCGGCGGCGGGCAGCCGCCGGACGAGGGCGTGCTGCTGTGGGGCGGCGTGCGCACCCGGATCGCCGGCACGCGCAAGGGCGACGAGCTGTACCTCATCCCGGTCGAGGGCGACCCGGTGCCGCCGCCGGGCACCGCCGTCCGCGGGGCGCTCGACGACGAGCGCCGGACCGCGCTCATGCGCACCCACTCGGGGCTGCACGTGCTCACCGGCGTGGTGCTGCGCGACTTCGGCGCCAAGGTCACCGGCGGCAACATGGAGCCGCTGACCGCCCGGATGGACTTCGACCTCGCCGAGGTGCCGGCCGACTTCAAGGACCGCGTGGCCGAGGCGGTGAACGCCGAGATCACCGCCGACCGGCCGATCCGGGTCCGCACGCTCCCGCGCGACGAGGCGTACGCGATCCCCGACCTCATCCGGACGGCGACCGACCTGCTGCCGCCCGACATCGAGCAGGTGCGGATCGTCGACATCGTCGGTCTCGACCTGCAGGCCGACGGCGGCACGCACGTCGCCTCGACGGCGATGGTCGGCCGCGTCGAGGTGGTCAAGATGGAGAACAAGGGCCGCGGGTTCCGCCGGTTGCGCATCCGCGTCATGTGAGCCGGCGAGGTCCCGGTACGCCCCGTTGCCGTGATCGACGAGCATTCCGGATGGAGTCGTTCTACTCTTCGTCCGTGCGGGAGGGGACTTCCACACGGGGGTCGGTGAGCAGCGCCGCAGTCGCTGGCTGGCCCCGTCGGGTCCTCCTCCTGTTCGGCCTGGTGGCCGGCATCTACGCGCTCCTGGTGGTCGTCTCCTCCACGGCCCGTGCCGAGGAGCCGCCTGCTCCGGACGGGTCCCTCCTCGGCGGCGTGGTCGAGGAGGTCACCGCGACGGTCGACGAGGTCGCCGTCGAGTCGGTGGTCGAGCCGGTCGCCGACGTTCCCGCGGAGACGCCCGAGCCCGCTCCGGAGCCCGAGCCCGCTCCGGAGCCCGAGTTTGCTCCGGAACCCGAGCCTGCTCCGGAGCTCGTCGCCGACGTTCCCGCGGAGACGCCCGAGCCGGTCAGCGCCGCGCCACTTCCGGTCGTCGAGGACGTCGTCGCTCCGGTTGTCCAGCCGGTGACCGAGCCGGTGGCTCCGGTGGTCGAGACGGTGACCGAGCCGGTGGCTCCGGTGGTCGAGGCTGTCGTCGAACCTGTCGTGGAGACCGTGACGGAGCCGGTGGCTCCCGTGGTTGAGACCGTGACGGAGCCGGTGGCTCCGGTCGTGGAGACCGTGACGGAGCCGGTGGCTCCCGTGGCCGAGACGGTGACCGAGCCCGTGGCCGAGCCGGTGGCCGAGCCGGTGACCGAGCCGGTGGCCGAGCCCGTGGCTCCCGTGGTCGAGGCTGTGGTCGAGCCTGTCGTGGAGACCGTGACGGAGCCGCTGGCTCCGGTGGTCGAGACGGTGACGGAGCCGGTGGCTCCGGTGGTTGAGACCGTCGTCGAACCTGTCGTGGAGACGGTGACGGAGCCGGTGGCTCCGGTGGTCGAGACGGTGACCGAGCCGGTGGCTCCGGTGGTCGAGACGGTGACGGAGCCGGTGGCTCCGGTGGTTGAGACCGTCGTCGAACCTGTCGTGGAGACGGTGACGGAGCCGGTGGCTCCGGTGGTCGAGACGGTGACGGAGCCGGTGGCTCCGGTGGTTGAGACCGTCGTCGAACCTGTCGTGGAGACGGTGACGGAGCCGGTGGCTCCGGTGGTCGAGACGGTGACGGAGCCGGTGGCTCCGGTCGTGGAGACCGTGACCGAACCGGTGGCTCCGGTCGTGGAGACCGTGACCGAACCGGTGGCTCCGGTCGTGGAGACCGTGACCGAACCGGTGGCTCCGGTGGTCGAGACGGTCACCGGACCGGTGGCCCCTGTCGTCGAGGTGGTCCCGCCGGTGGTCGAGCCGGTCGTGCCGGTGGTCGAGGACGTCGTCCCGCCGGTGGTCGAGGTGGTCACCGGCCCAGTGGCTCCGGTGGTCGACGCGGTGGGCGAGCCGGTGGCACCCGTGGTCGAGCCGATCACACAGCCGGTTGGCTCGATCGTGGAGCCAGCCGCGCCGATCGTGGAGACGGTGACCGACCCGCTCGTCCCCGTTGTCGAGGACGTCGTCACCCCGGTCCTGGGACCGGTCACTCCCGTCGTCGAGGACGTCGCCGCACCGGTGGTCGGCACCGTGATCGACCCGGTCGCGCCCGTCCTCGAGACGGTCCTCGATCCGGTCGCTCCTGTCGTCGACACGGTCACCGCGCCCGTCGTTCCGGTGGCCGAGGTCGTCACCGGGGCGGTCGGCCCGGTCGTCGACGCGGTGGTCGAGTCGGTGACGCAGCCGCTCGTGCCGGTGGTCGAAGCTGTCGCGCCTGCGGTCCAAGCCGTCGCGCCCGTGGTGGAGACCGTCGTTGCGCCCGTGGTGGAGACCGCTGTCGAATCCGTGGCGGTGGCGGAGGCTGTCGCGCCGGCGACGGAGGTCGCTGCCCCAGTGGCGGAGGCCGTCACGCCGGTGACGGAGCCGGCCGCCGAGGCGGTGGCCACGGCGGCCGCCGGCACCGCCACCGCGCAGGTCACGACCTCGTCCTCAGCTCCGGTCGCCGGGACCGCCCCCGCGGTCGGGACCGCGACCACCCAGACCGCGCGGGCCACCGGGCTCGCCGTCGCCCCGGCGACCGTGGCCGTCCTGCTGACCGCCCCGCGGGCCGAGTGCGACGCGGCCGACGAGGCCACCGCGGCCCCGACGGCCAGGACCACGCAGCGGCAGCACTCCGCCGCTCCCCGGCCCGCCGCCCCGCCGCGCGGGAACGACCTCCCCACCGAGCCCACGGCGCCGGTGGCGCCCGAGCCGAGGCCGATCGCGCCCCCGGCGCCCACCATGTCGGCCTCCACCTGGCTGACCACCCTGGCCGCGATCTGCCCGTCGGGCGTGCCGGCCACCGCTCTCTGCACCGTCCCGGCACCGGCATCGGCCCCCGCCGTCGCCGCCGCCGTCCTGCGCGACCCGTCCTTCTCTCCCGACTGACCTCCCTGCCAGGCGCGCACCAGCCGCCGGCCGAGGTCGGGGACCCTCCCGCACCGCACCGCCGACTGGGCGCTGCCTTCCCGGGCGTGACCCCGACCTGGCCACCGCTGGGCCGGGGCCACCGGGCGGGGAGGTATCGGGGCTGGGGGTTCCGCGCACCGAGCGGTCGCGGCACCCCTGACCTCCCCGCCCGACACTCCGGACGACGGGGGCGGTGGCGACACCGGCGCCCCGCCCCCGTCGACCGATCCGACCGTGACATCCGCAGGACGCCGAACGGCCACGTGCACGACACGTCCGTGTGTTAGTCATGACGTCATGACGACTCCGTGCGTGCTGCGCCCGCTACCGGACCGCGCCACGGTCGTCGACGTGTACGGGTCCCGTTTCCTGCTCGAGTGGCTCGACCGGGACACCCTCGCCACCGCCGCGGCGACGGCCCGGTGTGCGGCCGAGGTGGAGCGGGTCGAGGTCCGCGCGGCGAGCTGAGGCGCGGAGATCACTGGCGCTCGGTCGACCTGTCGGGCACGGTGCCGCTCGTGCTCCCGTGGATCGTGATCGCCCTGGTCCTGCTCGTCTTCACCGCGATGTTCACGGCCGCCGTACGCGCCGCTCGGCGGGGTGGCGGCCGGCGCTCCGGCGGTGACGGCGGAGGCTGGTACGGCGACGGCGGCAGCTGGAGCGGTGACTCCGGCGGCGGACACCACGGCCACCACGACGGCGGCGGCAGGGCGGCGACTCCGGCGGCGGTGGGGGAGACGGCGGCGGCGGAGGCGGCGGCGGGGACTGACCGGATGAGCTCCTGCGGCGAGAGCTGGCGCCGCGGCCCGCGCCGGTCCACAGTTCACGCATGACAGCCCTGGCCGTGCTCGCCGTCGTGGTGGCAGCCGTCTTCCTCATGGCCTACGCGATGCAGCGCTCCCGAGCAGGAGCCGAGAGCCGTGGCACCGTCGGGGGGCGCACCGGTCGCGCGCACGGCCCCGGCGTCGTCACCGCCGGTGGGTTCATCGCCGGCACCGACGCGGGCGGCGGCTTCGACGGCGGCTGCGCCGGCGACGGCGGCGGCGGGGGCTGCTGACCCCGACCTCCGGGCCCGCGCCGGCCCGTCCGTGACCGGCCCCTAGGGCCGGCGCTCGTCGTCGGGCCGGTGCCCGATGCCGCCGGGACCGTGCGACGCCGGCACCTCCTCGCCGGCGGCCACGGGCCCGGGCGGGGTCCCGTCGCCGAAGGGGGCGCCGCCGAGCTCCTCGCGCCCGTGCGGGGTCAGCCAGTTCGACGTGTCCGGCCCCATCGGGATGACCTGCGTCGGGTTGATGTCCGCGTGGACGACGTAGTAGTGCTCCTTGATCTGCGGGAAGTCGGTGGTGTCGCCGAACCCCGGCGTCTGGAACAGGTCGCGCGCGTAGCCCCACAGCGCCGGCATCTCGGTCAGCTTCTGCCGGTTGCACTTGAAGTGGCCGTGGTAGACGGCGTCGAAGCGGGCCAGCGTGGTGAACAGCCGGACGTCGGCCTCGGTGATCGTGTCGCCCATGAGGTACCGCCGCGTCGTCAGCCGCTCCTCGAGCCAGTCCAGCGCCGTCCACAGCCGCTCGTAGGCCTTGTCGTAGGCGCGCTGCGAGCCCGCGAACCCGCAGCGGTACACGCCGTTGTTGACCTCGGTGTAGACGCGCTGCATCACCTCGTCCATCTCGTCCCGCAGGTGCTCGGGGTAGAGGTCGGGGGCGCCGTCGCGGTGGTGGGCCGTCCACTGCGTGGAGAAGTCGAGCGTCATCTGCATGAAGTCGTTGGTGACGACGGCCTTGGTCGGGACGTCGACCATCGCCGGCACCGTGATCCCGCGCGGGTACTCCGGGTCGCGGGCGAAGAACGCCTCCTGCAGCCGCTCGTAGCCGAGCACCGGGTCGCGCCCGCCCGGGTCGAGGTCGAAGGTCCAGCTGCGCTCGTCGTGCGTGGGCCCGCAGATGCCCATCGAGAACGCCGGCTCCAGCCCCAGCAACCGGCGCACGATCGCGGCGCGGTTGGCCCAGGGGCAGGCGCGGGCGATGACCAGCCGGTAGCGGCCCGGCTCGGCCGGCCAGGGGCTCGAGCCGTCGGCGGTGATCCGGTCGGTGATGTAGTTGGTGTCCCGCGTGTACTCCTGGCCGCTGCTGACGTAGCCGGATCCCTGGTCGTCGCTCACACGATCAACTCTCGCCGACCGCGCCTCCCACCGCCCGGCGGACCGGGGTGACCCGCAACTCCTGTGCCGCCTGGGGCCGCGCCTCCTGCGGACCGGCACTCCGGTCCCACCCGTCCCACCCGGTGACGACGCGGTCGTCCCCTGCCCGGTTCCGTCCCGTCCCCGTGATGGCATCCGGAACGGAACGGTCCACGGACGACGACAGGTGGGACATGGGACTGAGCTTCTCGGTCAAGCTGGCGCCGGGTGTCCGGGTGCGCGCCTCCAGCCGGGGCGTGCGGACCAGCATCGGGCCGAGAGCGGCGCGCGTGCACGTGGGAGGGGGGCGCACGTCCTTCTCCACCGGCGCCGGGCCGTTCACCTACTCCACGTCGGCGGGAGGCGGCAGCCGCAGACGCTCGACGGCCGGCCGTCCCTCACCGGCCGCGTACCAGCGGCAGCTCGCGGCCGCGGCGAGGGCGGCCGAGGAGGCGGCGAAGGAGGAGGAGGCCCGGCGACTGGCGGCGATGTTCGCGGAGTTGCTGAGCGTGCACCGCGCCGAGTTCGACCGGACGCGGCACCCGGTCGCGCCGCCGGCCCCCGAGCCCGACGTCGACGCCGTCCGCGCACGGCACCGCGAGGCGGCGACCGCCGGCCTCGGCCTGTTCCAGCGGGCCGCGAAGGAGGCGGCACGCCGGCAGGCGGACGTCGCTGCGGAGGCCGAGATCGCGGCCCTGCGGCAGGAGGCGCAGCGGCAGCAGGCCGACCTGCAGGCCCGTCTCGACGAGTGGTGGTGGGCGCTGTCCACCAACGACCCGGACACGGTGATCGCCGCACTCGCCGAGGCGTTCGAGGACAACGAGGCCGCCGCGGCACCTCTCGGTGTCGACGGCGACGAGGTGGCCCTGGTCGTCCTCGCGCCGCCGGAGACCGTCGTCCCCGAGCGCATGCCGGCCACCACCCAGGCGGGCAACCTCAGCCTGCGCAAGCTGCCCAAGGGCGAGCGGGCGCAGCTCTACACCGAGGCCGTGATGGGGCACGTGCTGGTGACGCTCAAGGAGGCGCTCGCGGTCGCGCCCGCGATCCGCTCGGCCCGGGTGGTCGCGCTGCGCGCCGCGGGCACCGACGCCTACGGCCGCCCCCGGCTCGACTGCCTGCTCGCCGGCCACTGGACCCGCGCCGCCCTCACCGGCGTGCAGTGGTCCACGGCGGACGCCTCCACGATCGCCCGGGACACCGCCGCGGAGCTGCTGGTCGACGTCAAGGCCAAGGAGCTGCGGCCGCTCGACCTCACCGGCCAGCCGGGCCTGCAGGCGCTGCTCGACGTCGTCGACGTCGACGAGCTGACCGCCTGACCGACCTCTCCCGCCCTGACTCGCGCACTGCACACACCTGTGGGCAGGGCACGACTGCGCGCGGGACTACAGCCGGGACGTCGTCGCGTCGTCCTCCTCGCCGCCGAAGTACTGCTCCAGGACGGCGCGGAACACCGGCTGCCCGGGGTCGGCGTGCGCGAACAGCGTCATCGACGAGCGCAGCTTCACCGCGTCGACCGGCCCGAGCACCGCGGCGGCGTCGGAGCCGGGCAGCTCGGTGAGCGCCTGCGCGGACTCGACCAGCCGCGGGCCGAGCACCGGGTGGGCGAGGTAGGCGCGGGCCTCGTCGAGGCCGGAGATCGCGAACCGCTGCGCCGTCGCGCTGCGGCCGAGGCCGGCGACCTGCGGGAAGACGAACCACATCCAGTGGCTGGTCTTGTGCCCGGCGCGCAGCTCGGTGAGCGCCTGCGCGTACGTGTCGGTCTGCGCCTCCACGAAGCGGGCCAGCCGGTACGGGTCGTCCGCGGAGGAGGTCATCGGTCGTCTCCCGGGGTGGTGTCGGCGGTTGTCGGCGGTGACGTCGTCGGCGCCCGTCGTGCGGACGGCGAGGGTGAGCCCGGCGACGCGCAGCACCGGTCCGTGCGCGGTCTCGTGCACCCACGGGGCCACGGTGTTCAGGCAGGTGCCGGGGCGGACGGCGGCGCGCATGCGCACCGTGCCCTCCAGCCCCTCGACGCGGCGGGCCAGCTCCGACCACGGCAGCCGCCCGGCGACGCCGGTGGTCAGCGCGTCGGTGACGCGGACCCGGCCGGTGGGCGTGCTGAACGTCGTCCGCAGGACGTTCGTGTCGCCGGCGTAGCCGCGGCTGACGGTGAACTCGCCCTCGGGGCACAGCTCCAGGCAGCCGCCGTTGTCGGTGTCCAGCAGCGCGCCGAACACCGGCGGGCCGTCCATCTCCGGCAGCGGCAGCCAGTCGATCCGGCCGTCGCGGGCGACCAGGGCGAGGGTGCGGCCGTCGCCGATGGCGGCGTAGGTGCGCAGGTCGGCGTAGCCGAGGTCGTCGCGCTCGGTGACCGCCGAGTCCTCGCCGGCGCCCCAGCGCAGGCTGTCCACGCGGACGGCGCCGGGGCGCGGGACCTCGGTGCGGTCCGGGTCGACGCCGGAGTCCTCGGGCGCGGGCGGGATGCCGGGCATCGGGCGGGCGGTGGATCGCGCGGTGCCGGTCACGGGTCGCCGGTGCCCGGCCCGGGTCCGGGCGACACCCGGGTGGCCGCGCTCACAGGAGGACGATCGGCGTACGTGAGCTCGACCGTCTTCGACAGCACCGGCATCGAGACCGGCCCCGACGGCATGCGCCGCTACACCGGCCTGGCGCCGACCCTGCCCGCGCTGCTGTCCGCCACCGCCGCCCGGGTCCCCGGCCGCACCGCCGTCGTCGAGCCGGGCGGGCCGTCGGTGACCTACGCCGAGCTGGAGGAGCGCGCCCGGGTCGTGGCCGGCGGGCTGCGCGCGGCCGGCGTCGGGGTCGGCGACCGGGTGGCGCTGCGCATCGGCAACGGCCTGGACTGGGTGCTCGCGTTCTGGGGGACGCAGCTGGCCGGCGGCGTCGTCGTGCCGCTGAACACCCGGCTGTCGGAGCCCGAGGCGCGGTTCGTCCTCGACGACTGCGGTGCCGCCTACGTGGTGGAGCCGGGTGCTCCGCTGCCGGCCGGGGAGCCCGTCGAGCCGCACGACGCCGCGCCCACCGACGTCGCCGCGCTGTTCTACACGTCCGGCACGACCGGCCGGCCCAAGGGCGCGATGACGACGCACGAGAACTTCGCGACCGCGGCGGAGAACATGCGCCGCGTGCTCGGGCTGTCGCGCGAGGGCGGCGAGACGTCGCTGATCTCGGTGCCGCTGTTCCACGTCACCGGGTGCAACTCGCAGCTGCTCGGGCAGACGGCGATCGGCAACACCGTCGTCGTGATGCCGCGGTTCAGCCCGGCCGCGGTGCTGGAGGCGATCCCGGCGTTCGGTGTCAGCCTGCTGACCAGCGTGCCGACGATCTTCGAGCTGCTGCTGCGGCACCCCTCGTTCGCCTCGACCGACGTCAGCGGCGTGCGGGTGCTCAGCTACGGCGGGGCGCCGATCGCGCCGGAGCTGGTGCACCGGCTGATGGCGGCGTTCCCGAACGCGCGGGTGGGCAACGGCTTCGGGCTGACCGAGACCGCGGCGCTGGCGACCTACCTGCCGCACGAGTTCGCGCTCGAGCACGCCGACTCGGTGGGCTTCGCGGTGCCGGTGGACGACGTCCGGGTGGACCGGCCCGACCCGGACACCGGCGTGGGGGAGCTGCTGGTGCGCGGGCCGAACGTCGTCGCCGGCTACTGGGGCGACCCGGCGCGGACGGCGGAGACGTTCGGAGACGGGTGGCTGCGCACCGGCGACCTGGCGCGGGTGACCGACGGGATGGTGCGGATCGTCGACCGCGCGAAGGACATGATCAACCGCGGCGGCGAGAACGTGTACTCGGTCGAGGTGGAGAACGCGCTGGCCGAGCACCCGGACGTCGTCGAGGTGGCCGTGGTGGGCGTGCCCGACCCGGTGATGGGGGAGAAGGTCGGCGCGGTCGTCCAGCCCCGTGCCGGCGTCTCGGCCGAGGACCTGGTCGCCTCCCTGGCGCCGTTCGCGCGCGAGCGGCTGGCGGACTTCAAGGTGCCGCAGTTCGTGAAGATCCTCGACGCGCCGCTGCCGCGCAACGCCGGCGGGAAGGTGCTCAAGCACCCGCTGCGCGCGACGACCGACTGGACGCCCGTCCCGCGGTAGGCGCGTCAGGGACCCCAGTCGGTGAGCCGGGCGAAGACGACGACGTTGTCGAGGTAGTCGCCCGACTCCTCGTCGAACGCGCCGCCGCAGGTGATCAGCCGCAGCCCGGCGTGGTCGATGTCGCCGTAGACCTCGTCGGTGGGGAACTCGTCCTTCGGGTGCTCCTCGACGCGGTCGACGGTGAAGACGGCGGAGGTCCCGTCGGCCCGGTCGACGACGACCTCGTCGCCGGGCAGGAGCTCGTCGATGCCGGAGAACGCGCCCGGTTCACCGGCCCAGTCGACGTGCGCGGCGAGGATCGCCGGGCCGAGCTCGCCCGGCGTCGGCGACCCGTCGTACCAGCCGGCCGGGTAGGCGCCCGGCGGGACCTCCATGGTCCCGTCGCGTTCCAGTCCCAGGTCCATGAGCCGGGAGGTCATGTCGAGCGCGGGGATGGAGACGCGGGTCGGCTCGGACGGCGGCAGCACCAGCCTGCGCGCGTCGGCGGGGATCGGCCGCACGGGGAGGTCGAGGTGGAGCACCCGCCCGCCCGGAGACGAGGACGCGGCCTCCGACACGGTGACCGGCGCCGCGGAGACGCGGTGCGTGCCGCCGTCGCCCTGCTGGGCCGAGAGCCCCGTCGTCAGTGCGCCGACCACCAACAGCGCAGCGGCCGCTCCCGCCCAGGCCTCGGAGGCCTCGGCGGGAGCGGCCGCTGCGCGGGGCGGCACTGACGGAGTCAGGCCCGGGTGCGGGCGGTGCGGCGCGCGGCGACGGCGGCCCCACCGGCAGCGGCGAACGCGACGCCGCCGAGGACGAACGGCAGGCTGCTGCCCTCGTCGGACGAGCTGCCGTCACCGGCGGCCACGGCGCCGGCCGGGCGGGTGGCGACCTGACCGCCGCTGGTCGCGGGAGCCGGGGTGACGGCGGCCGGCGCACCCGCGCCGGTGGCGGCGTAGGCGTAGCTCTCGCAGGCGATGCCGTCGTTGTCGTCGTCGAGACGCTCGGGGTCACCGGGGACGGCGTCGAAGGCGGCCTGAGCCTCGGCCTGGGACGCGAAGTCGGGGCAGTCGCGGTCCGGGGCCGCGGACGCGGTGCCGGAGAGGACGACGGAGAAGCCGGCCGCCAGGACGGCGGCAGCAACGGTGCTGCGGATGCGCATGATCACTCCTAGTGAGGTGACGGTCACGTAGGAGGCTAGGAAAACGGCCCGGCTCCGTCCGGGAGCGACAGCGGGCTCGGGTTGACGAAACCGCGACCGGACGGTTGTCAGGACGTCGGCTGGAGCCCGTCGCGGCGCCTCGGCCGGTCTCCGCCGCCTCGCTGGGCGACCGCGCACGGTCCCCGGGCAGACGTCGTACCGCCGGTCAGGCAGCGCCGGCCTGCGCCTCGCGGGAGGCCGCGGCCGCCTCGGTGAGCGTCCGGGCGATGGCCCGCAGCGCGGCGCCGGTGACCGGGACGCGGCGCCGCTCCACCCGCTCGGGTGCGCTCCGTCGTTCGGCCGGAACGAGGCGCGGGGCGGGGACGGCGGCGGGACCGGTTCCCCGGGGCGGGAGGACGTCGCGGCACCAGCGCTCGCAGTCGGCCAGCAGGTTCCCGGTGGTGAGGGGAGCGGCCATGACCGTCTGGAGCCGGGTGCGGGGGTGCATGCGGTCCTCTCGTTCCGGGGGCATGGTCGCGCCCGTTCCCTACTCGTATCGGCAGGCCGGCCCTCATGCGGAACGGCGCGCCGGTGCTACAGTTGATCATCGTCCGCGTGCCGCTCACGCCGGCGTGTCAGCGCGTGTCGCGTGCACGCAGCCGATGATCAACTGGCTGGGAAGAGGCGCGGCCGTCTCACCTGGCCGAGCGGTCCGCGTCCTGTCCGGCGGTGATCTCGTCGGCCGCGACCCCGAGATCGGGGAGCGCGTCCAAAGTCGGGGCGTCGGCGCGGAGGCCGGGTGCCGTCACGGCGGTCGCCCGCCGCTGCTGCGTCGGCGGCAACCGGAGGCCGGCGCAGTTCGTCTGCGTGTGCTCGCGGTGGTGCCGCATCCAGGTGATGACGTCGAGGGTGCGCAGGTCGGTCACCCCCGACGGGATGCCCGACGCCTCCCGGGCCGCGCTCAGGCGCTCGCCCAGCACCCCGCCGTCCTCCGCGAAGAGGCCGAGCAACCAGTTCCACACACCGGCCGGCCGCCCGAACGCGCACCGGACCACGCGGTCGTACACGGGGATGAGCCTCGGTCGCTTGCGGGCTAGCAGCTTGCCCGTGATCACCCAGCCCATGCCGTGTGGTTCCTCCAGCAGGTCCCAGACGACGCGGGCGTGGGACGCGGTCGCGAACAGCTCGACGGCCCGCGGATCGCTGATCGCGACGTCGGTGGGGATGTGCGACAGGTGGTCCGAGACGGACAGGCCGAGGTCGCCCTCCAGCAGCGCGAGCGCGACGTCGCCGGGGACGTCGACCTCCAGCATCGTCACCGCCACCAGGTCCTCGTAGGTGATCCGGTCGGCGGTGTCGGGCCGGTCGCCACCGCCGGCGAGGAACTCGAACCGGCTGCCGGAGTAGGTCGGCATCCGGCGCGGCGGGCGACCCGGCTCGTAGTAGGCGACGAGGTCGTCCACCGCGCGGGGGTCGTCGACGAGGCGCAGCAGGTCATCGAGCGTGAGCACGCACGGCACCCTGCCTGACGCGTCCGACGGTCACGCCGGGAGCAGTGCCTCCAGGCCCTGCTCGGAGTCGGCGGCGATCGCGCGGCCGACGGCGACCGCGTGGGTCATCCGCAGCGACCCGGCCAGCCACAGCAGGATGTCGTGCAGCCGCACCCGGCCGAGCGGGCGGCCGAGCAGCCGCGCCGTCGCCGTCTCCAGTGCGGCGAACGCGCCGGCGTTGGCGGTGAGCTCGCGGTGGACGATCGCCGCGGCTCCGCTGTCGCCCTCGCGCAGGTGGCCCCACAGCTGACGGCGGGTGTGCCCGTCGGTCAGCGGCACCAGCGCGGGGGAGCGGTGGTGCAGCGCGGCGACGACGTGCCGCGCCCCCGGCCCCTCCGCCACCGACCGGAGCGACGCCCCGACGGTGCCCGGTTCCATCAGCACCGAGAACTCGTCGGCGGGCAGCTCCCACAGCGGTCGCCCGTTCGCCCGCGCGAGCGCCGCGGCGTAGTCCGGCCAGACGTCGTCGAGCCGGCCGCGCACCTCCCGCCACCCCGCCGGGTCGAGCCGGCCGTGCAGGCCCTCGGCGAGCAGGACGTCGCGGTCGGTGGGGCCGTCGCCGGTCGCGGGCGGCTGCCCGTCGAAGCGGTCGAAGGCGTAGGCGAGCACCTGCACCCACCGGCCCTGCGGCACGCTCGGGGAGCGGAAGAACAGCGGACGGCGCCCGCGCGCGTACCCCAGGACGGCGGCCAGCGCGGTGGCCAGCGGGATCGGGTCGGGCCCCGCGCTCGGGAGCACGAGGGCAGCCGCGTCCGGTCCGACCGACACGGGCCCATTCAACTCCGTCCGCGGCTCGGCGCGGCCGAAGCGGGAGGACGCGCGCCGGGGAGTCGGTCGTACCTCGGCGCGCCGCTCATTCCCGGGGACGGCGGCGGTCTGCCCTGGCATGACGATCGACCTGGGACCCGCAGCGGCCGCCACGGCGGGGGTCGTGGCCGGGATCCGCGACGACCAGCTCACCGCCCCCACCCCGTGCGACGGGACGACCGTGGCCGGGCTGCTCGGCCACCTCGCCGGGCTCGCCTACGCCTTCCGCATGGCCGCGGAGAAGACGCCCGTCGACGGCACCGCCTCCACCGACCCCGCGCACCTGCCCGCCGACTGGCGCACCTTCGTCCCCGCGCAGCTCGACGCGCTGGCCGCGGCCTGGCGCGACCCCGCGGCGCACGAGGGCATGACGGCGGCGGGCGGGGTGGACATGCCGGGGGAGGTGGCGGCCGTCGTCGCGCTCGACGAGGTCGTCGTCCACGGCTGGGACCTCGCCGCCGCCACCGGTCAGCGCTACGAGGTCGCCGACGCGGACGCCGACACCTGCCGTGCGTTCGCCGAGTCCTTCGGCGACGACCGCCCGCCGGACCTGTACGGCCCGGTCGTGCCGGTGCCCGCCGACGCCCCCGCGCTCGACCGGCTGCTCGGCGTCACCGGCCGCGACCCGGGCTGGAAGCCGCCGGCCTAGCCGAACCGCCAGAGCACCGGCTCGCCGCGGCAGTCGCTGACCACCGAGGCGCGGCCGGACCCGTCGACGTCGGACCCGTCGACCGCGCCGCCGTCGCACAGCTCCACCTCGGCGACCACCTCGCCCGCCGCCAGGTCGACGCTGCGCTGCAGCACCCGCGGCACCTCGCCGTCGGCCACGGTGTCGACGAGCGTGGCCCTGTCCCCGTCGACCGTCACCAGCGCCGGCAGGTCACCGGGCACGGTGGCCAGCACCTCGGAGCCGCGGGTGATGGAGACGTCGCCGGACCCGCCGACGGTCGCGTACACGTCGCCGTCGACGACGGTCAGCGGGCCGGCGGCACCCGGGCCGGTCGGCACCTCGCCGATCATCTGCAGCGCGGCGTCGACGATGACGACGGAGGCGCTGCGCCCGGTGTCCGTGGCGACGACGACCATGCCGTCCCCCGAGACGTGAAGGTCGCGGGGCGTGCCGGGCAGCGCCACCTCGTCGCGGACGACGCCGCTCTCGGGGTCGACGGCGACCAGCCGGTGCGCGCCGTCGATGCCGCTGAGCGAGAGGAGCAGCACGCCGTCCAGAACGACGGCGTCGAGCGCCGAGACATCGGCGGCCCCGAGTGTGCCGACCGGCTCGGGCGCGTCGGCGCGCCGCAGGTCCGCCTCGACGAGGGCGACGCGCCCGGCGGCGAACCCGACGACCACCACGCCCTCGCCGTCCGCGGCGATGCGGGTGAGGCCGGGCCGCTCCGAGTCGAGGCCGCGGAGCGGGACGGCGGTGACGGTGCCGTCGGCGGCGACGTCGGCGAGGGTGAGCGGGTCGCCGGGCAGCGCCAGCAGCGCGACCGACCGGCCGTCGGCGGTGGCGGCCACGTCGAGCACCTCGGCGTCCGCGCCCGCGACGTCGGCCAGCGACACCGTCGTCGGCCCCGGGATCGCCGTGCCCGCGATCGCCCCGCCACAGCCGGTCAGCAGGAGAGCGGCGAGCACGAGCCCGGGGCTGGGGCGCATGCCGGCAGAGTGTGACCGGGGCCCACGGGCGCGACAAGCAGTCGCGACGCGGCCGGACGCGCGAGCCTTTCGCGCGCGAAAGGCTGCGGCGGCTGTCCGACGAGCTGGTCAGTCGTAGGGGTTCGTGAGGACGGCGGCGGCCTCGACGACGTCGAACGTCACCGGCGGGCCATCGGTCGTGGTTGTGCCGGGGACGTCGGCCGGCGCGCTGCCGTCGACGGTGAACGTCGCGCCCCACGTGACGGTGAGCGACGCGGTGTACGTGCCCGAGCGGTAGAGGTGCTCGGTGGCCTGCTCGGGATAGGCGCCGCCGGGGACGGTCGTGGTGAGCGTGGGCGCGGCGGGGTCGCCGGTGCGCCAGGTGTAGCGCTGCGCCTCGGCGACGATGACGACGGCGTAGCCGCGGACGTCGACGGTGAAGGTCTGGGTGGTCGGAGCGTCGGTCCAGAAGACGACCGGCAGACCGGCCAGGCCCCGGCCCGGCGGCGCGTGCGAGGTGGTCAGCTGCGGCAACGGCAGCCGCTGGAAGTAGGCGAACACCTCCTCCGGCGACGGCGGCGGGTTGAGCGCCGTGATGTCGATGCACGCCGTGCGAAGCGTGGCCCACCGCCCGAGCAGGTCCCCTGGCCCGAATCCAGCAGGGACGTCAACCACAGCTGTCCCGTCTGGGCGCACCACTGGTCGCTGCTGGACGGAGAGATAGCGCACCGACTGTCCCGGTTCGGCCGGGCACACCTGAAAGTCGCTGCCGTTGCAGGAGCCCTCCGCCTCGTCGGAGACGACGCACGGCGCCACCAGCCGCCATACGAAGTCGACAGCTGCCGTACCGCCGCCGCTCACGAGTGCTGTGACTGCACCGCCCGAGTACTCGACCGTCGCTGCGCCGTCATTCAAGCCTGCGCCGGGACAAGTGCGGAATCGGCAGTCGGCGCTGGCTGCCAGGCCATCGATCGCAACAAGGGCGGGTGTGAGCAGCGCTAGAACCAGTAGGCGCCAAGCGAGACGTCTCATCCCAGGTTGAATCCAACAACAAGCCAAGAGTGACTCGCGTCGGACCAAATCAATCCGATCCCAGACCCCAGGTTGGGCTCGGCGGGGTATCCCGGGTCGATGACGTTTCCTGCTCGATCGATGATTGACACGGCCTCCTGGCGGGCGCCGAACACAATCTCTGCCTCGTCCCCACTGACGACGGGCGGCGGCACATCGTTCAGCGCGAGCTCACCGCCGACATAGCGTTCGCCAGCAGCTGCCGTCTCGTCGTAGACGTTGGCGATGCGCTGACACTCGTCGCAGTCCGGACCTAGGTCACGGAGAGGCTGGCCCGCAGGAATCGCCTGCTGCCGGTTGAGCAGCTCGATCCAGTAACGGAGGAAGGCCTCGGCGCCGGCGGCGTCCTGGGTGCGGGCCTCGGGCGGCACCGGGAAGTCGGCCGGGCCCACCACGGGCAGGGCTTCGGTGGTGCTCGCGGGCGCCGACGTCGTCGGCAGGCTCGTGCTCGGCGCCTCGTCGTCGTCACTAACCGCGCAGGCGGGCAGCAGCAGCGCCGCGCCGACGACCACTGCGATGAGGCTCGTCCGTCCGGTGCCGGGGTTCCGCACGATCGCGGACGATAACCAGAACAGCACCGCTCCGGATCGCACCCTGGGGACAACCCACCCGAACGGCTACCCGAGCACGAACGCGGTGGTCGACGAGTTGTCCCCTCCGACGCACGCGCCGATGACGGTCAGCCGGTCGCCGGTGAGCGCCACCCGGCCGAAGGTGCCCTGCCCCTCGCACAGCCGGCCGGCCGCGAGCTGCTCGCCGCTGGACAGGTCGAGCGTGACCAGGCCGGACTCCACCTCGAACCCGGCCACCGCCAGGTAGGCGACCCGCCCGTCGGGGGAGAGGGCCAGGTCGGCCGGGGCGCGGTCGGTGCCGGGGATGGGGTGCGCGGCGGTCACCTCGCCGTCCTCGACGACCGTCACGCGGAACGGGTCGTCGCCGTGGACGGTGAGCGTGACGACCGCGTCGCCGTCGTCGGTCAGCCGCAGCGCGGACGGGATGCTCGCCGGGCGGTCGGAGGCCAGCTCGACGAGCTCCGCCTGTCCCAGGTCCTCGGCCCAGGTGCCCAGGACGGCGACGTCGGCCAGGTCGAGCGCGCGGGCGTCGCTCATGAGCGCGACCGGCCCGTCGGGTCCGGCGGCGAGGGTCTCGACCGTGAGGCCGGGGTCGAGGTCGGTGGTTGCCTGCACCGCGCCGGTGGCCGGGTCGAGCGCGGCCAGCCGACCCCCGCCGGTGACGTACAGACGGCGGCCGTCGGGGGAGAGCGCGGCGGTGTCCCCGTCGACGCCCAGCTCGACGGTGCCGCCGCCCACGGTGGTCAGCCGGCCCGGGCCGAGGACGAGGACGGCGCCGTCGGGTCCCACGAACAGCTGCTCGCCGGGGCCGTCCAGCCGCTGCACGTCGCCGACGCCGTCCTCACCGACCGGCGCCAGGTAGGTGACCGACGGGTCGGCGCTGTCGGCGAGGAGGACGAGCGCGCCGTCCGGACCGGCCGCCAGGTCGAGGACGTCCACGCCGGAGGGCGCGACGGCGTCGAGGTCGGCGGTGCCGAGGAGCTCGGTGAACGTCGTCGGCGCGGGGCTGGGGTCGCCCTCGACGCCGGTGCAGCCCGCAGCCATCAGCGCGACAAGAGCGAGAACGGCGGCGCGGCGGGCGGGCATGCGAAGGCTCCGGAGGTGGGGAGCCGAGTGTGGGACCGGCCCGCGCAGGGCGGCAACACGGCGTCGTGGTCTGATGCCTGCGGATGGTCCCCCGGGCCCGCGGGCCCCGATCCGGAGGTGCGCTCGTGGCTGACGCCGAGGTCCTGCTCGAGGTCGACGGCGGCGTGGCGGTGGTGACGCTCAACGCGCCCGACCGCCGCAACGCGCTGACGCCGCAGATGGCCGGCGAGCTGATCGACGTGTTCGACGAGGTCGATGCCAAGCCGGAGGTCGGGGCGCTCGTCGTCCGGGCGGTGGGGAAGTCGTTCTGCGCGGGCGGCGACGTCGCGACCCTGACGAACGCCGGCAAGGACCCGGCCGCGCCCGACGCCTACGAGGGCATGGGCCGGATCTACGACTCCTTCTACCGGCTGGGACAGGTCAAGGTGCCGACGATCGCGGCCGTCCGCGGGTCCGCCGTCGGCGCCGGGATGAACATGCTGCTGGCCGCCGACCTGCGGATCGTCGCGGACGACGCCCGGCTGCTGGCCGGCTTCCTCAAGCGCGGCCTGCACCCCGGCGGTGGGCACTTCGTCATCCTGTCCCGGCTGATCGGCCGCGAGGCCGCCGCGGCGATGGCGCTGTTCGGCGAGGAGATCAACGGCACGAAGGCCGTGGAGCTGGGCCTGGCGTGGGAGTCGGTGGACGACGCCGCCGTCGAGGACCGCGCGCTCGAGCTGGCCCGCCGCGTGGCCGCCGACCCGGAGCTCGCCCGCGTGGCCGTGGGCAACTTCCGCAGGGAGGTCGTCAACGGCGCGGTGAGCTGGGAGGTCGCCACCCAGTTCGAGCGCCCCGCGCAGATGTGGTCGATGCGCCGATCCGCCAAGGACTGAGACCGCTCACACCGCCTCGGGGACGTGCAGGTGGGCGAGGACGAGGTCCATCTCGGCGACGTCCACGATCTTGGCGCCCAGGGCCTGCGCGAACTGCTCCCGCAGCGAGCGGGCGTGCCGGCGCACCAGCCCCGCGGCGTCGCGGTCCTCGAAGCTGGTGACGCTGACCGTCCGGCCGAGGCGCCGGTCGACCAGCATGCTGACGCTGCAGAAGCCGGGCAGCTCCTGCAGCTTGGGCAGCAGGTTGTGCCGGTAGGCGTCGAGCAGGTCGTCGAGGTGGTTCGGCGCGATGCGGGCCCAGGTGACCTGCGCCCCGGCGCCGTCCCCGGCCGGACGGTCCCGGTGGAGGACCGCGATGTCCCACTCCCGGACGTCGGCGTGCCCGCCGCCGAGGACGTGCACCAGGCGGTGCTGCACCGTGCGGTCCTCGGCGGCGGTGGCGCGCATGGCCTGCTCGTCCCTCCAGGCGGTCGCGACGATGCAGCGGCCGCTGTCGCGGTCGGCGAGCATGGAGAGGCCGACGCAGCCGTCGGTGTCCTGGACCGTCGGCAGGACGTCGTCGCGCACGTACGCGATGGCGGCGTCGATACCGGCCGTGTTGCCGCGGATGCTCGTGGACCGTGCGTGCATGCGCCGCTCTCCTGACCTGGCGGGGACGCCCCTGCGGCGTCACGGCTCAGCCTGTCGACGCACGGTGCGCGAGGCAATGGCCCAGCCGTCGGGCAGCCTCCCCGGGCCGGTCCACGTCAGTGGACGGCGCGCTCCTGCCCGGCCCAGTAGGGCCGGCGCAACTCGCGCTTGAGCACCTTGCCGACGGGGGAGAGCGGCAGCGCGTCGACGACGTCCATCGACCGCGGCGTCTTGTACCCGGCGAGCTGGTCGGCGCAGAAGGCCCGCAGCTCCTCGAGGGTGACGGCGGCGCCGGCCGCCGGGACGACGACGGCGTGCACGCGCTCGCCCCACGTCTCGTCGGGGACGCCGATGACCGCGCAGGTGGCCACCGCCGGGTGCTGGGCGAGGACGCTCTCCACCTCGACCGAGTACACGTTCTCCCCGCCGGAGATGATCATGTCCTTGATGCGGTCGGTGAGGTACAGGTAGCCCTCGTCGTCCATCCAGCCGGCGTCGCCGGTGTGCATCCAGCCGCCGCGCAGCGCCTCGGCGGTCTCCTCCGGCCGGTCCCAGTAGCCGAGCATCACGTGGCCCCCGCGGACCACGATCTCCCCGACCTCGCGGCGGGGCAGCTCGACGTCGTCCGGGCCGACGACGCGCACCTCGGCGTGCGGCGCGGCGCGCCCGACGGAGCGCCGGTGCGCGGGGTCCTGGTGGTCGTCGGGGGTGAGCACGGTGGCCGCCGGGGCGAGCTCGGTCATGCCGTAGGCCTGCATGAACCGGGCGTTGGGCAGCGCCTTCATCGTCCGGCCGAGCAGGGCGTCGGACATGGGGGAGGCGCCGTACATCACCCGGCGGACGCTGGTCAGGTCGAACTCGTCGACCCGCGGGTGGTCGACCACGAGCTGGATCATCGTGGGGACCAGCAGCAAGTCGGTGACGCCGTGCTCCTGGACGGCGGTCAGCACGGCGACCGGGTCGAACACCGGGATCATCACCTGCGTCCCGCCGACCACGACGGCGCCGACCCAGTTGGAGAAGGCGGCGAGGTGGAACATCGGCGCCGAGTGCAGGCCCACCCGGCCGGGCGGGAAGTGGTCGGTGGCCAGCCCACCCATGGACGACGTCAGCAGGTTGTCGTGGCTGAGCATGACGCCCTTGGACCGGCCGGTGGTGCCGCCGGTGTAGAAGACGCCGGCGAGGGCGTCGCCCCCGCGGCGGACGTCCTCGACCGGTTCGGACGTCGCGACCAGCTCCTCGAAGGCGAGCATGCCGTCGGGGGTCGGGCCGTCGCCGGCGTGGACGACGTGCTCCAGGCGCGGGTGGGCCGCCCGGATGGGCTCGGTGTACGCGGCGAAGACGTCGTCGACGACGAGGACCCGGGCGTCGACCTCGGCGAGGGAGTCGGCGATCTCGGGGACGCTCCACCGGATGTTGACCGGGACGACGACGCCCCCGGCCCACAGCGTCGCGCCGAGGAACTCGTGGTAGCGGTCGGAGTTCAGGGACAGGACGGCCGCGCGCTCGCCGTCCCGGATCCCGAGCTGCTGGAGAGCGGCGGCCAGGCGGGCGATCCGGTCGACGGACTCGGCGTGAGTCCGGGTGCGGCCGGCGCAGACGGTGGCGATCTCGTCCGCGCGCTGCTGGACGTGGCGGTGCAGACCCTGGGTGACGTACACGGTGCCGACCTCCCGATCCGGGTGGGACCCGGAGCGTCGCGACGACGGGTTGTGCGGCGACAGAGGCGGACGGCCCTGGGGCCGCAGGAGGGCGCGGTCCCGCCGAGCTCGAGGCCACCATCGGGGAGGGCCGGCTCGGCGCCTCGACGTCGAGGTGTCCCGGTGCCGCAGCGTGTTCCGTCGGTGACGCTCGGCCGCTAGCGTCGCCGCGCGTGACCGCCGCCGTCCCGACGCCCCGCCTGCCCGACTTCGCGCCGGCCGGCGTCCCGCTGCCCGATCCGCGGGCGGCCGTCGCCGAGGCGGCCCGGCTGGCCGCGATCGCCAGCTACCGGCTGGGCGGGCACGCCGGGGTGTCCGACCTCGACGCCGTCGTCGCGTACATGGCGGAGACGGTGGAGGCGCCGATCGCGGTCATCAACCTGGTCGGCCCGGACGAGCAGTGCTTCCCGGCCGAGCGGGGCGCGGGCGCGCCGTACTCACACGTGCCCGACGAGTTGTCGTTCTGCGCGTACGTGGTGGCGCTGCGGACGCCGCTGCAGGTGGCCGACGCGCTCGACCACCCGGTCTTCCGCGACAACCCGGCCGTGGCGGCCGGCGCGATCCGCTCCTACCTCGGGGTGCCGCTGATCGACGAGGACGGCTTCGTCCTCGGCTCGCTCGGCGTCTTCGACGACGAGCCGCGGGCGTTCTCGTCGGCCGAGCAGGAGCTGCTGGAGAACCAGGTGCGGCTGGTGCGCAGCGTGTTGTCGCTGCGGCGTCAGGTGGCCGCGCACCGGTGGGACGGCGAGCTGCTGGCCGCGCAGGGCCGGACGCTGGAGGCGGTGGCAGCCGGGCTGCCGCTGGAGACGGTGCTCGAGACGCTGGCCTCGTCGACGGCGGGGCTGGCCGAGGACGCGGACGCCGACAAGGCAGTGCGGCTGCAGGAGACGGTGGACCGGCTGACCGCGGTGGCGACCAAGGCCGACGGCTGGCGGCAGGCGCTGCTGCGGTCGGCCCGGCAGGACCCGCTGACCGGGCTGGCCAACCGCAGCCACCTGCTCGATACCGGCCGGGCGGCGCTGGCGGTCGGGGGAGCGGTGCTGTTCGTGGACGTCGACCGGTTCAAGGAGGTCAACGACCGCGGCGGGCACGCGGTGGGGGACCAACTGCTCGTACGGCTCGCCGACCGGCTGCGCCGGCACGTGGAGCGGGAGCTGCCGGGGGCTGTGGTCGGCCGGCTCGGCGGGGACGAGTTCGTGGCGGTGCTGCCGGGAGTGGACGCTGCCACCGCGGAGGCCATCGGCCATGGGCTGGCCGCTGTCCTGGTGGACGAGGTCGAGGTGGGACGGCGGACGGTACGGGTGTCGGCTTCAATCGGGCTGGCGATGGCTGCGGCCGGGACGACGCTGGACGAGGTCCTCTCGCTGGCGGACCGCGCGATGTACGGCGCCAAGGAGCGCGGCCGTGGTGTCCTGCACATGGTCGACGCCGGGGACCAGCCGAGATCGCGCTAGAGCCCCGACTGGCGTCCATGCCAGCCCTTCGCGTGACCGCCGACCCGGAGCTGTCCGGCTGGCGATGAGCGACCTCTACGCGGCTAACAACGACGATGTGAGCTGGGAAGTCGTCACTCAGTCGAGCCCCAGATGGCTCGCCTCCCTGATCGATCGAGGAGCGGGCGGCGGCGCTTCGCCTCGATTTGGTTACGGACTGTTTCGATTCAGACGTGCCGTCCTGGTCGTCAGTTAACGTCCCCGAGTTGAACCCTCCGGTCTAGGAGGCCTGACATGTCTGGGAGCCGTAGCCCGAGAAGGCGCAGCCCTCACCCGCACGCTGCCGCCGACAGTGCCGCTACTCGGCGAACCAGGTGGTAGACCCCTGCACCAAGATTAGAGAGGAATGAAGTGAGCGAGTTTGCACAAGTCCCGTTCGACGCTAGTGAGTTCGTGGACAACCCCGAGCCACGTTGTCCGTGTCTTCTCCTCCTCGACACGTCGGGGTCCATGCAGGGGCAGCCGATCCAGGAGCTCAATGAAGGGCTCCGCACGTTCGCCTCGCAGCTGACGTCTGACGACCTCGCAGCGAAGCGCGTTGAGGTCGCGGTCGTCTCCTTCGGGCCTGTTCAGGTCGAGTCCGACTTCGTCACCGCGGACAGCTTCTTGCCCCCCGTGCTCAACGCGCACGGTGGTACGCCTCTCGGTGAAGCCGTCGTCACGGGCCTGGACCTCGTCGAGAGTCGGAAGGCGCTCTACAGGTCGCAGGGAATCAGCTACTACCGTCCTTGGATCTTTCTCATTACTGACGGGGCTCCGACGGATTCGTGGCGCGAGGCGGCGACACGGGTGCACAACGGGGAGGAGACCAAGTCCTTCAGCTTCTTCGCCGTAGGGGTCGAAGGTGCTGACATGAGCGTCCTGTCACAGCTCAGCTCGCGTAAGCCGCTAGGGCTTCGTGGTCTGGACTTCCGCGGACTCTTCACGTGGCTGTCCAACTCCATGAGCTCGGTCTCGCAGTCGCAACCAGGTGACGCAGTCGCGCTCTCCAACCCGGCGGTGCCGGACGGCTGGGCGATGGTGTGAGGTGGCGCTACGCAGCGGCAAGTGTCGAGGGCACCAGCCACGTACGTGACGGCCGGCCAGGCCAGGACGCCCACCGCTGTTCGGTCAAGGAGACCCCCGACGGGCCAGTTCTCATCGTCGCGGTGAGCGACGGTGCCGGCAGCGCCGCGCGAGGTGGGGACGGATCCACCTTCATCTGCGATGACCTCGTGCGCCGTTTGGAGGCAACCTCGACGCCCCAGGCGGAGGTTGATTGTCTGGAGTGGCTGCGAGACTGCATCGCGCAAACGCGTGGCGCCCTGATCGCCCATGCGGAGGAACAGGAACTGCTGCCGCGCGAGTTCGCCGCGACGTTGCTTTGCGCTGTGCTGGCGCCGCAATGGTCGGTGTTCGCCCAAGTAGGAGACGGCGCCATCGTCGTGTCTGAACAGGGCACTGATGAGTGGGCTTGGATGTTCTGGCCCGAGAGGGGAGAGTACGCAAACTCAACCACCTTCTTGACCGACGCCTCAGCGCTCGCGTCGTTGCAAGTTGATGCGATGGGCGAGGGGCTTGACGAAGTGGCAGCTTTCACCGACGGCCTCCAGCACCTCGTTCTGCACTATGCGGACCAGGCGGTGCACAGTCCGTTCTTTGAGCGTATGTTCGGACCTGTTCGCACCTCCGAAGTCTCAGGTGAAGACAGGGCGCTCAGCAAGGGCCTTGACGAGTACCTGCGCAGTCCCACAGTCGCTGCTCGTGCGGATGATGATCTCACGCTCGTCATGGCTTCTCGGCGCGACGTGGGGTGAGTGTTGGACGAGCTCGTTGACGTCCACGGCCGACCGCTTCGCATAGGGGAGCAGCTGGGCAAGGGTGGAGAGGGGACGGTGTTCCGCCTCGCGAATCGGCGGGACATTGCGATCAAGGTCTATGGCTCTCCGCTGGCCGGCGACCGTGCCCGCAAGATCGAGCTTCTCGCTGCGTCGGCCGGACCCGACGTCCAGACGTTCACGGCGTGGCCAATTGGACTTGTTCGAGACAGGGCTGGCCGGGCGCGGGGCCTCCTGCTTCCGGTCGTCGAGCAGGCTAAGGACGTGCACAATCTGTACACGCCCGGTAGCAGGCGGAAGGCCTTTCCGGACGCGGACTGGCGGTTCCTCGTCCACGTAGCAGCAAACCTCGCTCGTGCCTTCGCCGCCGTGCACGCGAAAGGGCTAGTCATCGGGGATGTTAACCACGGATCGGTGCTGGTCGCACGAAATGGCACGGTGCGGCTGATAGATGTGGACAGTTTTCAAGTCCCTGTCCCTGGAGCTTCTCCGCTGTTGTGTACCGTCGGCGTTTCGCTGTTCACGCCGCCAGAGCTGCATGGAGTCTCATTCGAGAGTCTTGTTCGGACGTCGCACCACGATGGTTTTGGACTGGCTGTCCTGCTCTTCCAATTGCTGTTGCTGGGGCGGCACCCCTACGCAGGTGTATACGCCGGCTCAGGTGACATGCCCATCGAGAAGGCTATCGTTGAGCACAGATTTGCTTACGGATCCGCTGCCAAGAGTCGGAAGATGGCGCCACCGCCCAACGCGGTCGGTCTGAACATCCTGCCCGACTATGTGGCCCAGTACTTCGAGTGGGCATTCTCCGCTAGAGCGCCGCGTCGGGGTAGGCCAGAGGCCGCCCAATGGGTTCGTGCACTCGATCGCCTCGGGCAAGAGCTTGTCAGATGCGGCCGAAATCCGACGCACCAGTACGCGAGGTCGCTACAGCAGTGTCCTTGGTGTCAGTTCGAACGGAAGACGAAGGTAACGCCTTTCGGGTCCCCGCCGGCAGGCTCAGGGGCGTCTCAGGCGGGTAATGAATACGCCGGACTGATGGCTGCGATCGCTGCAGTTCAGGTTCCCGTACCTGTGAGCGTCGCGCAAGCACCAAACGTGAATGCAAGCCGGTCCGCTGAGGCAGCATCCCGCGTACGGTTTCCAACCGTTCTTCTCTTCACGTTTGGGGCCTTGGCGATCCCAGGTGGCTTGGTGCTCATGCCGGCGGGCTTGGTGCTGGTCATCATCGGCGTTGTACTCCTTGTTGTCGGGCATAACAGTCACCAGGCGAAGAAGACACCTTGGATTGAGGCGTACCGCATGGCCAAGAGTGACTTTGATGCGGCGAGCGGCGCCTTCGTGACAGCGAACCGTTTTCCTTCCTATGTCCGTGCTCAAGAGGAAGTCCAGCGAGCTGCTCGAGCATGGGATGAACTGCCGCGGTGGCGAGCCCTGCAGAGTCGAGAGCTAGAGCAAGGCAAACGGGAGGAGCAGCTCCGTAGATTCCTTGACGCCAAGTCGATTCGAGGCGCTCGTATCCAAGGCATAGGCCCGTCGCGAGCCGCAACCCTCGCTTCCTTCGGTATCACCACCGCTGCAGATGTCGAATACGCACGGATCAGGCAGGTCCCAAGCTTCGGCGACGTTATGGCCGGTCGACTCATGGGCTGGCGGCGAAACGTCGAGCGCGCCTTCGTCTATGACCCCTCGCGCGCCGTGTCTCGGGATGCGGTGGAACGACTCGAGAGGGAGTTCGATGAGAGGCGGCGCAGAGCATTAGAAGCGATTCGCCGAAGCGCGCGGGCCCTCTCTGATGCGGCTCAGTCGGATCAGCGTGCCGCCAAGGACGCCGCACGCCGTTACGGGGAGGCCTCCGGTCGCCTTCGCCAGGCAGAGGCTGACGTCAAGGCTGCGACGGGTGGCCTACCGAGCTGAACAAGCGCGTCTCTCCCGAGCGCGACGCGTGTTCTGCAACGGCCGCTGCGGGAGCCTGACTGTTGAAGGGTGCGCTTCAGGCCCGACTAGGGTCCTTTGGGAAAGGGGCCTTAATGAGTGAGCGGAGGAGGGTGTGCGTTTGAGCGTCGGTCGAATAAAGTAGCGTCCCACGCATGCCCCGGCTGAGCAGGACCTTGTAGACGTTGCGGACGAGCGCGTCGAATTCTGAGTCGCTGACCCGCTTGGTGTTGCGAAAGTCGGGGTCCCGGTTGGCAGAGCGGACGGTGACCCACCGGTCATTCCGCCACACCAGGTCGGGGCCGATCAGGACGCCGTTCCAGTCGTACTCGAAGCCTTGGGCGGTGTAGACGCAGCCGACCTGCCCGAAGCCGCCCGGCTCGCTGGCCCACAGCGCCGACGGGGGAGCGCCCCCGACCGACCGGTCACCCTTGAGGTTCCACGGCCGCGCCCAGTCGCCGATCTGCACATCAGGGACGAGGGTTCCGTCCTTGCGCGGGTCGCTCCACGGCCAGCAGTAGCCAGCCGCCATGCGGGCGCCGTAGTGCTCCTCGAGCCGGGCGGCCAGCGCGGCCTCCATGGCCGATGGCGACTCGACGACGTGCACCTCGAAGTTGGGATCGCCGTCCCACGGAACCGGTCCGCCAGGGCGTAGCCCGAGCAGCCGCTCGACCCAGTCGATGTAGGCCTCGGACCCGCCGCAGCGGTACTGCGCGCTCAGGTCGACGTGGTGCACCTCTAGACCGCGTTTCCGTGCTGCTGCCTCGATGTCCTCCACCGTCCCGAGCTCCCCGGGGCGAACGACCTGGTTCTGGTCCAGCAGGAACACCGGCACTCGGGCGGCGTCGATGAGCTCGTCCACCTGGGCCTTGCCGGTGCGGTGCTCCGCCTTCGTCCAGCGGTTGGCGGAGGTCTCACGGAGCCGGTGCGCTTCATCTGCGATTAAGACGTCGAAGCCGTTCTTGTCGGCGTCCATGAAGCTGTTGAAGTACTTGAACAGTGACTGCACCTGTCGTGACCCGGCGCCGGCTACCCGTCGCAGCGTCTGGGTGAATGACCGCGAGCCGGTCGCGTGGATGGCCGATCGGCCGCGACGATTGAGCTCACCGAGCAACGACAGTGCGATGACGCTCTTCCCGCTTCCGGGTCCTCCGGAGACAACCACCACGCTCTTGTGGTCGCCGGTGCGAGCCTTCTCCACCTCGTGCATGACGAGGTCGAAGGCGACGCGCTGCTCGTCGAGCAGGACGAACTGCTCCCGGCGGCGGACCTCCTCGGCCGCAACGGCCATCAGCTGCTTGCTCGGGGCGATCGCCGAGTGCAGCAGCCGATCGGCGAAGACGCTGCCGTCAACGGGGGCGAGGCGGCTGCGCAGGAAGTTCAGCCACTCACCGCGGTTCTGACCGGTGAACAACCGGCCGAGCTCGTCCTGCGGGTAGTCGAACAGGCTGCCGACGCGGGACGTCGTCGCGTTGTGCAGATAGGCCACGCCGGCGAGGACGTCCGTCGTGCCGTGCAGGACGGACGTGAAGTCCAGCAGGTACTCGCCGTAGGCCCGGACCTGAGCCACCGGGTGCAGCACCGGGTGAGGGCCATAGGACGGCTGGACGACGAGCTCGACGTCGTCCTCGAACCGGTCAGCCTCGGTCCACTGCTTGAGCTCGACTACGACGTAGGACGGCCCGTCCCGGTGCGCGTGCCGGCCGGCCAGGACGACGTCGATCCGCTTGCTGCTCAGCGGCAGTTGGTGCTCGAGCAACACCTCGACCCGGTCGAGACCGGCTTGGAGCAGGTCGTCGGCGAGGACGCGGAGGCTGGCGTCCCAGGAGCGGATCTCGGACGCCGAGGCCCGGCGCTTTATCTGGAACGACATCTGCTCGGCGAGGACGGCGCCAAGGCGGCCGTCGCGGACGAGGTCGGCCAGACCTCGCGCGGAGGTGCGCAACAGGGGCAAGGACAGTCTCCGGGCAGCACGAATCGACTCGTGCGGGTGGAGGCGTGTCCGGAGTCCGGAAGCCTGTCGGGCCGCGTCTCTGGACAGTAGCTGCCGTCCCGGTCCGGCTTCGTCCCGATACTCGACCTGTGTCGGACATCGAGGACCTGACCCGGCGGATGCGCGCCTTCACCGAGGCCCGGGAGTGGAAACGGTTCCACGACCCGAAGTCGTTGGCTCTCGCGTTGGTCGGCGAGGTGGGGGAGCTGGCCGAGCTGCTGCAGTGGCTCGCCGCGGACGAATAGATGGCGGCCGTCCGTCAGCAGCCACTGCAGGACCGGCTGGGGGAGGAGATGGCCGACGTGCTCCTCTACCTCCTCCGCCTGGCTGACCTCGTGGGTGTCGATCTGGCCGCCGCGGCACGGGCGAAGATCGCGGTCAACGAGGAGCGCTTCCTCCAGACGCTCATCGGAGTCGAGCGCCGCAGCGAGGCTGAACGCCCGACGCACAGCACATGCGTGTGAGGTCGGCGGCGCGTGACTGACCGCCGGCGGGTCGAGACCGTCATACCCCGCGGGCAACCTAGGCTCTGACTGTTGTACCGAAGGGAGCCTGGTGAGCGAGACGCCGGATGAGATCCGCACACTCGACCTGTTTGCAGGGGCGGGGGGGCTGAGCCTCGGCTTCGCTCTGGCGCAAAAGGGCTTTGTGCCCGTCCAGGCCGTCGAGGTCGATCAGGCGGCTGCGCGCACGTTCAAGCAGAACTTCGACTGCCCGGTACACGACGGCCCGATAGAGGAGTTGTCCGACTTCGAGGAGGCCGACGTCATCCTCGGCGGTCCTCCCTGCCAGGGGTTCTCGCCGCTGGGCAAGAATGGCAACCCCGACTCCCGCGCTCGACTCAACGCGCTCTGGGAGCAGTACCTACGGGCGGTGCGGCTTGTGAAACCGCGCGCCTTCGTCATCGAGAACGTCCCGCAATTCCAGAAGTCAGCTCAGTTCGCGGAGCTGCTGCGGCTGATGATGACGGACGAGGACCTGCGCGAGTACCAGTTTGCCTACGGCGTCCTCAATGCCGCTGATTACGGCGTCCCGCAGCTCCGACGCCGCGGCATCTTCATGGCGGTCAAGGGAGTAGGAGCGGTGCCGTGGCCGCCCCCTGCGACGCACGGTCCCAAGTCGAAGGCGCAGCTGCCCTACGCCACCGTGGAGGAGGCCTTCCACGACCTCTCCTGGACACCCGAGCGGACCGATGTGGGTGTCGACTCCGACGGGCGACAGGACCTGCACTTCGGCAGGAACGTCCGCGCGATCTCTCTCGAGCGGTATGCGCACATCCCACCCGGGGGCAATCGCTTTGACCTGATGCGCAACGCACCCGAAATTACGCCACGGTGTTGGCTGGAGAAGCCGACGGGGACCACGGACGTCATGGGGCGCATGTGGTGGGAACGGCCGAGCGGCACCATCCGCACTGAGTTCTACAAGCCGGAGAAGGGGCGCTACCTACACCCCGAGGCGCACCGTCCGATCACCCATCGCGAAGCGACCCGACTGCAGTCCTTCCCCGACGACTTCGAGTTCGTGGGAAACCGCGTCGAGATCGCTCGGCAGATCGGCAACGCGGTACCACCCGGGCTCGCCAAGGCCATCGCGCTGCACCTGCACTCGTTGCTCGATCCTCGGGGTTGTGACTAAAGGAAGCGCCGAGCGACCGGGCGCCAGCTCACCGGGCGTAGCCGCCCGGATGAGCAAGCAGGCGCGTGCGGACACCGGCCCTGAGCTGGCCCTGCGACGGCTTCTGCACAGCAGGGGGAAGCGCTACCGAGTCGGCTGGCCGGTACCCGGTATGCCGAGGCGCAAGCTCGACATCGCCTTCATCAAGGCGCACGTCGCGGTCAACGTCCACGGCTGCTTCTGGCACGGATGCCCGGTCCATGCCACCTGGCCGGCCTCGAACGCCGCCTGGTGGCGGCAGAAGATCGAGAGGAACAGGCTCCGGGACGAGGAGACTCGCCATCATCTCGAGGACCTCGGCTGGACGATCGTGGAGGTGTGGGAGCACGAGTCACCTGAGGAGGCCCTGGAGCGGGTGCTCCGAGCGCTGGAGAGTCAGCGTGACGGGAGCACGGCGAGTCGGCGGGGATGACTGTCGGTGACGCCGGCTAGCGTGAGGCGGTGCGGGGGGATGGCTTCACGTTGCTCGACCTGTTCGCCGGCTGCGGGGGGATGACCCGGGGTTTTCTCGACCAGGGGAGTTTCACGAGTGTCGGGGCGGTGGAGATCGACCGGGCGGCGGCCGCCACCTACGCCGCGAACTTCGACCTCACGGGGGAGCACACCCACGCCGGGGACATCACGGGGTACACCGACGTCCCGCGCGTCGACCTCGTCATCGGGGGGCCACCGTGTCAGGGCTTCTCCGCCCTCGGCAAGCGTGACCCCGCGGATGTGCGCAACCAGCTCTGGCGCGAGTTCGTGAGGGTCGTCCGTGAGTCCGACGCGCGGATGTTCGTCTTCGAGAACGTCGACCGGTTCGCCAAGACCCCGGAGTTCCAGCTGCTCCGGCAGGCCGCGAGTGAGGACGGCGAGCTGGCCGACTTCGACACCCAGGCCTTCCGGCTCAACGCTGCCGACTACGGCGTCCCGCAGAAGCGCATCCGCACCATCGTCGTGGGATCACGCGTCGGTCCGGTGGACGAGCCCCGGCGGACGCACGCGAAGACACCCACGGGGGACCTGGAGCGGTGGGTCAGCCTGCGGGAGGCGTTCCTTGATGGGCCGGTCGTGCTGGAACCCGGCGTCCGTGAGGTGTGGCTCCCCGAGAGCGCCGTCGAGTTCCAGGGGCACGAGGTCCCCGGGACCTTCAAGCTCCGGGACCTGCACGTGACCCGTAACCACGAGCTGATCTCGGAGATCCGCTACGCGCACATCGCGCCGGGACAGGGGCGGTTCGACCTGCCCGAGGAGCTCCAATATCCCTGCTGGCGCCGGCACACCAGGGGAGCCAGCGACGTCCTCGGCCGGCTGCGCTGGGACGAGCCCGCGGTGACCATCCGCACCGAGTTCTTTCGGCCCGAGAAGGGACGTTTCCTGCACCCGCAGTGGGAGAACGGCGGCGAGCAGGTCAACCGTGCGCTCACCCACGCGGAGGCGGCGGTCGTCCAGGGATTCGACGACCGCCACCTCTGGTGCGGCACTAAGCCGGACATCGCCCGTCAAATCGGGAACGCCGTCCCACCTCCGCTCGCGCGGACCGTGGCCGAGGTCATCGCTCATCGTCTTGCAGCTTCCTGAGCGCCGCCTCTGACGTCAGCCCTCCTCGGCTACCGGACGCCTGGTTGGCGTCGAGTACTACGTGACTACGCGTGCTCGTCGCCCACTCCAGGCCCGCCTGCTCGTGTCCGACGCCTATTAGGGCAAGCGGTCCACCTGCTATCAGACCTTGAGGACATGGCCGAGCCGGCTGCGTCCGGTCAGCCGCCGGCGTGACGAGGTCCGCTCCTCAGGCCCTGGGCGCGCAACAGGGCGGCGGACTCGGCCGCCACCTCGTGGACCTGACGACGGAGCTCGTCGAAGTCGAGGGACTCGAAGTCGATGACAGCTCCCAGGCGTCCTAGGCGCTTCAGAGCATCTCTGAGCACATCGCGATCAGCCACTCCGCCACGATCAATCGACGGCCACACCTCGGCGAGCATCCGGACCAGGGCGCGGCTTCCGCCGAACACTCGCCGACGCGCGAAGATTTGGTCGAATTCCGCTTCGCCGAACGTGTCGAGGAGTCGGTATCGCCGGTACTGCTGAGGGACCGCCAGCAGGTGCGCGCGCCACCACAGCCGGCCCCAGACGTGCCGGGTGATGTCCGTCCCGAGGACGCGGTCCCCCGGCGGGCGCGGGTACCTCCAGTACGAGACATCGGGCAGCAGGACGAGCGCGAGGAAGGCCCAGATCGGCCGCACGGCCGCTTCGCCGGCGACCAGTCCGCATCGCTCGTGCAGCAGTTGGGCGATCTCCAGGTCGAAGGTGACGCGGTCCTGTCGCCGGCCCTCGCCGGGGAAGCCTGCTCGCTCCGCGACGTCGAGCACGTCACCGCGCAGGCGATTCAGCTCATCCGGGGTGACACGCCGTCCTCCCGTCGCGGCGAACACCGCGGACGGGTGCCGCACGTCGTGTCGGCCGCCGAGCTCGGACACCGACAGGTGGAGGTACTCCTGGTGCAACTGGCGTGCGGTGTCACCGAGCAGCCGGGGATAGAGGACGCTCATGGCTCGATCAACAGCTGTGAGGTCTCCTGCAACCGGCTGCTGAAGAGAGCAGGTGAGGTCTGCCGCTCCCGGCGCAGGGCCTCCAGGGAGAACGCAGGGAACGCATTTCGCACGACGGTGGTCAGGAGCGCTCCCAGGGATCCCACCGGGTAGTCGGTCTCCTCCGTGAGGTCCTCGTCGGTGAGGGCTCGTTCCACCAGCGACCTCAGCACGTCCGTTCTCAGGGTCGAGAGGACCCGACGGTCCGCCTCCGTGGGTGACCCGGCGGCTTCCACGGCGCGGAGAACCACCTCGTGACGTTCGTTGACCAGCAGGAGGATCGAACCCAGCGCCGCACCCTCGAGGTCCTCGTCGACGTGCAGGTACCAGCCGGCACCGGTGGGATAGGGCAGGTCGTGGAAGTCGGCGGTCGCGATGGGGAACAGTGTGTTGTCGCCCTCGAGGAGTACGCGCTGGCGGTCGGACCAGAGCACGCTCCCCGGCCTCCGGGCCGCCGCCTGTGACCGTCCGGAACCCGGCGAGCGCAGGACGACGTTCGTCACCAACTCGAGGGTGCCTCCAAGGTCGTCCCCCGGGAGCCGGAAGTCGACCGTCGCCTCGAAGGCGTCCTCGGCGGGCAGGGCCAGCCGCCAGGCTTGACCACGCAGCAGCGAGCCGGAGGCTTGCCACTGCACGCTCAGGTCGACCTCCGCGTCCTCGCTCAGTCCGCTGAGACGCCGCAGCCGGAGGCCGTCCACGGATGTCGGGCGGTGCAGGGACAACGTGGTGCTGTAGTCCCAGTCGAGGAGGGTGTCCGGGAGGAGTTCGCTGCCGTCCGGCGTGAGACGCGACCAGGGCCCGGCGGTGACGACGTCGCCCGGGGGCCGTCGGTATGGGAAGACGAGGGTCACGGGGCGTCCTCCGGGTCGAGGTCCATCACGGGTGTGGCGACGACCCTCATCTCCGTCGCGGTGTCCGGGACCGGGAGGACCACGAGATCCACCTCGACAGGACCGTCGACGGTGCAGGTGTCGCCGGTGAACCTGGCCCGTCCGGCCTGCCAGTGCAGGACCCGCGGTTGCGCGGCGCCGGCCGGAGGATCGTTCTCTCGGCCCTCCCACGCCGCGATCGACAGGCGTGCGTCCAGGCGTACGGGACCTTCGTCCACCACTCCGTACCGCGCGGCCAGGACGATGCCCCCGTCCGACTCCTCGACGTGGGGTTCGTCGAGCACCGTGACCCGCGCACGACCCGATGAGCCCGAAGCGCCTCGGGACGGCCGCCCGCTGTCGTCCGCGCCGTCCCGACTCCCGGCGGCCGCCGTTCTGGAGCCGCCCGGACGGATCGCGGTCGACCCGCTGGTGCCGTTCCCGGCGACCCCGCTGAACGCCGCGGCCACCAGGCCGCCCAGGTAGTTGCTCGCGGCACCCAGAGTGGCGCGGGATCTGGTCGACAGCGCTTGCTGCACCGGGGCGCGGAAGACCGCCAGCTGCTCGCGGATCCGGGTGAACGTAACCTTGACGAAGGTGCGCTCGTGCCCTGTCAGTTGCTCGTGGACCCAGTTGTCGTGAGTGGGTGGCTCCGATCGGGCGTAGACGGCATCGAGTTCGTCGTCGGCCCGGAAGACGCCCGCGTAGACGCTGTGCACCGAGCTCGTCGTCGGCCCCTCGTGGTAGCGGACGACCAGCTCAGGTGACCGCATCAGGCACACGTGGTGGGGATCCCCGTCCACGCCGGCGTAACTGGCGGCAGCCGACACCGCGCTCGGGGGCATGGGGACGACGACCGCCTTCTCCAGCGCGAAGCGGCCGAGGCGCTTGCGCGGGTTCCCACTCTCCAACGTCGTCGCAGAGTCCGTCGGCAGCCGGCGGTAGGCGTTCACGAACATCCGCAGCGGGTACTGCTGGGCCGGGTCCGGCACGGGGAAGGACCGCCCGCCGGCGACCACGCCGGGGACGAGGCGCTCAGAGCCTCGCTCGGAGAGCATGATCGGCCACAGCTGCCAGGCGATGGTCTCGGCGAGGTGTTGCGCGGCGTCGTCGGTGCTCTCGAACTCGTCCAGATCGGGATCGATGACGACGAGGGTCGTCCCGGATTCCTCCGGGCGGAACGGGGTCAGGCCCAGTGCACGGGCGACGTCGTCCGCTTCGCTCCCGACCAGGGGCTCGACGTGGTCCTCGCGGACGTCGCCCCACCAATGACGCCCGGTGAAGGGTCGGCTGTCGGCGTCGACCCGCGCGTGGCTGTCGAAGGAGCTGCCCAGGGCGATGCCGATGAGTCGCGAGGACAGTCGACCGGAGTCCTCCTCCAGGGTCCTCGTGTAGACGAGGACCGTCCCGACACGGGAAAGGCGGTACAGCACGGCCTTGCCGTAGCCGTAGGTGCCGCCACCCATCTCCGTGTCCCGCTTCTCGCCCACGTTGAGGACGAAGGAGATCCAGTCACGACGGCCCGCCGCGAGCTGGTCCGCCCGCGTGGGTCCTCCGAGTCCCTTCGTCCCGCGGTCGACGACGGAGAGCAGTCGGAGGTTGGACGTCCTCACCGCACGGCCGACGCCCAGGTGCTCCTGCGCACCGGCCGGCGGGGTGAGTAGCCGCTCCCAAGTCGGCCGATGGGTCGGCGCGACGGTGGTCAGTTCCAGTCGGTAGACCGTCTCCACACCGGGCACGCGGGCGTCCCACGAGTTCTGCGCCGTCTCCCGGACGAAGACCGTCAGCGGGTCGACCGGTGGTCGGCCGAGCTGGTTGCGGATGCCCTCGGAGGCAATGGCGCCGGTCGGAGGGAAGGGCTGTGACCACCAGCGGGGCGTCGTCACGGCTGCTCCAGCAGGAAGGACGCGGGGTCTAGATCGGTGCGGTGGGCCTCGACCCCGGCGGTGCTGAGGTCGACCGTGTAGTCGATCGTCCCGACGCCGGCCAGGACGGCGTCCCCCGACAGGCCGGCGGGCACGACGCGAGGGAAGCCGGGACCCACGAGGTAGGTGCACTGCTCGATGACCTCGAAGCGTTGTCCGGCGTACAGCCCGCTGTGAATCTCGTGGTACTCAATCTTGCGCAGGAGCGCCCGGAAACGCGCGCTGTCGTCCGTCAGCCCGAGGACCTGCTCCACCAGTTCGGGCACGGACACCCCTTCGCCGGTCTGCAGCCGCGACCAGTGGAGGAGCAGACGTCCGGGTGGCGTGACGTCGAGTTGGTCGGTGCCATGGACGGTTACGGTGCTGCCCTCGGGGGACGTCGTGGTCTTGACCTCGACGGCGTCCGGACCACGGTGGAAGTCCTGCGCCGAGCCGGTCGGTCCCGTCCAGAACGCGACGGCGCCGGGATCCCGTTCGAGCAGCGATCGCAGGACCTGGAGCTCCCCGAAGAGGCCGGCGAGAGCCGAGGTGGTGAGGACCTCGTGGTTTCCGGCAAGCAGGGCCTTCCAGTCCTTCAGTGCTTCCCGGAGAGCGCCGACCGCTCGGTCGGGATCGGCGGCGACGCGATCCGACACCTCGACGCAGAGAGCCGTGAAGAGAACGTCCAGCCGTTGGTCCACGAGCTCGAGTGACGCGTACTCCTGGTACCGGCGGTCGTCCTCGAGGGCGCGGCGTCGCAGGAGGACGGCCTTGCCTTCCAACTCCTCCCGCAGGGTGTGCCTGGACGTGATCGGCACGAGGAGGTGGCGGTGACCCTGCGCATCGATGCCGGCGAGGACCGGACCCTGCGCCGTGTCGACCCCGACGGCCGCGGTCCGGAACGCGGAGACGACGGGTCGTGCCGCCACCGCGGTCCAGAGCCGTTCGAGCTTCTCGCCGTCGACCGTCACGCGGCCTCGTCGTCGTAGTCCAGCACCGAGGCGTCCTCTTCCTCTACGGCGACCCCGGACAGGTCCGCACTCCAGTACTCGACGTCCGAGTCGGACGTTCCGGGCAGCGGCCGGGGGAAGACCAGCGCCACACCGATGACGACGTCGTCGGTCGGGGCGTTCAACGGACGGCGCCCCTGAGTGTCGGTCCGTGACTCAGGCTCGATCGGGTAGAGGAGGAGCAGCCCCTGCCCAGGGCGCTGCGCGCTGCGCAGGCCGAGGATCTCGTCCCGGTTGCTCAGGCTCTTGCCGGCGACGTCCAAATCGATGGTCTCGTCCCGGCGGCTGCTGAGCGTTTTGATGTCGGCGACCCCGTCGAGGAGGGCATCGGACTCCTGGCCGAGGCGGGCACGCTTCACCATCCGCACCTGCACCCCGCTGCCCAAGTCGCAGCGCTCGGTCTTGGCGCCCGGCGAGGAGTTGCCCACGACCGCGACGCTCCACTGCGCCAGGGCGCCGTTCCGGACCCGCTTGCCGATGTAGTCCAGGAGGCGGCTGCGGTCCCCGTCCTCCGAGCGCTCGTGGAACGAGTACGTGCTCAGGAACGCGGTGACGTCCTCGTGAGGAACCTGCGTGAAGACGGCGGTCTCCGCACGCGGTGGTTCCTGCGGGTGGCCGTGCCGGTCCGCGGCGCTGATAAGCGCCCTGGCAGCGGCGGCATTGGTCTCCAGACGGGCCTTGCCGCCGGCCGAGACATCGAAGAAGCGGCTCTCCACGAGCGTCCCGCCGTATGCCGCATGGGCGAGGACAGCGGACTTCATCTTCGCCTTGGAGGTGATGCTCATCTTCGGGTGCGAGCGCAGCCGGACCGCGAAGGTCAGGGGCGTCTCCGCCGGGTTGTGCATGTAGCGCTCGATGTCGCGCCGCATGTCGGCCTCGACCGTCGCGAGGTGGCTGAACCACTCGGCGAGTTCCTGGGTCATCCAGATCCGGGGCAGGTCGGCGTACCTGTCCCGGTAGCCGAACCACCGTCCCATCTGCAGCAACGTGTCGTAGGCCGACACTGCCCGGACGAAGAGGCTGGACACCAGGCCCTCGAGGGTCAGGCCGCGGGACAGGGTGTTCCCGCCCACCGCGATCGCGGTGACCGGGCCCGACTCGTAGTTGAGACGATCCGTGCTGCGGTAGTTGTCGATCACGACCTTCGTCTCGTGGACGACGGTCGACAGGTGCTCCAGCACCACGTCGAACGGCACCGTCGTCTCGTCGAAGTCCATGGCCCGCACCAGGCGGGTCTCGCGTTCCCAGGTTGCGCGGAGACGATCCACCGTGCGTCGGTCGCCGGTACGGAGCCGGTCCGCCAGCGTGGTGCGGAGCTGGAGCAGGGGCTCCTTGAACGCCTCGTGGACCGCGGTCTCGGTCGTGGTGTGCACCAGCATCGTCGAGTGGGGGTTGCCGCCGCCCCGCGCCCGTCGGGCGGCGGTCGCGAGCCAGAACCACTCCACCGCTGCCTGCAACGAGCGGGTCACCGCGGGCTGGAAGGTCGCGGCCTCCTTCTTGTTGCGCGGCTTGAGGTCGTCCACCTCGTCGTCGGGAACGATCCGCACCATGTCGTAGCCGCCGGGCAGGTCGGCCGGGTCCTCCCCGTCGAGGAGGTCTCGTCCGAAGAGGACCTCGGTGCCGTGGTAACCCTGCGGCTGAGGGAGGTTGACGATGAAGTCCCGGGGATAGAAGTCCTCGTCGACGGACGGGTCGATCAGGAGGTTGGCGAACGGCGTCGCCGTGTACCCGACGTACCCGACCTTGGGGAACTTGCTCAGGACGTCGAAGAGCAGCGGATTGATCTTCGCCGTCGCGACCGTCGACTGATCCGCCTCGTCGTCGATGATCAGGGTCGGACAGTTCTCCAGGTACTCGCCCGCATTACCGAGCCATCTCCGCAGCTTCCGGAGAACAGCGGCGTTCTTCTTCACCACGAGGAGGAGGTGCTGGTCGGACGAGGCGAAGAACGCCTTGGGGTTCGGCGGTGGCACGAAGTCGTGGGTCTCGCTCGTGACCTGGTGCCACTGTCCCGGGTTGGCCTCGACGAGGTCCTTGACGAGGCGAATCTGAGTCTGCCGACGCAGGGTGTTGTGGATCCCCGAGAGGACGATGAACAGCTTGTAGCCGCGGTCCGCAGCCTTGGCCATCACGGCTGTGAAGTTCGTGGTCTTGCCGGACTGGACGAACCCGACGACCAGGCCGCGGGTCCGGAAGCTGTCCTGCTTGGGGTGGTCGAGGAGCGCGACGATCTTCGTCGAGGACTTGTCGATGGACGCGATGTTGGCGTCGCCGAACCCCTTGCGCCGCATCGACGCCTCGAGCGCCGGCCAGTTGCGGTCGTTCTCCATGTCGGGGCCCGTGTACCAGGTCCGCCGACCGTCGAGGAACACCGATGCCGGCTCGTCGAGATTGCGGATCTTGAGACTCTCCGCCTCGTGCCGTTCCCGGACGGCGCGGATGATCGACTCGTCCGCACCGAACAGCTGCAGGTTCTTCACGGCGTCGTGCGGCGTCATCGACTGGGTGAACTGCAGGAAGACCGGGTAGAGCTGGTCGACCTGTTCGCTCGTGCCGGCTGTCATCGAACTCCCCTTGCTGGACATGGCTGCGGCGAGGGTAAACGGCACCGTTGACACGGTGTGTTCACGCGACACGTCTGCGTGGTCCTGTCGCACCTCGCTCCGCACCGGTCCGCAGAGGGAGCCGCGCCCCGGACCGGTCGCCGGTCCCACCGAACGACCGGGTAGGGCCGGGGAGTCGGACCATGCATGGACCAGGGGGCCGTCATCGTGGTCGGCAGCCGGCCGCGACGGTGATGTCGCGCACGACTCCTTGAGGGAGCGGGCACCTGCCTGACCCGGACGGGTGAGGCGCCGCTGCCTTTCGTCGGTGCCGCCCGGTACCAATCCCGAGGACTCCGATCCGATCGGTTCCGTTGGTCCGACGACGTGCTGACAGGCGGGTGCGACCCGCACACGGGGAGAGATGTTCCGCCAACCGCTGCGCCGCGATCCGCTCGTCGTCGGCTGGGCCGTGGTCCTGCTGCTGGCCGCCTTCGTCGCGCTCAACGCCAACACCGAGTGGAGCGGCTCCGTCGAGCCCGAGCGTGTCGCCGGTTTCCTCATCGACCTCGCCACGGCGTTCCTCTGGTCCTTCTTCCTCCTGCTCCTCCTCGCCTGGCTGCGCACCAAGGGCTGGTTCGGCGCTGCCCCGGCCCCCACGCACCCGAAGCCCGAGCAGCCCCGGTCCGCCCTGCCGTGGACCGACCGCTGGATCCGCGACTGGCGCCAGGAGGCGGCCCAGGGCCGCCCGGCCGGCGACGGCGAGCCCCAGCTGCTGGCCTGCCGGCACGGCGTCCCCGCCGGTCCGGTGCTCGACGGCCAGGCGCCCGTCCTGCGCGCGATCTCGGTCAGCCACACGATCGTCCGGCCGGGCTCGGAGGTCCTCGTCACCTGGTGCTTCGAGCACGCTCGCGACGTCCTCGTCGACGGCCACCCCGGGTACCCGCCGTGCGGCGAGGCGCTCGTCCGCATCGACGCCAGCCGGCGGGTCGACGTCACCGGCCGCAACCGCTTCACGACGACGCCCGCGGCCACCCCCGTCGTCGCCGCCGTGGCCGTTCCGCAGCTCGACCTGCCGAGCACCACCGCTCCGCCGCCGGTGTCCCTCCGCGCCGACGTCGCCGCCACCGTCGGCGCACCCTCGCCCGTCACCGACCGGCTCGACGCCTTCTGGGCCACCCAGGACGCCCTCCGCCCCCGGATCGAGGTGTCGCCGCGCCTCGTCGGCGTGCCCGACGCCCTCATCGACAGCCTCCGGCGTGCCGGAAGGAAGGACACCCCGTGAGCCGCCGCCGGTCCCTCCGCGCCGTCCTCGGCGAGCAGCTGCTCACCGTCGCCGGCGCCAACCGCGAGGTCCTGCAGGACGCCCCCAAGGAGCGCGGCAAGCAGGTCGCGATGGGCGCGGTGCTCGTCTGCACCGCAGCCCTCGCCGCGGTCTCGGCGAGCTACGCGCTGTACGTCGCGCTGCACCTGTGGGTGCCCGTCGCGGTCCTCGGTGGCCTCGCCTGGGGCCTGGTCATCCTCAACCTCGACCGCTGGCTGGTCGTTTCCACGCCGCGGCTGACGAGCAAGGTCGGCACGATCGCCATGGCGCTGCCGCGCGTGGCCCTCGCCGTGCTCATCGGCGCGGTCGTCTCGACGCCGCTCACGCTCGCCGTCTTCAGCGCCGAGATCGACACCGAGGTCGAGGTGATGGCGGCCGAGGCCGAGGACGAGTTCACGCAGCAGCTCGCCGAGGACACCCGCTACGCCGACCTGCCCGCGCAGCGCGAGCGGATCGCGGCGCTGCAGGCCGACATCGCCGACGGCGTCACCCAGGCCGACGTCGCCGAGGACCCCGCCGTCGCCACCCTGCAGGCCCGCTTCGACGACGTCGACGCGCGCTACAACGCCGCGGAGGCGGCCTACAACGCCGAGCTCGACGGGTCCGGCGGCACCGGCCAGCGCGGCTACGGCCCGGCGACGACGGCCCGGCAGGGCGACCGCGACCGGCTCCGCGCCGAGCGGGACGACGTCGCCGCGGAGCTCGAGGCGCTGGAGGCCCAGACCTACGAGCAGCTGCTCGCCGAGGAGGCGCAGAACACCGTCGACCAGCAGGCGGACCTCGAGGAGCTGCAGGTGCTGGTCGCCGACGCCGAGGAGCAGCGCGCCGCCGACGTCGCGGCGCACGACGCGGCCGTCGACGACAGCGACGGCATCCTCGCCCGGATGACCGCGATGGAGCGCATCCAGGACGACGAGCCGACGCTCGCGACGGCGCACGCGCTGCTGTTCGCGTTCCTCACCGCGCTCGAGTGCCTGCCGATCCTGTTCAAGACGATGCTCGCGCTCGCCCCGCCGTCCCTCTACGAGCGGCTGCTCGCGCTGGGGGAGGAGAAGGTCGAGGAGCGGGTCCGGCTGCGGATGCAGACCGAGTACGAGGAGGCCGAGGTGCTGGCGAAGTCGGCGCTCGCGGCCGCCGAGGCGCGGGCGGCCCGCACGCTGGAGGCCGAGTCCCGGGCCACCGGGCTGGTGCTGGAGACGCAGCTCGAGGTGACCCGGCAGGGCGTCGAGCGCTGGAAGGACCAGCAGCTCACCCCGGCCGGCAGCACCGGGCTCGGCACGAGCTTCGTCAAGCAGCCGCGTCCCGGCCCGCGACCCGACCCGTGGCCGGTCGGGACCCAGAACTGACAGGAGACCTGATGACCCTGACCGAGCGGACGCTGTGGGCGCTGGCCGCGGCCGGCTACCCCGCCGTCCCCGTGCACGACTACGACGCCGTCCACCGCACCTTCGGCCCGGCGTTCGGCCCGTGGCGGCCGGTCGTCGTCGGCCGTGAGGGCGGTCCCGTCACCGTGCTCGCTGCCGGCGGGAACACGGACCCCCTCGCGGCGCTGGCCGCCGTCGCCGAGGAGTGGCGCGCGCTGTGCGACCGGCCGGCGCAGGTGCCGCTCGCCCCGTGTCCGGAGCACCCGGCCGCCGGCGACGTCGCCCGCTCCGCCCCGCAGGGGCTGCTCCTGCGGCACGGCCTGGCCCGGCTCGACGGGCACGCCGGCGACGTCGACGTCCCCTCCGACCTGCCCCTGGAGCTGCGGCCGCGCCGGTGAGCGGTCACAGCCACGCCTCGATCGCGTCCAGCTGCGCGTGGGTGAGCCCGACGTAGAGGTCCGGGGCGACCACCAGGACGTGGGGGTGGGCGGCCAGCCAGTCGCCGGTGTCCTCCGCCTGTTCGGCGAGGTCGTCGTCGATCCACACGATCCGCCGGTCCGGCTCGGCCGCGGCCACCTCCTGGGCGACGGCCAGCTTCCACCAGCCCGACTCCCCCCAGAGCGGGCCGAGGAAGCCGGTCGGCGCGGAGTCGGTGCGGGCGTGCACCTTCAGCCCGCGCGGCAGGCCCATCGGCTCGGCCAGCAGTCGGTCGGCGTCGGTGGTCCAGGTGGTCAGCCACTGGATCTCGACCCGGCCCGACTCGTGCAGCTCCCGCAGGCGGGCGGTGACGGTGGGGTCCCAGGACAGCACGAACCCGTTGAACGTGCCCCGCCTCCAGCCGTCGGGCAGCGTGCGGACGGGCGCGTTGAGCACGCCGTCGACGTCGAGCAGCAGGATCGGACGGTCCCCGGTCGAGCCCATGGGCGGTTCCTACCCCCGGCGACGGACGTGCGGTCGGGACGGCGGTACCCCGGTGGCCGGGAGGGCGCCGGAGCCCGGCTCCGCCGGCACGAGGGATCGACGCCCGCGGACATCACGGGTCCGCACATTTTCGACGACGGCGCAGCGAGTCGGTATGGCGCCCGGGCACTCCCTCCGCTTTACTCCCGGGGCCGCCGACAAAGGAGTCTCCCGTGGTCGCTGTGCGCATTCGGGGCAATGTGCCGACGAGGCGTTCCGTCGTGACGTTCGTGGGACTCGTCGCCGTTTCCGCGACATTGACGGCGTGCGGTCAGGGACGTTTCGTGGAGGCGTACTGCGACGTCTTCTACGGCGAGGGTCAGGAACTGCGGGACGCCTGGACCCGGGCCGGCAACACCGATGACCCGCTGGCGGGCATGGCGGCCGTGTTCTCCGCTCCCCGCGACCTCGCGATCTTCTTCGGTCGGCTCGCGGAGGTCGCTCCCGACGAGATCGAGCCGGACGTGGCGGCGCTGCGCGACGCGTTCCAGGAGCAGGCGGACTCCCTGGGGAGCCAGGCGGGCGAGCTCGTGGACAACCCGCTGGGGGCCCTGGCCGGTGCGTTCGCGGCCGGGTTGTCGACCAGCGGCGCAGAGCAGCGGGTCAACCAGTACACCCTCGACAACTGCGGTCCTCCGCCGACGAACTGACGGAGGACGCCGTTGCGGGTCAGGACACCCACAGGGAACGAAGGAGACGTGTCGGAGTGGTCAACCTCAGCAAGGGTCAGACGGTCTCGCTGCAGAAGCGGGGCGGAGGGTCGCTGACGCAGGTGCGCATGGGGCTGGGCTGGGACGCCGCCCCGCGACGGGGCCTGTTCGGCAAGGCGAAGAGCCAGTCGATCGACCTGGACGCGTCGGCCCTCCTCTTCGACACGGGAGGCCGGCTGGTCGACCAGGTGTGGTTCCAGCAGCTGCGCAGCAGGGACGGATCGGTGCAGCACACGGGGGACAACCTGACCGGCGAGGGGGAGGGGGACGACGAGTCGATCCTGGTCGACCTCCAGCGCGTGCCCGGGAACGTCAGCCAGATCGTCTTCGTGGTCAACTCGTTCACCGGCCAGGACTTCAGCCAGATCACCAACGCGTTCTGCCGGCTCGTCGACTCCACCGCCCACGACGCCGAGCTCGCGCGCTACGACCTCTCCGGGTCGGGGACGCACAACAGCCAGGTGATGGCCAAGCTCAGCCGGAACGGCGGGTCCTGGAGCATGACCGCCATCGGTGCCGTGGCCAACGGCCGGACCTTCCAGGACCTGCTGCCGACCGTGGCGGGCCACCTCTGAGGGATCCCGTCGTACCGCCCGTCGGCTGCCGACCGGAGCAGCAGCCGAGCGGGGATCCGTGGCGCGCGGCCACGGATCCCCGCTCGGCAGCGGATGACCGGGCCGGTCCTCACCAGTAGGCCGAGTCCCAGTCCGTGGCGTCGTCGAGCACGGCCCCGGAGTCCGACGAGCACAGCTGGGACACCGCCTGGGTGACGCCCTGGATGTTGCCGGGGTCGACCGTGTCCAGGTCGTGCTCGTCGAGCAGGTCGGAGAGCGTCTCCGTCTGCTCCACGAGCCCCTGGGCGTTGAACTCCCCGCAGGTGAGGTCCCCGGTGCTGCTGCAGCCGGTCAGGCCCGCCACGGGGACGAGGACCAGCCCGAGAACGGCGATGGTGCGGTGGTGTCGAACGGTCATGGCGGTGCCCCCGTATCGTGTCGTCGCCCGGTCCACCGCGGCGCCGAAATGCGTCCGCGGCCCGGCGCGGCGGACAGTGAAGCGCACCAGGTCACCGCCGACAAGCATTTCCGGAAGGGCCTCCGCCGGCTCGCCTGAAGTGTTGTCCGCATGCCGATGCGGGAATGCCGTCACGCAATGTCTTGCGCCGGCGAGGTGGCGCTGATAATCGCGCGAGCAAGTGCCTCCTCCGCATTCCGGCGCGCCGTTGCCACTCGAGCGCAATACCGGCGAGTGCGACGTCCCCGCGGGTGGGGGTTCCCGTACCTGGTGTCAGGGGATGCTTCCGGTCCTCGGCGCCGTCCACACCCCGTTCGTCTCGTCCGGCTCTCGGTCCGTGCGCACGAGTCACAGGCGTCCCGCGATCACCCCTGCGGGGCGGGAGGTCGTGGTGCTACCGGTCACGGTGCGGCAGCATCCCGACCCGGTCCGCCACCGTTCCGGATCGACCGGCTCCGCGACGCGGGGTGCGGTGCCCCGCCGCTTCAGCAGCCGCGAACACCACGGGAGAAGAACACCATGACCGTCGTCCTCGCCAAGGGTGGGAACGTCTCGCTGTCCAAGGAGGCCCCGGGCCTCCGCGCCGTCAACGTGGGTCTCGGGTGGGACGTCAACACGTTCTCCGACTTCGAGTACGACCTCGACGCCTCGGCGATCATGCTCGACGCCAGCGGCCGGGTGACCCCGGACGACTCGGGCTTCGTCTTCTACAACAACCTGCGCAGCCCCGACGGCTCCGTCCTCCACACCGGCGACAACCTGACCGGTGAGGGCGACGGGGACGACGAGATGATCCAGGTCGACCTGACGGCCGTCCCGCAGTTCGTCCAGAAGATCGTCTTCCCGGTCTCCATCCACGACGCCGACAACCGCCGGCAGAACTTCGGCGGCGTCCGCAACGCGTTCATCCGCGTCGTCGACCAGGTCACCGGCCGGGAGATCACCCGCTACGACCTCACCGAGGACGCCTCCATGGAGACCGCCATGGTCTTCGGCGAGCTCTACCGGCACAACGGCGACTGGAAGTTCCGCGCCGTCGGCCAGGGCTACGCCTCCGGCCTGCGCGGCATCGCGCAGGACTTCGGCGTCAACGTCGCCTGACCCGGCCCTCGGCAGTCCGGCCCCGCGGCGACGAGCGCGGGGCCGGACCGCCGGCCTGAGCCCTTCCTCCTCAGAACAGGCAGGTCATGATCGACTACACCCGCCCGCCGAAGCAGAAGCCGGCCGGGGTCTCCCTCGGCAAGGTCACGCTGACCAAGGCGGCGCCGTCCGTCTCGCTGTCCAAGGCGCAGGGCGCCCGCGGGCGGATGCGCGTCAACCTCAACTGGGACCAGCGCCCGGGACGTGGGTTCTTCGGCAAGGCGGAGGCGGTCGACCTCGACCTCGGCTGCCTCTGGGAGACCACCGACGGGAACAAGGGCGTCGTCCAGGCGCTCGGCAACGCGTTCGGGGACCTCGACTCCCCGCCCCACGTCCTCCTCGACGGCGACGACCGCTCGGGCAGGAACGCCGGTGGCGAGAACCTCATCGTCAACCTCGACCACCTCGACGAGATCAGGCGGATCCTGGTGTTCGCGTACATCTACGACGGCGCCCCCAACTGGGCCGCGGCTCGAGGTGTCGTGACGCTGTCCGCCCAGAACGACAGTGAGATCACCGTCGACCTCGACGAGCACGCCGACAACGCGCGCTTCTGCGCCATCGCCATGCTGACCAACCAGCGGGGCGAGCTGCACGTGCAGCGCGAGATGCGCTACCTGCAGGGCAGCCAGCGCCACCTGGACCAGGCGTACGGCTGGGGCCTGCGCTGGACGGCCGGCAGCAAGTAACCCGACTCCCTCCTCCCACCCGCGACCGCCTCCGCCGCGGTTCCCTGAAAGGCGTCCCTTGATCCGCTACTTCGGCTTCTCCGTCTTCCTGACGGCGGCCGCCCTCGTCACCGCCGTGCTCTTCGGCGGTCCCGCCGCGCTCCTCGCCGTCGCCGTCCTCGGCGTCCTCGAGGTCTGCCTGTCCTTCGACAACGCCGTCGTCAACGCCAAGGTCCTCCGGAACATGAGCCCGCTGTGGCGGAAGCTGTTCCTCTACGTCGGCATCTTCATCGCCGTGTTCGGCATGCGGCTGCTGCTGCCGATCCTGCTCGTCTCGGTGACGGCGCAGCTGTCCATCCCCGAGGTGTGGGACCTGGCGCTCACCGACCAGGAGGCCTACGCGGAGAACGTCGAGGCGTCCGCCGAGGCGATCTACACCTTCGGCGGGATCTTCCTGCTGATGATCTTCCTGAACTTCGCGTTCGACGAGGAGCGCGACGTCCACTGGCTCGCCTGGCTGGAGAAGCCGCTGGCCAAGGCCGGCAAGCTGCCCTACCTGTCGATCGTCATCGCGCTCGCGGTCATCTACACCGGCTCGCAGATGGCCGACGACGACAAGTACGGCACCGTCCTGCTCTCCGGCCTCGCCGGCCTGTTCACCTACCTGCTGATCGGCGGGCTCAACGAGCTCATGGAGTCCGACGACGACGAGGACGAGGAGTCGACGCCGTCGGCCACCGGCACCGCCACCAAGGCGGTCGCGGGCGCCGGTGCCGCCGCCTTCCTCTACCTGGAGGTGCTCGACGCGTCGTTCAGCTTCGACGGCGTCATCGGCGCGTTCGCCATCAGCAGCGACATCCTGATCATCGCCCTGGGCCTCGGCATCGGCGCCTTCTGGGTGCGGTCGCTGACGATCTTCATGGTCGACCGCGGCACGCTCGAGCAGTACCGCTACCTCGAGCACGGCGCGATGTGGGCGATCGGTGTGCTCGCGACGATCATGATCCTGGAGCTGCGGTTCCACATCAGCGAGTACGTCACCGGCCTCACCGGCCTGCTGTTCATCGTCGCGGCGGTCGTCGCCAGCGTCGTCGCGCAGCGGCGGGAGGACGCCCGCGAGGTCCCCGCGGCGTCGTCCGACGAGGACCCGCAGCCCGAGCGGGAGACCGTCTCGGTCTGACCGCCTCCCCTGCACGACCCGGTGCCCCGGCCGCCTCGCGCGGCCGGGGCACCGGCGTCCTCAGCCGACGAGGACGGCGAGGTCGGCGGCGAGGCTCTCGTCCTGCTCGCAGGCGACGGTGGCGGCGACCGTGCGCCCGTCCGCGGCGAGCGCCAAGGGCGCGGGGCTCCCGTCGGCGCACAGCTCGACGTCGGCGACGGTCTCGCCAGTAGCGAGCTCGACGGTGGCCAGGCCGACGCCGGCCCCCGGCCGCCCGTGCACGAGGTACACGTGCCGCCCGCCCGGCTCGACGACGAGGTCGGTGCCCGAGCCGGGCAGGACCGCGGTGGCCTGCACGGCGCCGTCCCGGACGGTCACCAGCCGCGGCTCGCCGGTGTCCCACTCGCCCGCGACGACCGATGCGACCGCCGTCCCGTCGGCGAGCACGGCCAGCGCGTAACCGGTGCTCTGCTCCTCCTCGACCAGCTCCACCGGCTGGCCGGCGGGCAGCAGGTCGGCGTCGTACTGCGCCAGCACGACGCCGTCGACGTCACCCTCCGCGTCGCGGTCGACGGTCACCAGTGCCGCCAGGCCGCCGTCGGGACGCAGGGCGACGTCCCGCGCGACCGCCCGGCCCGGCGTCTCGACCTGCAGCGGCGCGCTCGCGGTGACCTCGCCGGTGGCGACGTCGACGGTGGCCAGCCGGCTGACCGTGTCCCCGTCGACGTACCACTGCAGGCTCGCGTGCAGCGTCGTGCCGTCGGGGGAGAGGACGCCGGTGCCGGTGTCGGGCGTGCCGAGCTCGGCTTCGGCGGCGATTCGCCGGACGTCCGGTTCGTCGCCGCCCGGTTCGAGGACGGCGAGCGCGAGGTCCTGCTCGCGGCCGCCGCCGCTGGTGTCGGCGGGCACGATCGGCGCGAGGGCGACCACCGTGCCGTCGGGCGCGACGTGCACCTCGCCGAGGTCGAGGGCGGGCGGGCCCTCGGTCACCTGAGCGACGGTCAGGCCGCCGTCGCCCGGGACGAGCTCGACCAGGACGCTGCGGTGGTTGCCGGCGAGGTCGCCGGTCATGAGGACGACGAAGCCGCCGTCCGGGGTCGCGGCGACGTCGGAGAGGCGCACGTGCCCCTCGACGTCCGCGTCGACCTCCACCCGGCCGAGGACCTCGGTGAGCGGTCCGGCGGCGGCCGGCCCGGCCGGCTCGGCGACGCCGACGACGGGGATGGAGCAGCCGGCCGCGACGACGGCGGAGGCGAGCAGCGCGGCGGCGCCGGGACGGGACGAGCGCATGGGGGAGAGCTCCTGGGGTGCGTGGGCTGTTGCCCGCACCCTCCGGCCCCGCCCTTGCGGGCCCCTTGCGTCCGGCCTCCCGCGCGGACGTCAGCCGATCGTCGTCACCGGACACCGCAGGCCCGGTGCGCGCGCCAGCCGGCGGTCGCCGGTGACCAGGCCGGCCCCGAGGATCTCCGCGAGCGCGACGTAGACCCCGTCGTAGGCGGTCACCGCGTGGCGGAGCTCCAGCGCCCGGTCGAGCAGCGGGTCGTGTCCGTGCCGGACCACCGGCAGCTCGCGCACCGCGTCGACCGCACCGCGTGCGGCGGCGTCGCTCAACCGCCCACTCAGCGCGTGCCGACGGACGGCCGAGAGCACCTCGACGTCGAGGAGGTGCGGGGCGTGGGGCTCGTCCCCGAGCAGCGCGTCGCGGGCGGCCTGCCCACCCGAGCCGGCGTCCAGGAGCGCCGCGACGACCGTCGAGGCGTCGACCACGATCACCGGCCGTCGCGGTCGGCCCGGATGCCCTCGACCACCTCGTCCATCGGCAGCGGGATCCGCAGCGCCGCGGAGCGGGCGAGGACCTCGGCCATCGGCGACCGCTCACCGACGCGGCGCAGTTCGCGCAGCACGTAGTCGGACAGCGACATCCCCGCGGCGGCTGCGCGGCGGCGCAGCTCGGCGTGCAGGTCGTCGGGCACGTTGCGGACCTGCAGCATCTTGCCCATCCACTGAGGCTACATGCGATCCGCATGCGCGGGATCGGTCACGGTGGACGGTCAGTTGGAGGCCTCGGTCGGCCGTCCCACCCAACCTTGAGCCGCTGGCAGCGGACCGCCGTCAGGTGAGCCGAGGACAGCGCCCTCCGCAGGTGAGTCAGCGGCGACCGTCCGCGGGATCCCGTCGTCCAGTGGGATCGCCGCGGACAGGTCGTCCATCCAGGCACGGCCCATCGGGATCGTCCTACTCCGGCCGCTGACAGCCGTGGTGGGCGGCTGGCAGCAGGCGGACCGCCCACTCGACCAGCGGCCGGCAGGCCGGCCACGGTCCCCCGTCCAGCCACGGGAGGCCCGGCCGGCTCGGCTACGCCGACGACGGCGGTGGAGCGGCCGGCCGCGAGGACGCAGAGGCGAGCGCGATGGCGCCGGCACGGGACGAGCGCATGGGGAAGAGCTCCTGGGGTGCCTGGGCTGTTGCCCACACCCTCGGCTGCCGCGATCACGGCGCCCTTGCGTCTCGCCAACGCGGGTGACACGCACCGCGCGCCGACGCCGTTCCGGTATCAGGACGCGTCAGGGTGTCGGTGAACTGACCACCTGAGGAGCTCCGTGCGCATCGGTACCTGGAACGTGAATCGCGTACATCGGGAGTCAGACCGCGCCTCCGACATCTCAGCGTGGCTGAGCAAGCTCGGGGCTGACCTCTGGTTGCTCACCGAGGTCCACAGTGGCTGGCACGCGCGGGGAGACGGGCTCATCGTCTCGCCGCAGCGGAGCTGGGGGCCGGACCTGCAGAGATGGGCGGCCATCGAGACCCACCTGCCGGCGACACAGCTGCTCACGGCCGGGGACGACCGCCATCCAGGAGAGGAGGGGTTAGCTCTCGCCCGAGTCGAGTACGAGGGCGTGGAGGTGCTCGTGGCTTGCTCGGTCCTGCCCATCGAGGGATCCGGTGAGAACTGGCGGGGGCTCCCCGAAGATCGCTTCGCGCAGTTCCGCTTCGTCCTCGACCACCACGCCGACCGCATCCGCGATGCACGCCGCCCTGACGAGCAGGTCATCTGGGGCGGGGACTTCACCCAGGAGCTCGCGCCCCTCTACTCGGGTGGCACGCCCATGGGCGCTGCGGCGCTGCGATCAGCCTTCGAGGAACTCGGTCTCGTCGTGCTCACCGAGGACGCGGAACGGCTCAACGAGGCCTATCCGTCCATCGACCATCTCGCAGTGAGCCGGGAGATCGCGCGTGGCCCGGCCGAGGTGCACCGGCCGACCTGGCGCGACGACAAGGACCTGAGCGACCACGCGGCCTACACGGCCGACGTCGTCCTGCCCCGGACATGACGGAGGCCGTCCCGCCGCGGTGGTGAGCCGCAGTGGGACGAACCGAACCCCGCGTTCGGGCCGTCACGTCCAGGGAGCTGTGCCCGCCCGGAGACGTCCGGAGATCGGCTCGACGTCGTCGAGCTGCCCCGAGGCGATGGCCATCACGAGCTCGTAGGCATCGTCGTTCGACAGGGTCAGTTGCATGCCGTTGAGGCCGTAGAAGGCGATGGTCGCGGCGAGCGAGAGCCGCTCGTTGCCGTCGACCAGCGGGTGGTTGCGGGCGATCGAGTGCAGCAGCGCAGCCGCCTTGTCGTGGATGGACGGGTAGGCGTCCTCGCCGAACGTCGTCGCCTTCGGTCTGGCAGCCGCCGCCTCCAGCAGACCGATGTCGCGGACCTCGAAGGCGCCGAGTGTTCGCCCGGCGATGTGGAGCAGATCGTCGAGGTCGAGGTGGATCACCGGCCGAGCCGCTCCAGGGCTTCGGCATAGCGGGGGAGTTCCCGGTCGAGGACTCGGTCGAGCAGCTCACGCTTGCTGTTCCGCTCGACGTAGTCGCGGACCGCCTGCCGCGCGACGTCCTGCATCGACCGGCCCTCGAGTTCTGCTCGACGTCGCAGAGCCTCGGTCTCCTGCTCGGTCAGGCGCAGTGTCATGGCCACACCCAGAGGTACCACCGGTGATACCAGAGCGACATGACACAGGCCGTCCTGCCGCGGCGACCGCCCGCTGCGGGACGGCCCTCCTCGGGAGGGCGTTGGAGGGTGACGAACTCGATCTCGTCGGCCTCGTCGCCGGCGCGCTCGAGGACGACATCGATGACGTCCTGCTGGTCGACCCGATGGTCGTAGCGGGTCCCGGCGCCTGACGACACGCCAGGACGGAGTCGGATCGTTCCGTAGCGTGGCGGCATGGAGACGCCGGACCCGCAGCTCACGGCCCTCGTGGAGCGGTACGGCGACCACGTCGAGCGCGGGGCGACGGTGGTGGTCGTGCAGGGGCGGGAGATCCACCTCGGCGACATCGAGGCCCGCAGCGTCGTCTTCCGGCGCGACGACGGGCTCTACCAGGTCGACCGCTTCGACCGGGGGGAGCAGTGGTTCGAGATGGAGGCGGAGGCGCTCGCCGAGATCGAGCTCCTGATCGCCGAACGCTTCGGCTCCTCGCTGCACCGTCACCCCGACGCCTGGCGCTTCGACCTCGTGCAACGAGCCGACGGCCGCGTCGAGGTCCGCCAGGACGGCCGCCTGCGGGCCACCTTCGCCGACCTGCACGGCGCCCGCGTCTTCTCCGGCTTCGCCGCCCTGACGCCGGCGGAGCTGGTCGTCACGCCGCCGCGGGTCGGCTACGGGGGGTGGGTGCCGCCGGTCGACGACGAGACGCGCGCCCTGGTCGACCGGCTGCGCGACGTCCGCCCGCTCGCCCTCGACGAGTACCGCTGCGAGGTCCCCCTCGACGACGTCCGGAACGGGCCCCGCCTCACCCGGGTCGGCGGCGTGTGGCACGTGTGGGAGGGCAACGACTACTCCGTCCCGGACCCGCCGACCCTCATGACGACGGCGGTCGACGTCCTCGAGCACCACCTCCGCCTCCGGTTCGCGGGCGAGCCGACGGCCGGTGAGCCCGTCGGGCATCTCGTGCGCGACGGCGTGGTGGTGGCCCGCGGTGCCGGCGTCACCACGGTCCTGCTCCGCGCCGTCGGGGGCGGCGTGGGACGCGTGTGACGACCGGGTCCTGACCACCGGCGGGACTGCCGATGCCTCGGGGGAGCGGCGGACGAACCACGACCCCCGGCGCTCGGGGAGTGCACGACATGGCTGGACGACGACGGCTCCAGGACCGCCTCGCGGTCCTCGGCGGCGCGCGGCCCGACCTGCTCGAGGCGGCGCCCGGCGCGCGGCCGCGGTTCGCCGCGCTCGGCGGGGTCCTGCTCAGCACCGGCGGCCTCGCCGTCGCCTCGGCGTCGTTCGCGCTGCACATGGCCCTGGGCGTCTGGTGGCCGTTCGCGCTGGTGCTCGGCCTCGGCTGGGGCGCCGTCGTGGTCAACCTCGACCGGATGCTGCTCGTCGGCATGGCGCACGACGCCTCGCTCAAGCGGAACCTCGCCCTCGCCGTCCCGCGCGTGGGGCTGGCGCTGATCCTCGGGGTCGTCGTCGCGACGCCCCTGACGCTGCAGGTGTTCCACAAGGAGATCGACGCCGAGATCACCGTCATGCAGGCCGAGGCCGCGGACGCGTACCGGCAGTCGCTGGAGGCCGATGCGCGCTTCGCCGGCCTCGACGAGCTGCAGGAGCGGGTGACGCAGGGGCAGGACGTCGTCGCCACGGGCGGGCAGAGCGACCCGGCGCTGGCCGCGGTGCAGGCCGACGTCGCGGCGAAGCAGTCCGCCTACGACGCCGCCCTGGCCACCCAGCGCGACCTCGAGGCGCGCGCCCAGTGCGAGCTCGACGGCACCTGCGGCACCGGCGACCCGGGCACCGGCGACGCCTACGTGCAGGCCCGCGCGGCCGCCGACGCGCAGGCCGGCGTCGTCGCCTCGGCCCGTGCGGCCCTGGACGACGCGCAGGACGCGGCGTCCGACGCCGAGTCGCGCAGTGCCGACCTCGCCGCCGCCTCCCTCGCCACCGACTCCGCCGAGCTGGCCCGGCTCACCGCCGAGCTGGACCGGCTGCAGGCCGCGTTCGACGCCACCAACGAGGGCTCCGGCGGCATCCTGCTGCGGCTGGAGGCGCTCGACCGGCTCAGCGACCGCAACGCCACGCTCGCCGCGGCGAAGTTCATGCTGTCGCTGCTGTTCATGTGCGTCGAGATCCTCCCGGTGCTCATGAAGGTGCTGCTCAACTTCGGTCCGCCGACCGCCTACGACAAGCTCGCCGCGCTGCGCGACAGCGGCGACGTGGACATCGAGGAGATGCAGCAGCAGTCGCGGCGCACGGTGGCCGAGGCCAAGGAGGAGATGCTGGTCATGGCCGAGCAGGAGCGGCTGGACCGGCAGAAGGCCGCCATCCGCGCCCGCCACCTGGCCGCGCTCGCCCAGGCGCAGGTGGAGGCCGAGGAGGCCGCCCGCCCGGTGCCGCAGCCCGCGGCTCCGGTCGACGAGCCGGTGCAGAAGATCTGGGACACCGGGCCGATCCGCCTGGCCCGCTCGGCCGCGCGCACGATCCGCCCGACCCGCCGCCCGGCCGGCCGGGCCACCTCCGGCGTCTGATCGGGGGCCGTGAACCATCCGAGGCGTTCTGGCCAGACTTCGGGCTAGAGTCGATCCGTGACGACCATCCCGCTCAGCGAGGCCAAGGACCGGCTGTCGGCGCTGGTCGAGGCGGCCGAGAAGACCCACGAGATCGTGACCATCACCCGTCACGGACGGGAGGCCGCCGTCCTCATGGCGAAGGAGGACCTCGACTCGCTGCACGAGACGCTGTACTGGCTCTCGCAGCCCGGCGTCCGCGAGGACGTCGAGCGGGCCCGCGCCGAGGACGAGAGTGACGAGACCACCCCTGGTGAGCAGCTGAGAGCCGAGTTCGGCCTCGACGGGTGACCGCGCCGTACGGGCTCCGTGTCTCCTCGGCGGCGCGGCGCCAGCTCGGCCGCCTGCCCGCCAAGGTGGCCATGGCTGTCGTCGAGTTCCTGACCGTCGTCCTGCCCGAGAACCCGGTGCGGCTCAGCAAGCCCCTCACCGGGGAGCTGACCGGACTGCGCAGCGCCCGGCGAGGGGACTACCGGGTCCTCATCGAGGTCGACGAGGCCCGGCGGCAGATCCTCGTGGTCCGGATCGTGCACCGCTCCGACGTCTACGGACCTCCTGCGCCGTCCGGCACGGACTGACGCCGGGGTCCCGGGCCCTCGGCGTGCCAAGGTGGCGGACGCGCTGCGCCGGCCCGGATGCAGGTGGAGGACGCCGGCCGACCACTTCCCCACACCGCCCCACCCGCCTGACCCGCTCAGCCACCGCGCTGATCTGTCCCATCCGGCGTCCGCCGAGCCAGGTCGGCCGAAGGGGGCGGGAGGGTGTCGTCCGCGGGGGATGACGCTCCCCGCGCGGCGCGGCAGCACACTGGGACGGTGCTCGAGCTCGACCACGTGCTCTGCATGGTCGGTCCGGAGGACACCTGGGCGCCGCGGCTGACCGCAGCCGGCTGGGAGCTCGACGCCGGGACGGCGCACCCGGGTCAGGGCACCCGCAACCGGCGGCTCCTCCTCGCCGGGCACTACCTGGAGCTGGCGTGGGTCGAGGACCGTGCCGAGGCGCGGGACAACCCGCTGCGGCTGGACCGCCGGGCGGACTGGGCCACGACGGGTGCCAGCCCGTTCGGGATCGGGCTCCGCGGACGACTCCCGCCGGAGCAGGAGCCCGCCTTCCGGCCGTACGCCGACCTCGGCTTCCCGATCTGGGTGCACCGCGACGACGAGCGCCACCCCGCACGTCCCCTGGTCTTCGTGCTCGACCTCCCGCCCCGTCGACCCGCCGGGTCCGCCTCGCCGGCGGGTGCCCTCCAGTGCGTGCACCACGCCGGTCCCGCCGCGGCGGACGTCCCCTGCTACGCGGGTCCGCGCCTCGTGCACCGGCCGGGCCGGCACCGGCTGGAGCTGGTCGTCGACGCCGGTCGTCCCGTCGAGGTGGGCGACCTGCTGGCCATCCGGGTCACCGACGTCTGACTACCGCTGAGCCGCGAGGCGTTCCAGTGCGGCGGTGAACGACTCGTTCCACAGCCCGAGGTGCGGCCAGCGCTCGGCGACGTGCGCCGTCGCCTGCTCCGGCGTCATCCCGTGCTCGCGCACCAGCCAGGCGCGCAGCACCAGCCCGGTCCGCGACGCCCCGCCGTGGCAGTGCACGAGCACCCGGTGGCCCTCGGCGCGCAGCGCGGCGAGGTCGTCGAGTACGTCGGCCAGGACGACGTCGACGTCGACGTTGTGGCTGTTGTCGGCGATGTAGGCCATCCGGTGCAGCGTGTGCGGGAACGGCTCGGCCAGCCGGCACAGGCTGATGACGGCGAAGTCCTCGTCGGAGTACCGCGCGCCGTCGAGGTTGCCCGCCCAGATGCCCGGCAGCACCTCGGCCGGGCCGATCCGCGGGATGACGCCCGTCTCCGCCTGGAAGAACTCCTTGCCGTCGAGCGCGGCGGCCAGCGGCAGCAGGTCGGGCAGCCGCCACACGCGGTCCCCGTGCCCGGGCACCCGGCCGTGCACCACCGACGCCCACCGCATCGGGATGCCGCCCATCCCGTACACCGCGCCGGCCAGCCCGCCGGCCACGCAGGCGACCGTGTCGGTGTCGCCGCCGAGGTCGACCACCAGCCGCAGCACGTGCGCGAAGTCCCGCCCGTGCCGCAGCGCCCACAGCGCCTGGCCGAGCGTCGGCCACACCGCGCCGTTGGACTCGGTCGCCATCGACGGCTCCCAGTCCGGCGCCAGGACGGCGGCCCAGCGGTCGCGGTGCTCGTCCGCGACGAGCGCGAGCGCCGCGGGGACGGCGGCCAGCGGGTCGCCGCCGTCGAGCGCCACCCGCACGAGCTCGTGGAAGACCGCGCAGCCCTCGCCGGCCGCCGGGTCGCCGTGGGTGAGCGCCGAGAGCCGCCGGGCGGCGTCCACCGTGGCGGCGGTGCCGGACCGGGAGAACCAGATGGCCGCGGGTGTCGTCCGCATGAGCGAGCCGTTGCCGGCCGCGCGTCCGGTGCGCGCGAAGTGCTCGGCCGCCGCGCGGTCCCAGGGCAGCCCGGAGTCGAACACCGCCCGGGTCTGCACGCCGACGTCCGGCGGACCGGCCGCCGCCCAGGCCGCGAACCGGTCGAAGACGTCGGCCTCGTCGAGCCCGTCCCGCTCGACCAGCGACTGCGCCACGAGCAGCGCCATCTGCGTGTCGTCGGTGAACTCGCCCGGCTCCCACCCCAGCGACCCACCGCCGCACATCTCGGTGGTGGACCCACGCGCGTCCGTGGGGAAGCGGGCGGAGAACGCCCCGGCCGGGCCGAACTCGAACGGCGCCCCGAGCGCGTCGCCCACGGCCGAGCCGACCAGCGCGCCGGCCACGCGGTGGGAGCGGTGCAGTCCTGCGGTCACGGGCTCAGTCTGCGCGACGGCGGCGCAGCGCCCGCCGCACCACCAGCGCACCGGTCGCGGCGAGCACCAGCCCGAACCCAGCCAGCAGCAGGCCCGGCGCCAGGGGCGGCGACCCGACGGTCATCCCGACCGACCGCTCCAGCGGCGTCCCGTCGGCGGCGGTCCCCGAGACGGTCAGCGTGTGGTCGTCGCCGGGCGCCAGCGTCCGCGGCACCCTGACGACGACGTCCACCGCGCCCTGGTCGTCGGACCACACCGAGGCCAGGGTCTGCGCCGTCGAGCGCACCACCACCAGCACCGGCGTGTTCGGCTCGTACCCGCCCGACCGCACCCTCAGCTCCGCACCCGGGTCGACGGTGAACGGGTCGGCGCCGTCCTGCAGGTCCACTGACCCGTCCTGCGCGAACCAGCCGTCGTAGAGCCGGGCCACGCCGTCCACCCAGGTGTGGTGGTGCTCCCGCGGCCGCGCCCCCTCGCGCGGGTCGGGCACCGAGTGCGACCAGCGGGCGAGCGCCGCCGCGATCGCGCGGTAGCCGTCCGCGGTCGGGTGCACGAGCTCCTGCTTGGCCTCGGCGGCCAGGCCCGACAACGCGTTGCTGCCCCGGTCGGGGAGGCCGACGATCCAGCGGTCCTCGGAGCAGATCGTGTGGGCCGGGCGCACCGCCTCGACGACGTCGGCCGCGTACTGCAGTCGCGAGTCGCCGACCGCTCGCACCGCCCCCTCGATGGCGCCGTTGAGCGCGCCGAGCAGCCACTGCACCGACCGCAGCTCGTCCTCGTCGAACCGCAGGCTCTTGACCCCGTAGACGGTGGCCGTCGTGCCGCTGCACCCGGTGCCCACGGCGCCCGTGGGCACCACGCCGACGTAGGGGAGCACCACCAGGGGCGCGACGCCGGTGTCGGCGAGCACCTCCTCGTAGAGGTACCGCAGGTCGGTCTGCAGGTCGGCCAGCCGCTGGGTCCACCAGCCCCGGTCGCCGAGCCGGCCGCCGCAGTGCTCCTCCGCCGCGCAGTCGACCACGATGTCCTCGAAGCCGATGTCGTTGCCGCCCATCGTCATCAGCACCAGGTCGTAGTCGTCGACGTCGACGAGCTGGGCGGCCTGCGACCGGACGTCGCGGTCGGCCTGCGGCTCCCGGTAGTCCTGGATCACGGCGGCCGAGCAGGCGAGGTTGGTGACCTCCGCGTCGGGCAGCAGCTGCTCGGCGTAGGTGTGCGGGCTGCGGTGGCAGCGGCCGGCACCGCGGTCGTAGTCGCCGGCGCCCTCGCCGGAGCTGTAGGAGTCGCCCAGGACGACGGCGTGCCGGGTGTCCTGCAGCCACGGTGCCGCGTCGGCGAGCGAGAACTCGCGCACCGAGATGCTGCCCGCCTGCTGCTGCGGCCGGACCTGCGCGCCGGACACCCGCAGCGTCCAGTCGAACTGCGTGGGCCCGCCGCCGCCGTCCAGCGAGGGGTACGCCGTCCACGACACCGTCGTCGTGCCGCCGGCGGCGACGTTGCCGAGCACCCGCAGCGGCCGCAGCACCGTCGGGCTGCCGCCGTCGGCGCCGGGGTCGAAGACCAGCGACGCCCGGACGTCGCGCGCGAGGACGGCGGAGGCGTTGGCGACGGTCGCGGTGACCGTGATCGCCGCGCTGGACGACGGCGAGTACGTGGCCGGGGCGTCGACGTCGAGGGTCAGCCGCGGCGCCTGTGTGGCGGCCAGCCGCTCGCCGAGCTCCGCGGAGTCCCGGACGTCGGTGTAGGTGCCGCCGGTGGCGTCGGCGATGCAGCGCAGTTCGTCGGCGCCGGCGTCGTCGATGCGGAAGCCGACGGTGTTGACCGTCAGGTCGAAGCCCTCGTCGACCAGCCGCTGCGCGACCGGGCACGGCGGGTCGCAGGTGCTCTCGCCGTCGCTGACCAGCACGATCGTCGCCGCGCCGAAGCCGGCGTCGCGGACGTCGTCGGCCGACGCCTGCAGCGCCTCGGCGGTGGGCGTGCCACCGTCGGCCCGCAGCGCCCGCACCACCGCGCTCATCGCGCCCGGGTCCCGCTGCGCAACGTCGACGTCGAGGTGCCCGGTGCCGCAGTCGCCGGCGCCGGCGGGGTAGGTGCGCATGCCGATCCGGCTCGACGGCGGCAGCTCCTCGAGCAGTTCGAGGATCGCGGTCTTCGCGCCCTCGATCTTCACCGTCCCCTCGTCGTCGGACTCCGCCATCGACCCCGACGTGTCCACGACCAGCATCACCGGGGCGTCGACCGGCAGGGTCGAGCGGTCGGCAGGTGCGGCGGCCGCCGGGCCGGCGCCGGCGAGGACGAGCAGCAGTGCGACGGCGGCCGCGCGCAGCGTCCTCACGAGCCGGCCAGGGTGTCGATGGCGTCGGGGGCGCCCACGACGCGCGGGTCGCCGAGGACGACCGTCCCGCTCGTGGTGGAGGTCGCCACCACCTCGACGGTCAGCTGCAGCACCCCGCCGACCGGCACGGCGAACGGGGTGGCGGCGCTGAAGCGGACGTCGGCGCGGAACAGCTCCCGCCCGTCGCCGCGGACCACCACCGAGCCGGTGAAGCCGGCGTCGCCGCGGTCGAGGACGCCGACGGTGCCCTCGACCGTGGTGCCCAGCCGGTCGAGCAGGTAGGTCGTCCGCCGCGGGGAGGAGCCGGCCGAGCAGGACAGCGCGTGCCCGTACGTGGTGCCGTTGCTGGCGGCCTCGCCGGTGCCGCAGCCGCCCTCGGCGTCGAGGTCGGTGAGGAACACGCTCGACGGCGGCCCGGCCACGGTGAGCTGCAGCTCCTTCGGCAGCGGGCTGCCGGCCGGCGGGTCGAGCGCGAGCACGGTGCCCTCGGCGACGGCGGGGTCGTAGGTCCGCACGACCCGCGCGGCGACGCCGAGTTCGGTCAGCGTGGCGACGGCGGCGTCGCCGTCGGTGGCCACGAGCGCCGGCACGGTGCCTGAGACGGCGACGTAGAGGGTGACCGGTCCGGCGCCCGGGCTGCCACCGACCGGGTCCTGCCGCACCACGCTGCCCGCGGGCAGCGCCGACGGCGTGTCCACGGTGGACAGCGCGGCGGGGTCGAGGCCGGCGTCGGCCAGCGCCTGGCGGGCGTCGACCAGCGCCAGGCCGCGGACGTCGGGCACCTCGGCGGCGGTGCCCGCGTCGTCGGTCGGCGCGTCGACCACCTGCACCGTGGTGTCGGCGAGGTCGGGCCGGTCGACCGCGGCGTGCGTAGTCCAGCCGATGCCGGCGCCGAGCACGAGCACGCCGAGCAGCAGCAGGACGACCCCGCCGACCGCGAGGCCGCGCCACCTCCGGGGGCCCGCCGGCGCGGGCGGCTCCGGCTGGGCCGGTGGCCACGGCGTCGCCGCGCCGGCGAACGGGTCCCACGATCCGGGCTGGCTCATCTCGACCCCCGTCGACCGCCGGCGGGTGCAGCCCCCGCCGTGCGCGCGGGATCGTCACAGCCGCGGCCGCCAGGCCCGCCCGGACACGCCCACCCGCCGCACCCCGTGATGGAGCTGGGACGGACGTGCCGGCGGTGTCGCGGAGGAGGCGTGTGCCCCGCCCGGGACCTCAGACGGTGGCGCCCGCGGCCCAGCGGCGGGCGGAGCGCGCCAGCAGCCACGTCCCCGCGACGACGAGCACGCCGGCCGCCAGGAGACCCAGCGAGATGGCCCGGTACTGCTCGAGGAAGGACGAGCAGGCGTGGGCGGGGTCGAACAGGTCGCCCGGATGAGGCCGTGCGCCGGCCGGGAACCACGCCGTCCCGCAGGTCGCCACGTCGCCGAGGTCGCCGCGGACGCGTCGCGGCAGGACTCCCACCCACGTCCCCAGCGCCAGCAGCAACCCACCCAGGACGTGTCCCGCCACGTGCCTCTTCCGCACCGTCCGCTCCCCTCGGTCGCCGGAAGTTACCTGCCCCGACCGGCGCTGCATGGGCGACGCGGGACCGAGCCGGCGTGTGGCCGCCGGCAGTCCGGGGAGTGCGATGAGGTCCGTGGGACGGACGTGCCGCCCGCTACGGCGCGGGGAGTCCTCGGTGGCGCCGTCACGTGAGACCGTCCCGTCTCGATGTACCGCACCGACGGCTCCCTGGTCCTGAGCCCCACCGACCTGACCCGCCACCAGGCCTGCGCACACCTCACGACGCTCGACCTCGCCGTCGCCGACGGCCGGCTCGAGCCGCTCGCCGAGGGCCCGGGCGACCACGCCGCGCTCATCGCCGACCTCGGCACCGAGCACGAGATGCGCTACCTCGACGCGCTCGAGGCCGAGGGGCGCAGCGTCGTCCGCATCCCGGCCCGCTTCGACGCCGCCGGCCGCCGCGAGGCCGAGGCGATGACCCTGCAGGCCATGCGCGCCGGCGTCGACGTCATCTCGCAGGCCGCCTTCTTCGACGGGGTCTGGGGCGGCGCGGCCGACTTCCTCCTGAAGGTGCCCACGCCGTCGGCCCTCGGGAGCTGGTCGTACGAGGTCGCCGACGCCAAGCTCGCCCGCCGCGTCAAGGTGCCCGCCCTGCTGCAGATGGCCACCTACGCCGAGCGCCTCGCCGTCCTGCAGGGCAGGCAGCCCGACCGGATCTGCGTCGTCACCGGCGACGGCGTCACCAACCCGTGGCGGCTGGTCGACGTCGCCGCCTACGCCCGCCGCGCCCGCGCCCGGCTGACCGCCTTCGTCGCCGACCCGCCGGCCACCGAGCCCGTCCCCGGCCCCTACTGCAGCCAGTGCACGTGGAAGCCCAAGTGCGACGCCGAGCTGCAGGAGGCCGACGACCTCTCCCTCGTCGCCGGCATGCGCCGCGACACCCGCGACGCCCTGCGCGCCGCCGGCGTCACCACCCTCGAGCAGCTCGCCGAGGCCCCGCCCGAGACGCTGGAGGCCGCCCGCATCGGCGCGGCCACCCGCGCCCGGCTGCAGGAGCAGGCGCGCCAGCAGCTCGACGAGCGCCGCACCGGCGTCCCCAGCCGCACCCTGCTCCCGCCGGCGAAGGACCTCGGTCTGCTGCGGCTGCCCGAGCCCAGCGACGGCGACCTCTACCTCGACTTCGAGGGCGACCCGCACTCCGCCGACGGCGCGGGCCTGGAGTACCTCGCCGGCGTCGGGCGGTGCGACGGCAGCTTCACCGCGCTGTGGGCGCACGACCCCGCCGCCGAGAAGCGGATGGTCGCCGACCTGATCGACCTGGTCCTGGACGCCTGGCGCGCCGACCCCGGCATGCACGTCTACCACTACGCCGCCTACGAGGTCAGCGCCCTCAAGCGGCTCACCGGCCGGTACGGCGTCCGCGAGGCGGAGCTGGACCAGCTGCTGCGCGCCGAGCGGTTCGTCGACCTCTATCCGGTCGTCAAGCAGTCGATGCGGATCAGCAAGGGCTCGTACTCGATCAAGAAGGTCGAGGCGTTCTACGGCCGCGAGCACACCGGCGACGTCGCCGACGCCATGGGCAGCGTCATCGCCTACGAGAAGTGGCTCGCCGACCGTGACCCGCAGCGCCTCGTGGACATCGAGCTCTACAACAAGGACGACGTCGACTCGACCCGCGAGCTGCACGACTGGCTGGAGACCCAGCGCGAGGAGCTCGAGCGGGAGTTCGGCGGCCAGACGCGGCCGGTGCTGTCCGAGACGACCGGCCCGGCCGAGCGGTCGGAGGCCGAGACCGAGGAGCTCGCGCTGGTCGAGCGGCTGCAGGCGGCCGGCCACGGCCTGCTCGGCGACCTCGTGCAGTGGCACCGCCGCGAGGCGCGCCCCGGCTGGTGGGAGTTCTTCGCCCGCAAGGACCTCGACGACGCCGCCCTGGTCGAGGACGGCACGGTGCTCGGCGGGCTGTCGGCGCCGGTCGAGGTCGGCACCGAGAAGCGGTCGAAGCTCTACGCGTTCTCGTTCCCGACGCAGGACACGAAGCTGTCGGTGGGGTCGAAGGTGGTCGACGTCGACACCCGCACGCGCGTCGGGGAGATCCGCGAGCTCGACGCCGTCGAGGGTCGACTCGTCGTCAAGTCGACGAAGGAACCCACGCCGCGCGCCCTCGGCCCGGAGGGGCCGATCGACGACAAGGGCATGCGCGAGGCGATCGCCGCGACCGCCCTCGACGTGCTCGCCGGCCGCGACTGCCTCGGCCAGGCGCTGCTGGAGCGGCGGGTGCCCGCGGACTGCCGGCGGCTGCCGGGGGAGGAGGCCGGCGACGCCGTCGTCCGGCTCGGGCTGCGGCTCGACGGCGAGGTGCTCGCCGTGCAGGGCCCGCCCGGCAGCGGCAAGACCCGGGCGGCATCGCGGCTGATCCGGGCGCTGCTCGACGCCGGCAAGAAGGTCGGCGTCACGGCGACCTCGCACGCCGTCATCGGCAACGTGCTGTCCGCCGTCGGCCGGCCCGCGCTGCAGAAGTGCGAGGAGAAGCAGGCCTGCGGCGCGCCGGGCGTGGAGTGGTCGCGGGACGGCAAGGAGGTCGCCTCGCGGCTGCTCGACGGCGACGTGTCGCTGGTCGGCGGGACGGCGTGGTTCTGGACGCAGCCCGACCTCGCCGAGGCCGTCGACGTGCTCGTCGTCGACGAGGCGGGCCAGTTCGCGCTGGCCAACGCCCTCGCGGTGGCGCGGGCGGCGAGGTCGCTCGTGCTGCTCGGCGACCCGCAGCAGCTGGCCCAGCCGACCCAGGCGGTGCACCCCGGCGACTCGGGGCTGTCCGCGCTGGAGCACCTGCTCGAGGGGCACCCCACCGTGCCGGAGGGCCGCGGGATCTTCCTGGACACGACCTACCGGATGCACCCGGCGCTGACCGCGTTCGTGTCCGACCTGGCGTACGAGGGCCGGCTGGAGTCGGCGGCGCTGCGGGAGCGGATCACCGTCCGGCCCGGCGGGCTGGTGTCGGGGGCCGGGCCGGCGGTGCGGTTCGTGGAGCACACGGTGGCCGCGTCGGCGTCGTCGACGGAGGAGGCGGCCGAGGTGGCCGCCGTCTGGGAGTCGCTGCAGGGCGTCGGCTGGGTGGACGCCGAGGGCGCCGAGCGGCCGATCGGCCCGGACGACGTGCTCGTCGTCGCGCCGTACAACAACCAGGTGGCGCTGATCCGCTCGCTGCTGCCCGACGGCGCGCGGGTGGGGACGGTCGACCGGTTCCAGGGCCAGGAGGCGCCGGTGGTCGTCTACTCGACGACGTCGACGTCGGCCGACGAGGCGCCGCGCGGGGTGTCGTTCCTGTACGACCTCAACCGGCTCAACGTGGCGGTGTCGCGGGCGAAGGCGCTGGCGGTGGTGGTGATGAGCCCGTTGCTGCTCGACGCCCAGGTGCGGACGCCGGAGCAGCTGCGCCAGGTCAACGCGATGTGCCGGCTGGCCGAGATGGCCGGTGTCTGACACCGCGGAGCTCGCCGCCCTGGTCGGGGTGGCGCCCGACGTGCTGGTGCGGGCGCTCGGCGACGGCTGGACGGAGGTCCCTGGGCCGCCGCACGAGCGGTGGTTCGTGAGCGGGGAGCCGGCGCAGGTCGCGGTCGGCTGGGACGGGTTCGGCTTCACGCTGGCCCGTCCCGAGCCGCGCTGGTCCGGACCCGCCGAGCTGGTGTGGAAGTTCGTGGCCGACCGCCGGTTCTCCTCGGACGAGGTGCTGTACGAGCGCGCGGAGCTGGCCGAGGCGGCGGAGGAGGTCGCCCGCAGGCGGCGGCGGACCTTCCGCTGGTGCCCGGTGTGCCGCCAGGTCAACGCCCGCGAGCACGTGCACGACAACACCGGGCTCTGCTCGACCTGCGCGGAGCGCCACCTCGGCGTCCGGTACTGAACCGACGCGGGGCCGATCGCCCTCAGCGGTTCCTCGTGAGGTGACTGGGACGGCCGGGGGAGACGTGCCGGACCGCGCCACCGGGTCCCACGGCGCCCGGGGATCCGTCCTTACCGTCGTCCGGAGTCCGCGCCCACGCGGGCCGGAGCGGACAGGAGCACCATGGCCGAGCAGTTGCGTCCCGACATCGCCGCCGCGGCGGCGCGCATGTCGTCGACGATGGGCAGGAAGAAGGAGATCCGCGGGCTCGCCGCCCACCTGTGGCCGGGTGAGCGCGTCGAAGCCCTCGCTCCCGCCGTCCTCGGGACCAGCCAGGGTCTGCTCGCGCTCACGGACCGCCGCGTCCTCTTCGTCCGCGACGGGTGGGGTGGCTCGAGCATCGACGAGTACCCCCTGCTGCGCCTCGGCTCGATCCTGTGGGACGCCGGTGTCCTGACGGGGAAGCTGACCGTGCAGGACGGCGGCCGCAAGGTCACCTACACGTCCGTGCCGAAGGCGGACGGCGGCCCCTTCGTGGACCAGGTCCGCGCCGCGGTCAGTGCGCTGCTGGTGCCGCCGGCGCAGGCGGCTCCGGCGGACCCGTTCGTCAAGCAGGCGCCCGCCCCGGCTCCGCAGCCGGGCCCTGCCGGTGACGGCGGCTTCCCCGCGGTCGTCGAGCAGTTGCGCCAGCTGGCCGAGCTGCGGGACGCGGGCGTCATCACCATCGCGGACTTCGAGGCCAAGAAGGCCGAACTCCTGGCGCGGATCTGACGTCGTGACCGACAGCGTCATCTCCGTCGTCCGGTCGGACGGCCCGGTCACCCGGCGGGAGCGCCGGCGGCAGTCGGACTTCCGCGAGCAGGTGCTCGGCCTGCCGGCCGGCACGTGGAAGGGCCGGCCGCTCGGGAACCACCTCCGCGAGGAGCACGGCGACCGCAACTTCCTCTCACCCGAGGCAGCGCGGTACGCGCGCGCACGCGCCGAGGTCGTGCGCGACGAGGGCGGTCAGCTCGAGCGCTCGCGGCTGTTCACCAACATGCTCAGCTCGATGCCGCTGGCGTTCAGCGTCTTCGGGCACCTGCGCGCCCACCGTGAGGCAGCCGCGATCGTGATCGGCCGTCTCCTGGACCTGCCGGTGACGGGACTCGAGCGGGTGGACGTCGGCGACCGCGTCATCGACGGCATCGAGTGCGAGTGGGCGCCGGCCCCGCGCGAGCACCTGGGGGACGGGTCTGCCTTCGACGCCGTGCTGTCGGCCCGGCTGGCCGACGGCCGGAGCCTGCTCGTCGCCGTCGAGACCAAGTACGTGGACGGCTTCAGCCGGGACCCCGGTCCGGAGAAGGACGGGCGGCGCCGGGAGAAGGACGCCAACTACCGCCGGCACTGCGAGCGGTTCGGCATGGCCGACGGCGCCTTCGACTGCCTCGGCGAGTACCCGACCCGGCAGCTGCTGCGGAACGTGCTGCTCACCGAGAGCGTGCGCCGCGGCGGTTCCGCGAGTGGTCCGGAGTGGGACGCGGCGGTGACCCTGGTCCTCGCTCGGGACGACGACGAGGGCGCCCGCGAGGTGGTGCGCCGGCTCGATGCCGACCGCGGTGCCCTGCCGACGCACGTGCTCTTCCGCGGACACGGCGACCTCGCGGACGCCGCGGCGGCGGTGCCGGAGTTCGAGGACTGGGCAGCGCTCTTCCGCCGCCGCTACCTGCCCTGAGTCAGGCGGCAGGAGAGAGCAGTGGCGCCGGGGTGGTGATCGCAGTGCCGTCCGGTCGGTAGGTGCGCCATCGGCCGTCCGGTTGTCGTTCCACCCGGAAGCCGTGGTGGACCTTGGTGTGGTGGCGCTCGCACAGCAGCGCTGCGTTGTCGAGGCTGGTGTCGCCGCCGTCGATCCAGTGGACCAGGTGGTGCACGTCGCACCACCACGTCGGCGCCCCGCAGCCGGTGAACACGCACCCGCCGTCGCGCAGCTCGGCCGCCTTGCGGATGTGGCGGCTCATCAGCCGCCGCTCCCGGCCCAGGTCCAGCGGTGCGCCGTCGGGGCCGAACACCACGCGGGACACCGCGCCGTCGCAGGCCAGCCAGCGGGCTCTCGCGGCGGAGATGGTGGCGCCGAAGCCCATCCGCCCGGCGTTCGGCCGCCCGGCCGGATCGACCAGGTCCGCCAGGTCCACGACGACGGCGACCTGCGGCCTGTGCCCCCGCAGCGTCGGCAGGGACCCGGCGGCCAGGGCGTTGTCGGCGACCTGCACCAGCGCGTCGCCGAGGCGCTGGGCGCGGCTGCGCTCATCGCCGGCGGGGCGGTCGGCCTGCACGTGCGCCTCCAGTGCCGTCTGCAGCCTCTCCCCGCCCACGGCGTCCAGGTGCCCGCGGATGGTGAGGGAGCCGTCGGCGTGCCGGGCCAGCGTCAACGACCGCCCCTCGGTGGGGTCGGGCTCCGGGCCGTCCGGGTCGAGGGCGTTGCAGTAGTGCTGCACCACCGCGACGAGGTCGGCGTGCGGCTGCTCGATCGCCACGCCGGTGAACGCCGCGTCGATCACCGCCAGGTCCACGCCCTGCTCGACGGCGGAGGCCAGCCGCTCGGGAGTCACCGCCTCGGCCGCCTTCGCCATCTGCTCCGACGTCGCCAGTCCGGCGTCGTGTGCCTCGGCCAGCGCCGGGAGGTGCTCCAGCGCCCGCCCGGTGCGCACCAGCCGCGCGGCGGCGGCACCGGAGAGCCGGCAGTGCCCGCGCAGCCACGACGCCATCGACGTCAGGCCGTCCCGCTCCGGCGCCTGGGACAGCTCCGCGGCCCGGACCGCGCGGGCCAGCCGGGCGTCGATCCGGTTGCGCTCGGCGACCAGCGCGGCGACGTCGTCGAGGACGTCACCGCTCCCCGGCTCTTTCGCAGCACGAATCCCCAGGTCAGGTGCCTGACAGTGGCGGCTGACCGCCGACGACACCCGCCACCACGGCGGCCGCCGCGTGGCCGGTCCGGACGGCGTCCAGCACGGGCACGCCCGCGCGCCAGCCGGTCAGCAGCCCGGCCGCGAACGCGTCCCCGCAGCCTGTCGTGTCGCGCGGTCCGCCCGCCGGCAGCGGCTCCACCGGGACCTCCACCGTGCCCGCCGCTGTGACGACCCGGGTCGGCCGGGCGCCGGCGTGCACCAGCACCAGCGGCGGCGCCCAGGCGGGCAGGGCGCCGTCCAGGCCCAGGGCCGTGGCCTCCGCGGCGTTGCAGCAGAGCACGTCCGGACGCAGCCCGGCGATCAGCTCCACGTAGCCATCGGCACCGTGTCGCTCGATCCGGGCGGCCGCGGCGACGTCCGCGCTCACCGGCACGCCGAGGTCGTGCGCCGTGCCGGCCGCGGCCCGCACCGCATCGGGGAAGCGCAGCAGGTCGTAGCCGTCGAGGTGGACGACGGCGGCGCCGGCGAACCACTCCGGCCGGACGTCGGCCGGCTCCAGGCCGCCCTCGCCGCGGTCGGTCAGCACCGTGCGCTCGCCGTCGGGGTGCACGAGCACCGTCGACAGCGGCGCGCGCCCGCGGCGGACCACCGCGAGCTCGACGCCCCTCCGAGCGAGACCGGCCAGCAGCCCGTCGGCCAGCGGGTCGGCGCCGGCCCAGCCCGCGAACCGCGCCGGCGCACCCAGGCGGGCCACGCCGGCGGTGACGTTGGCGGGGGCGCCGCCGGCCGTCGTCGTCCGCTCGACCCGCTGCTGGCCGCCGGCCACCAGCGGCGCGGACAGCTCGAGCAGCTGGTCGGCGACGAGCTTGCCCACCGCCACCACCGGCCCGGGGCCGGCCGGCCGCGGCCAGGCGGGATCGCCGGCGGACACCACCCGAGGACGGGTCGGTGCCCCCGGCCGGGTGAGCCGGCCGGGGACACCGTTCCGCGCGTCAGGCGACGCGGCGCGCGCCCACGTACTCCGGCATCGAGTCCAGGCTCACGACGGCCACCGGCTTGCCGGCGGTCGAGGCGTGGACCATCTGGCCGTTGCCGATGTACATGCCCACGTGCGACACGGGGCTGTAGAAGAACACCAGGTCGCCCGGCTGCAGGTCGGCCTTCGCCACCGGGGTGCCGAACGTCGACTGGGCCTTCGAGGTGCGCGGGATCGAGACGCCCGCCGCCTGGTAGCTGTAGCTGGTCAGGCCCGAGCAGTCGAACGAGTTCGGGCCGGTGGCGCCGTACACGTACGGGTCACCGACCTGGGCCAGGGCGGTGTCGACGGCGGTCTGGGCCGCGCCGTTGGGAGCGGCCGCGGGTGCGGCGGCGACCGTCGCGGTACCCCCGTCGCCCGCGGCGGCCGACGCCGGGAGAGGTGAGAGGGCGATGCCGGCTCCGGCGATGGCCGCGACGGCGATGCCGCGGAACGAACGACGGGCGGTGGACGTGCGTGCAGTCGTCATCGACGACGGTTCTCCTGTTCTCCGCGACCGCCTACCGGGTTAGCTGACGGGTTCGGGCGGAGGAGTCGCCCGGCGCGACGGAGCGCGCTTCACCCCAGTGCTCACGTGGGTCCCCGGTCCGGGCGCCGGCCGGCTGCCGGCCGCCTGGTTCGGCGTGTCCGGCGGGTGTCACACGGGAGGTGACTGAGGGCCGGCCGGACCGCGACGACGGTAGGGAGGGGTGTTGCAGCGTTCAACCGGATCGCATCCGCGCCACGCCCGGACGCGAGCCGCGGACTTGACGCGGGCCGCGGATCCGAATCGCCCGTCCCACCAGCGCAGGAGCCGTTCCCTCCGCCGCTCGACCTCCGACACGCAGGCGCCGACACGCCGGGGCGGACGAGAAAGGGCGCAGCGGTGCGTCCGCACAGCGCGTCAGCGGCCCACCACGACGGGAGCGGGGAAGCCACGGGGATCGCGACGGTTGCGCCGCCCGTTGACGGGGCACCGGAACCAGCAGTCGAGAGGAGGGAGTCCCCCCATGGGCATGATGAGGAACCTGATCGCCTCGGGCGTCGCCGCCAAGGTCGTCCAGGAGCTCCGGAAGCCGCAGAACCAGGCCAAGATCAAGCAGTTCATCCGCGACTTCCAGGCCAAGAACGCGAAGGGCGGCAAGGGTCAGGCCGGTCGCGGCTACTGACCTGCGAGCGCGACCGCGGCCCCCGTCCCCCACCCGGGACGGGGGCCGCGGCGTGTCCGGGGGGACCGGCGAGGCGACCGGGGCACTTCGTGACCGTCCCGCTACGACGCCGTGCCAGACGTCCCGGGGAGCACCGTCCAGCCGTGGCACGCTCCCGCGGTTCCTCCCGCGACGGCGGTGCGACTGCACCCGCCGCGGGTCCCTCCAGCACGACGGGGTGTCCCCATGACCCAACCGCCGCCCGGCCAGCCCTGGCAGCCGCCGCAGGGCCCCCTGCCCGGCTTCCTGCCCCCGCCTCCGGAGAAGAAGGAGACGCCGGTCTACCTGCGTCCCTGGTTCGCCGTCCTCGCGCTGGTCCTCGTCGTCGCAACCGTCGGCGCCGCGCTCGGCGGTGGCGACGACGAGACGGCGACCGCCGCCGCGAGCACCACGACGGTCACCGAGACCGTGACGGCGACCTCCAGCCCCCAGCCGGCCGTCCCGCCCGTCTCCAGCGCACCGCCGCCGGCCGTCGTGCCGAGCACCAGCGCCGCCCCGAGCACCCCGGCCCCGACCACGCCGGCCGCGCCGGTGGTCGACTTCGCCATGCCGTCGGTGGTCGGGATGACCCTGCAGGACGCCCAGGACCTGATCCAGGCCAACGGCGTCTTCCTCAGCCTGTCCCACGACCTGCTCGGCACCCGCAACCAGGTGCTCGACGCCAACTGGAGGGTCTGCACGCAGAACGTCCCGGCCGGCCAGCGGGTCACCGGCGCGGCGGAGGGGACGATCGACCTCGGCGTCGTGAAGCTCGAGGAGAGCTGCCCCTGACCACCCGTCGCGGGGCGGACGCCGACCGCCCGAGCCGTGTCCGGGGCGGCGGGCCGGGTACCCCGTGCCCCGACCGGGGTGAGCCCAGCCGTCCGGTCGGAGCACGGCTGAGGAGGTCCGCGATGACCCAGGGTCCGCCGAACGGCGGCTCGGACGGCCGCACCGACGACCACGTGCTGCCCGGTGAGCACCCCGACGAGAACGGCGTCGCCGACGACGCTCCCGAGCAGGGACCCCGCGCTGCCCAGGGACCCATGGGCAGCGGGGACCGCCCCGGCTTCCCCGGCGCCGCCGAGGGCACCGGGATGGGCCAGGCGGAGGACTGACCGGCGCGCGCCCGCGCTCCGGCTCCACCGTGGGGCGGAGCACGGGCACGCTCCGCCCTAGGCCCGCGCGGCCGTCGCGGGGGGACCCAGCGGCACCGGGTCGGGGCCGGCGACGATGCGTGCGGTCACCGTGCCGATCCGCTCGACCGTCACCGCGACCTCCACGCCCGGCCGCAGCCACGGGTGCTGGTCCTCGCCGTGCAGCGACCGCAGCTCCAGCAGGCACCCGGTGCCGACCGTGCCGCTGCCGACGACGTCACCGGGCCGCAGCTCGGTGCCGCGCGAGGCGTAGGCGAGCATCTGCCCGAACGACCAGTGGATGTCAGCCCAGCTGCCGCCGCCCTGCTCGACGCCGTCGACCGCGGCCGCCATGCGCAGCGCGTAGCCGGCGCCGGAGCGGTACGGCTCGAGCTCGTCGGGCGTGACCAGGACCGGGCCGAGCGTCGTCGCGCCGTCCTTGCCCTTGGCCGGGCCGAGGCCGACCTGGGACTCCACGCCCTGCACGTCGCGGGCGCTCCAGTCGACGAACACCGTGTAGCCGGTGATCGCGGCCTCGGCCTGCTCCGGCGTGAGGTCCGACCCGCCCCGGCCGACGACCGCGGCGACCTCCACCTCGTAGTCGAACGCCGCCGAGCCGGGGGAGACGGGCACCGGCTCGCCGGTCCCGCGCACCGCCGCGGGGTTGGTGAAGTAGAAGACCGGCTGCTGGAACCAGACCGGCGAGACCTCCCGGCCGAACGCGGCGGCGGCGTTGCGCGCGTGCTGCTCGAAGGACAGGAAGTCGCGGACCGACGGTGGCCGCGGCACCGGCGCGCGCAGCACCAGCCCGTCCTCCGGCACCACCTCGGCCGGGGTGCGCTCCGCCGCCGCGGCGAGGTCGGGCAGCAGGTCGACCAGCGCGGCGTCGAACCCGTGCACCTGCCCGTCGCGCAGCAGCCCGGCCCGCTCCGCGCCGTCGGACGGCGAGACGTAGGTGACCCAGCGCATCAGCTCTCCTCCCTCACGCCCGGCAGCCGATGGGGCCGCCGTGGAACGCCACCATGTCCGGCCAGATCCCGGTCAGCGGCAGCCGCTCGCCCGGCGGCCGGCCGTCGAGCTCGGCGTAGGCGCGGTGCAGGTTGCCCACCAGCCGCTCGGACTCCTGCCACCCGGCGTAGGGGTTGTCCGCGTGCCGGCGGGCGGTCTCCAGCGGCGACCACCCGGCCGCGTGCCCCTCGCGCGCGGTCGCGTCGACGAAGGCGGCGTAGCCGGCGAGGTCGTCGAGCAGCCGGGGGACCTCGTCGCCGCGGCACACCGGGCCGTGCCCGGGCACCAGCACGTCGGGCTGCAGCGCGCGCAGCGCCTCGACCGCCCGCGGGTAGCCGGCGACGCTGCCCTCGGCGAGGAACGGCTGGCCGCCGGCGAAGGCGACGTCGCCGGCGAAGGCCACCCGCTGCGCCGGCAGCCACACGACGACGTCGCCGCGGGTGTGCGCAGGCCCCACCGCGTGCAGCTCCACCGCCCGCTCGCCGAGGTGCAGGGTCAGCGCGCCGGTGAACGTGAGGTCGGGCGGGCGCACCTCCAGGTGCCCGTAGTCCGGGCCGGTGAGCACCTGCGCGGCCAGCAGCCCGGCGGCGAGCTGGTCCTCCCTCGCGTGCACGTGCCCGACGACCGGGGTGTCGGCGGGGACCAGCCAGTTGCCGAAGGTGTGGTCGCCGTGGTGGTGGGTGTTCACCAGCGCCCGCAGCCGGCCCGGCGCCACCGACGCGACGGCGGCCAGCAGCGCGCGGTTGCGGGCCTCGGTCGAGGTGGTGTCCACCATCAGCCCCGTGCCGTCGTCGCCGGTGACGACGCCGGTGTTGTTGATCATCCAGCTGCCGTCGGGCTGCACGTAGGCGAAGACGCCCGGTGCCACCTCCTGCAGCGCGGCGGCCTCGATCGACGTCGTCACGCCGTCACTCTGCTGGAGCCCAGGTGGCACCGAAAGTCGGCAGGCTCCTCGGCCGGCGTGCTCGTGCTCTGCCCCCGACCGGGGGCAGAGCACGAGCGGGCGCGGGACCTCAGTCGCCCTTGACGTTCACCACCTGGCGCAGCGTGTGCCGGACCTCGACCAGGTCGGCGGCGTCGGCCATGACGACGTCGATGCTCTTGTACGCCTCGGGGTGCTCGTCGAGGAAGGCGTCCGAGCGGCCCCAGGCGATGCCGGTCATCCGCCGGTCGAGGTCGGCCCGGCTGAACCGCTTGCGCGCGGCCGACCGGGAGAACGCCCGCCCGGCACCGTGCGGCGCCGAGGTCAGCGACGCGGCGTCGCCCTTGCCGACGACGACGTAGGACGCCGCGCCCATCGACCCCGGGATGAGCCCCCACTGGCCCCGGCGCGCCGCGATCGCGCCCTTGCGGGACAGCCACACCTGGCGGCCGTAGTGGGTCTCCCGCTCGGTGTAGTTGTGGTGGCACTGGACCACCTGCTCGCGCCGGACCTCCTCGGTCAGGCCCTGTCCACTCATGAACCGGGACACCTGGTCGGCGACGCGGTCCATCATCTCCTCGCGGTTGAGCGCGGCGAACCGCTGCGCCCAGCGCAGTGCCTCGATGTACGCGTCGAACTCCGGCTCGCCCTCCTCCAGGTAGGCGAGGTCGCGGTCGGGGACGACGACGCCGCGGGCCCGGGTGCGCTCCTGCGCCACCCGGATGTGCTTCGACGCCAGCTTGTTGCCGACGCCTCGCGAGCCCGAGTGCAGGAACAGCCACACCCGGTCGGCCTCGTCGAGGGACACCTCGATGAAGTGGTTGCCCGAGCCGAGCGAGCCCAGCTGCAGCGGCCAGTCGCGCACGACGCCGTCGGCCTGGTCCGCGCCCGGGAGTGCGCGGAGCTCCTCGACCCGCGGCGCGGCCGTGTCGCGGAGCCTGCGGTTGTAGCGGCCGGCCGACAGCGGGATCGCCCGCGAGATCTGCTCGTGCAGCGTGGCCAGGTTGCGGCCGCGGACGTCGTCGCCGGTGAACTGGGTGCGCACGGCCATCATCCCGCAGCCGATGTCCACCCCGACCGCCGCCGGGATGATCGCCCCGTCGGTCGGGATGACCGAGCCGACGGTCGCGCCCAGACCCAGGTGGGCATCGGGCATGAGCGCAACGTGCGGGTGGATGAACGGGAGCGAGGCGGTGCGCTCGGCCTGCTCGCGGGTCGCGTCCTCGAGGATCGACGCCCAGCTGAGCAGGCGTTCGCTGATCTCCTCCATCGTCCCTTCTCTTCTGTGGGTGCGGGGCCCGGTCCCCGCGGCGTCGTGGTGGGCCGGGGCAGTCAACGCGCTCGGCTCGCGCGCCGCGACCGCATTACCCGGGGACCCCGCGGCGGGGAACTCCCTCGGCTTCCGGGCGGCGCGGCACTAGCCTCGGCACCCTCGCGCGACCACCTCGCCGTGGCGCGCGGCGGCCCCCGTCCGCGCCGCGGTGCCCGTCCACCGACCGAGGGGAGACCGACATGACGACGACACTCAGCGCCGCCGAGCTGGCCGAGCGGTACCAGCGCGGCTGGAGCGACCACGACGGCGACGCGGTCGCCGCCTGCTTCGCCGACGACGGGACCTACGTCGACCCCTCACTGCCCGGACCCCTGCCGAGGACCGCGATCGCCGGGTACGTAAACGGCCTGGTCTCGGCCTTCCCCGACCTGGTGCTCACCGTCGAGGACCAGGTCAGCGAGGGATCCCGGGTGTACTTCAGCTGGCGCCTGCAGGGCACCAACAGCGGCGTGCTGCCGGGACTGCCGGCGCCGACCCAGCGCCGGTGCGACGTCCCGGGGGTCGATCTGATCGAGGTCGGGCCGGACGGCATCACGCGGGTCGTCGGCTACTTCGACCAGAAGGGCTTCTTCGAGCAGCTGGGCCTGCGGGTGGACGTCGTCCCCGGCTGAGCCGTGGGACCCCGGCGTGCCGTTTCCGTTCCGCGGGGCCCGGGCAGCCCTCGTGCGACCGCTGGACCCGACAGTGAGGACGCCCGCGATGCAGGTCGGACTGAAGCTCGCCACCGAGGCCTTCCCGCCCGAGGAGGTCGTCCGCCAGACGGTGCGGGCCGAGGAGGCGGGCTTCGACTTCGTCGAGATGAGCGACCACTACCACCCGTGGCTCGACGTCCAGGGGCACAGCGGCTTCACCTGGTCGATGCTCGGCGCGATGGCCGCGAAGACCGAGCGGATCGGCCTGGTCACCGGCGTGACCTGCCCGATCATCCGGTACCACCCGGCGGTCATCGCCCAGGCCGCGGCCACCGTGCAGATCCTCGCCGAGGGCCGGTTCACCCTCGGCATCGGCGCCGGTGAGCGGCTCAACGAGCACGTCGTCGGCACCGGCTGGCCGGCGGTGCACGTGCGGCACGAGATGCTCCGCGAGGCGCTGCAGATCATCCGGCAGCTCTGGCAGGGCGGCTACCAGACCTTCGAGGGCAGGTACCTGCAGCTCGAGGACGCCCGGGTGTTCGACCTGCCCGACGAGCTCCCGGTCATCGCGGTCGCCAGCGGCGGGCACAACGCGTCGGAGCTGGCCGCCCAGTACGGCGACGGGCTGTTCGCCACCGAGCCGCGCGAGGACCTCGTCGGCGCCTTCCGCGACGCCGGCGGCAAGGGCCCGCTCTACGCCGAGGTGCCGATGGCGTGGGCGCAGGACGAGCAGTCCGCCGTCGAGGAGGCGCTGAGGACCAGCCGCTGGGCGCTCACCGGCTGGAAGGTCATGAGCGAGCTGCCCAACCCGGTCAACTTCGACGCCGCCAGTCAGACGGTGAGGGAGGACGACATCCGGGGGCAGTTCTCCGTCGGGCCGGACCCGGAGAAGCACCTGCAGCAGGCGCAGCCCTACGTCGACGCCGGCTTCGACCACCTCGTCCTGCAGAACGTCGGCCCGGACCCCGACGGGTTCATCGACGCCTGCGCCGGCGGGCTCATCGAGCGGGTCAAGGAGCTCAAGCCCTCGGCGTGACGGCTCTCGTCAGGACGCCGTCCCTGCCGGGTTCCGCAACGGACCTGCCAGGGTGCGCGGCGGGCGGGGGAGGAGCGGACGGACGGCGGCACACTCGCCGACCGTGACCGCATCCCTCCCCGCCCTGCCCGACACCGCCGCCTGCCGCCTCGCGCGGGAGGTGGCGGAGCAGTTCAGCTCACCGGCGCTGGTGAACCACTGCCTGCGCTCCTACCTGTGGGCCGCCGACCACGCCGCCCGGCACGGCATCGCGTTCGACGAGGAGCTGCTGTTCGTCGCGGCGATGGTGCACGACATCGGGCTGGTGCCGGTCTTCGACAGCGCGACCGTGCCGTTCGAGGAGGCCGGCGGGGCGGTCGGCTGGGTGTTCGCCGCGGGGGCGGGCTGGCCGGCCGCGCGGCGGCGCCGGGTCGCGGAGGTCGTCGTCGCGCACATGGCGCCGGAGGTCGACGTCGCCGCCGACCCCGAGGGACACCTGCTGGAGCTGGCCACCGGCCTCGACATCTCCGGCCGCGACCCGGACGCCTGGCCCGCCGGCCTGCGCGCCGCCGTCCTCGCGGAGTACCCGCGGCTGGGCCTCATCGGCGAGTTCGTCGCCTGCTTCGAGGACCAGGCCCGCCGCAAGCCGGACTCGCCGGCCGGCCGGTTCTCGGCGAACGGCTTCGCCGCCCGCGCCCGGGCCAACCCGCTCGACAGGTAGTCGCCCTCCGGCCGCCTGCAGGGGCCCGCCGCGAGCCTGCGAGCGGTGGGGGGCAGGGGGTCCTTCGTCAGCTGCGGTCGAGCAGGCGCAGCGACGGGCGGCTGCTCAGCCGCTTCTCCAGGCTGACGCAGTGCCGGCCGTCGGGGTCGAGGCGGAAGTCCAGCCGGTCGACCAGCGCCTGCATGAGCGTGAGCCCCGCGCCGCGCTCGCCGTCGAGGCCGGCCCGGGTGGCCGCCTCCTCGGGGTCGAAGCCGGTGCCGTCGTCGACGACGGTGATCCGGCACAGCGCCCGGTCGATCTCCACCGACACCTGGTACTCGGCGTGGTCGCCGGCGTGCTGGACGACGTTCGCGCAGGCCTCGGTGAGCGCGAGCGTCGTCTCCTCGACGACGGCCTGCTCGATCCGCAGGTGCTCGAGCGCCTGCCGGCACAGGCCGCGGACGAAGGGCACGCTGTCCACGTCGACGGGCAGCCGGACGGTGAACGCGATGTCCATGCCGAGCCCCTCCCGTGACGGCGCGTACGCTCCTCGGGTCCGTTCCGGGTACCGAGGGAGCCTGATCGTGCTGTTCGCCGTCGACCGCGTGGCGGTGAACGGGCGGCCCGCGCTGAGGGTACGCGGTGAACTCGACATCGCCACGGTGGCGCTCCTCGCCGCGTACGTCGACGACGAGCTGGCCGCCCACCCGCGATCCCTGGTCATCGACCTGACCGCCACCGTCTTCATGGACTCCTCCGGGGCCCGGCAGCTGGTCCGTGCCGCCAAGCAGGCCGCCGCGGCCGGGACCGCGCTGCAGGTCGTCTGCCCGCGGGACAACCAGCCGGTGCGCCTGGTCATCGACCTGCTGGACCTGTCCCGCCTGGTGCCGGTCGTGGAGTCGGCGAGCCTGTCCGACGGGGAGGTCGGGTCGTAGGGTCGGCCGCGATGAGCGCCGCCCCGACCCTCCCGTCCCCGGCTCCCGACCCGCTCCGCCGTGTGGTCGACGACGAGGCGCTCGCCCGCTGCGCCGAGGAGCCGATCGCCGTCCCCGGCGCGATCCAGCCGCACGGCGCGCTGCTCGCCGTCACCGAGCCCGACCTCGCCGTCGTCGTCGCCTCGGCCAACGCCGCCGCCGTCCTCGGCACCGACCCCACCGGCCGCACGCTGGCCGACCTGCTGACCCCCGCCGAGCTCGACCGGCTGCGGGCGGCGCTGGCCGCGGACCTCGCCGAGGCCGACCCGCTGCGGGTGGCGCCCGCCGGCACCGAGCTGGACCTGGTGCTGTCCCGCAGCGGCGACCTGCTGGTCACCGAGTGGGAGCCGGTCGCCGGCGCCGGGCAGGCCGGCGCGGCCTGGCACCGGCGGCTGCCGACCGTGCTGCAGCGGCTGTCCGCGCCGACGTCGCTGGAGGGGCTGACCGCCGTCCTGGCCCGCGAGGTGCGGGCGCTGACCGGCTTCGACCGGGTGATGGTCTACCGCTTCGACGCCGAGTGGAACGGCGAGGTGGTCGCCGAGGACCGGCGGGCGGACCTCGAGCCCTTCCTCGGCCTGCACTACCCGGCCGGTGACATCCCCGCCCAGGCCCGCGCCCTCTACGCCACCAACTGGATGCGGCTGATCCCCGACGCCACCTACACGCCGGTCCCGCTGGAGCCGCCGCTGGTGCCGGGGACGGGGCGGCCGCTGGACCTGTCCGGCGCGGTGCTGCGCAGCGTCTCGCCGGTGCACCTGGAGTACCTGGCCAACATGGGCGTCACCGCGTCGATGTCGGTGTCGCTCATCGACCGCGGGAAGCTCTGGGGACTCGTCGCCTGCCACGGCTACAGCGGCGCCCACCGCCCCTCCTACGCCGACCGCACCGCCGCGGAGTTCCTCGGCCGCACCGCCTCGCTGCTGCTGCACACCACCGTCGAGGCCGGCGAGCGCGACCGGGTGGTCGCCGTCGCGCAACGGGAGGCGGAGCTGGTGGCCGCGATCGGCCGCACGCCGCGCACGCCCGCGGCCGCGCTCGTGGACGGGGACCTCACCGCGCTGGACCTGCTGCCCGCCGCCGGCGCCGCGATCCGCCTCGACGGGCGGCTGCACCTGCTCGGGCGCACCCCGCCGGCCGACCGGGTCGCTGCCGTCGTCCCCGCGGTGCTGCGGGCCGGCGGCGCGACCGACCGGCTCACCCTCGCGTTGCCCGGCTTCGACGATCTCGCCGACGACGCCAGCGGCGTGCTCGCCGTCGAGGTCGGCGGCGGGCGCGGCGACTTCCTGGCCTGGTTCCGCCCCGAGACCCCGCGCGAGGTCAGCTGGGGCGGTGACCCGCACACGTCGAAGGTCACCGACGGGCGGCTGTCCCCGCGCCGGTCGTTCGCCCGCTGGACCGAGACCGTGCGCGGCACCGCCCGCCCGTGGCGCGAGCACGAGGTCGCCGCCGCCCGCGCGCTGGCCGGCCACCTCGGCGAGGCGCGGCTCGCCCGCGCCGGCGAGGACGACCGGCTCTCGGCCGCGCTGCAGCGCACCCTGTTGCTCGAGGAGCTGCCCAAGGTGCCCGGCGTCGCGCTCGGCGCGCGGTACCGGCCGAGCGAGGCCGACGTCGTCGGCGGCGACTGGTACGACCTGGTGCCGCTGCCCAGCGGCCGGCTGGCCGTGGTGCTCGGCGACGTCGCCGGGCACGGCCTGACCGCCGCGTCGGTGACCGCCCAGCTGCGGCACGCGCTGCGCGCCGCGCTGCTGCGCGACGAGGGCCCGGCCGCGGCGCTGGCCGAGCTCAACCGCCTGGTCGCCGCGCTGCTGCCGGGGGAGATGGCGACCGCCCTCGTCGTCCAGCTCGACCCGGCCGGCGGCGCGCTGGCGCTGGCCAACGCCGGGCACCTGCCCGCCGTGCACGCGCACGACGGCGCCGCGCGGCTGGTCACCGACGGCCGCGGGCCGGCGCTCGGCCTCCTCGACGACGCCGACTTCCCCGAGGTGGAGCTGCGGCTGGACCCCGGCGACCGGCTGCTGCTCTACAGCGACGGGCTGGTCGAGCGGCGCGACCGCCCGCTGCCCGAGGGCCTGGAGGCGGTGCGCGCGACGGTGGCGGGCCTGGCCGGGGAGCCGCAGGAGGTCGTGGACGGCGTCGTCGCGGCGCTGGACCCCGCGGGCACCGACGACGTCACCGTGGTGGGGCTGGCCCGGGTCTAGCCGGGGGCGCCGCCGCGGACGAGGTAGCGGTAGGCCGGGGAGTCCGGCGCCAGGTGCTGGATGCGCAGCGGGTTCGCGGCGATCCGGTCGAGCAGGCCGGGCAGCGCGGAGGCGGTGCCGAGCTCGATGCCGGTGAGCGCGGCGCCGGTCTCCCGCTCGTCCCGCTTGACGTACTCGAACAGCACGATGTCGTCGTCGGGACCGAGCACGTCGTCGAGGAAGCGGCGCAGCGCGCCGGGCTCCTGGGGGAACTCCACGAGGAAGTAGTGCTTGAGCCCCTGGTGCACCAGGGAGCGCTCGATGACCTCGGCGTACCGGCTGACGTCGTTGTTGCCGCCGGACAGCACGCAGACCACCGTCTGCCCCGGCTCGACCCGCACGGTGCCGCCGGTGAGCGCGGCGGAGGCCAGCGCGCCCGCGGGCTCGGCGATGATCCCGTCGACCTGGTACAGGTCGAGCATCTCGGTGCAGACCCGGCCCTCGGGGACGGCGACCAGCTCGGCGCCGCAGTCGCGCACCAGCGGGTGGGTGACCGCCCCGGCCCGCCGGACCGCGGCGCCGTCGACGAAGGTGTCGATCTCCGCCAGCTCGACCGGCCGCCCGGCGGCCAGGGCCGCGGCCATGCTCGCCGCGCCCGCCGGCTCCACCCCGACCACCCGGGTGCCGGGGGCGGCCTGCGCGAGCCAGGTACCGCAGCCGGCCAGCAGCCCGCCCCCTCCGAGCGGCAGGACGACGACGTCGGGCGCGCGGCCGCCGAGCTGGTCGAGCACCTCCACCGCGACGGTCGCCTGCCCGACGACGACCGGCCAGGCGTCGAACGCCGGGACCAGCGTGGCGCCGGTCGTGCGGGCGTGCGCCGCGGCGGCGGCCGCGGCGTCGTCGTAGGTGTCGCCGGTGACGACGAGCTCGACGGTGTCCCCGCCGAGGGCCTGGATGCGGGCGCGCTTCTGCCGCGGCGTCGTGCCGGGGACGAAGACCGCGCCGCGCACGCCGAGCGCCCGGCAGGCGTACGCGACGCCCTGGCCGTGGTTGCCGGCGCTCGCGCAGACCACGCCGGCGGCGCGGGCGGCGTCGTCGAGGCGGCTGATCGTGTTGTACGCGCCGCGGACCTTGTACGAGCGGCCGACCTGCAGGTCCTCCCGCTTGAGCCACACGTGGGCGCCGGTGAGTGCGGAGAGCCGCTCGTTGCGCTGCAGCGGCGTGCGCTCGGCGACCCCGGCCAGCCGCCCGACGGCGTCGCGCACGTCGGCGGCGAAGTCCCGGATCGCGGTCGCCTCGGTCGTCCCGGCGGTGCTCACGGTGCTCCATCCTCCCCGCAGCCGGGGTGCTCCTGCGGACGGTCGTGCTCTGCCTGCACCTGTGTGCAGAGCACGACCGCGTGGCGGAGAGGTCAGCGGGCGGTGAGCCGGCCGTCGTCGCCGGCGGTGACCCGCCCGGCGGCGGTGACGCGGGCCAGCGCCCGGGCCAGCAGCGGCGCCAGCGACGGCGTGCGGCGGCGGTAGCCGAACACCTCGCCGGTGCGCAGGAACAGCTCGTCCTGGGTCAGGCCGTCGGACGCGCGGCACAGGGCGACCATCGCGTTGCCGACCTCCTGCACCGGCACCTGCTCGAGCGGGCGCGCGGTGCTGGTGACCTGGCGGCGGAACGCGGTCCAGGTCTCCCGGTCCAGCGTCCCGGGCCAGACGACGTCGCCGTCGAGCGAGCCCTCGGGCAGCAGGGCCAGCAGCGCGTCGCGGCGGGCCTCGCTCACCCGGGTCAGCCCGAACGCGCCGGCGGCCAGCCGCGCGAGGCGGTCGCGGTGCACCGGCCCCTCCGCCTTGACCCCGGCGGTCAGGACGCGCCGCACGAGCCGGGCGTTGCGCGGGTCGGCCAGGTCGTCGAGGACCTTGCGGTCGCCCGCGGGCCTGGGCGCCCACGCGCGGAACCGCAGCTCCTGCGCGGGCTCCTCGACGGGGTCGGGGACGACGGTCAGCGGCACCGGGGTCACCGGCGTCGTCACCACCGGGGCCTCGACCGGCGCGTGCCGCGGCACCGGCAGCGCGGTGACCGCGGCCGACACCATCGAGCGCAGCGTCGGCAGCCCGCGGGACTCCGGCTCGGGGTCGGGCTGCGGCCCGGTCTCCGGCTCCGGCTCGGCGACGGGGAGCTCGACGACGGGGGCGGGGACGTCGTCCACCACGGTGAGGGCGGCGGCCGGGGGAGCGGGTGCCGGCTCGGGGACCGCGGCCACCGCCGCGACCAGGCGGTCGAGGACGGCGTCGCGGTCGCGCAGCCACGAGGGCAGCCACACCCGCTCGACGACGGGCCAGCCGAGCATCCCGGACAGCACCTCGACGGGGAGGCCGTCGCGGTCGCCGACGGTGCGGCGGCGCGCCCACTCGGGGCCGTCGAGCAGCACCGCCATGACCGGGCTGTCCGGCGTGGCGGCCCGGGCCACGGACAGGTCGACGCGGAACTCCGACAGGCCGACGTCGGTGCGCACCGCCAGCCCGCGCCTGCGCAGCGCCGCGGCGATCTCCTCGCGGTGCCGGTCGGGCACCGACGGCCGCCGGGCCTCGCGGGGCAGCGCGTCGGTGCCGAGCGCCGCCAGGTCGAGGTAGGCGCGCAGGTGCTTGATGCCCAGCGACGACGTCTGCTCCGCGCGCAGCGCCGACGGGTCGAAGGAGGAGAAGACGACGACCTGCCGCCGGGCGCGGGTGATCGCCACGTTGAGCCGGCGCTCGCCGCCCACCCGGTTGAGCGGGCCGAAGTTCAGCGGCAGCACGCCGCGGTCGTCGGGGCTGAAGCCGGTGGAGAACAGCACGACGTCGCGCTCGTCGCCCTGCACGTTCTCCAGGTTCTTGACGAACAGGCCCTCGCCGTCGGTGCGGTCCAGCGCCTCGGTCAGCCGCTCGTCGCCGGCGTCGCGCAGCAGCGACTCGATGTAGGCCCGCTGCTGGGTGTTGAAGGTGACCACGCCGATCGACGGCACCGCTGTGGCATCCCCGCCCGTACCCGCGTCGAACCGGCGGCGGACCTCGGCGACGACGGCCTTGGCCTCCATCGGGTTGGTGCGCAGCAGCCGGCCGGCGCCGGCGCGGTGGAAGGTGCCCTGCACGCGGACCAGCGAGATGCCGCGGCCGTCGACGTCGGGCGAGGGCCGCCCGTGGGTGGGCGCCGGGAACGACGACAGCCGGTTCTCGTAGTAGTGCGCGTTGCTGAACGCGATCAGCGACTCGTCCTGGCTGCGGTAGTGCCAGGACAGCCAGTGCCGCGGCACCCGCGCCTGCACGCACTCGGAGAGGATCGACTCCTCGTCCTCGACGGCGGTGCCGAGCAGCTCGGCGAGCTCGTCGTCGAGGACGGACACCGGCTCGGCGAACGACGTCGGCGGCATCTGCTCGCTGTCCCCGACGACCACGGCGGCCTTGGCCCGGCCGAGCGCGCCGACGGCGTCGGCGACGCGGATCTGCGAGGCCTCGTCGAAGACCACCAGGTCGAACAGCCCGGCCCGCGCGGGGAAGAACCGCGCCACCGAGTCGGGGCTGACCAGCACGCACGGCACGACCGCGGTGACCAGGTCGCCGTACTCGGCCAGCAGCGCGCGCACGCCCAGGCCCCGGCGGGAGCGGCCGAGCTCGCGCTGCAGGGCGCCGAGCCGGTCGTCGGCGGTGCCGTCAGAGGCGAGGCCGAGGTCCCGGCCGGCCAGCACCTCGGCCGGCAGCGCGGCGGCCAGGTGCCGGCGCACCGCGCGGGAGGCGGCGGTGAAGCGGGTGATCGCCTTGCCGTGCGCGGCCTCGTCGAAGCCGTCCAGCCCGGTGGCGGCGCGGCGCTCGGCCGACGACGCGGCGGCCAGGCCGTGCTCGAACGCGCGCGGGGCGTCCTCGGCGGGCAGCCGGCCCGACACCAGCGCGGCGCGGGCCTCGGTGAGCCCGGCGGCGCGCAGCGGCTCGAGGGTGTCGAGGAACTCCGCCCAGCGGCGCAGCGAGATCAGCCCGCTGTGCTCGACGCCGCGCTCGGGCCGGGTCATCGCCCAGCGCAGCACCACGCCGTCGTCACCGCACCAGGCGGCCAGCGCGGCCGGGGTGCTGGAGCAGACCCGCAGCAGCGCGTCGAGCCCGTCGCGCAGCCGGACGACGGCGGCGGCCGCGGCGGCGTCCGGCCCGGGCCCGGCGACGACGTAGCGGCGCAGCGCGACGGCGAACTCGCGGGCGCTGTCGACGACCGCGCCGGCGCGGCGCAGCCAGGCGACCTGCCCGTCGAGCAGCGTGGGCTCCAGCAGCGGGTTCCACCCGGCCGGCACCGACAGACCGGGGATGACCGAGGCGCGGGCGGCGATCCCGGTGGCGGCGGTCTGCAGCCGCCACAGCGAGGCGGTGAGCTCGGCGACGTCGCGGAGCTTGACCGTCACACCCGGGCGCAGCATCGGCGCGAGCTGCGCGCGCACCGCGCGCAGCCCCTGCCGGCGGGTCCACCAGCGGGCGGCCTGCGCGGTCTGGGCGGCGACGTAGAGGTCGGCCAGCGGCAGCGCCAGCGCCTCCGGGGTCGCGAGCTCCAGCCCCGGGTGGACCGCGGAGGTGAACGCGGCGACCTCGCCGAGCACCGTCGTCGTCGCGGTCGTCCAGCGCTCGGTGGGCACCTCGTCGAGGACGTCCATGCCGATCGTGGAGCCCACCGCCGGACCGGACAGCAGGTGGGCGAGGTCGTCGAGGTCGCCGGGGGTGCGCACCTCGCGCAGCGCCCGCGCCAGGTGCTCCTCGGCCGGCAGCGCCCGCATGGCGGCGTCGACCTCGGCGGCGGCGGCCTGGGCGGCGCGCAGGTCGACCCGCGCGGTGTCGACGAACGCCCACGGGTGCCGCGGCGAGGGGCGGACCAGGTCGGCGACGTCGGGCAGCAGCGCCAGCGCGCGGCGCACCTCGGCCAGCGTCGCCGCGGGCGCGGCGGCGGCGAAGGCCTGCGGCACCGGCAGCTGCGGGACGTCGTCGCCGAGCGCGAGCTGCGCCGTCCGCGCGGAGTAGTACGACAGCCCGGCCGCGTTCGGCGCGTGCAGCCTGTCGGCGTAGCGGGCCAGCGTGCGGCGGGCGGCGCGCAGGTCGTCGCCGTCGGCGGCCAGGCCCTGCTCGTCGACGGCGACGGCGTGGTCCAGCGCCGCGCGCACCCGGGCGCGGACCTCGGCGGCGCGGGCGCCCCGGTCGTGCAGGTCGAGGGCGAACGGGCCCATGCCGACCGCCTCGAGCCGCCGGGCGACGACGTCGAGCGCGGCCCGCTTCTCGGCGACGAACAGCACCCGCTTGCCGTCGGCGACCGCGCGGGTGAGCAGGTTGGTGATGGTCTGCGACTTGCCGGTGCCGGGCGGGCCCTCCAGCACGAACGTGCGCCCGGCGACGCCCTCGGCCACCGCGCGCAGCTGCGAGGCGTCGGCGGGGACGGGGCAGCGGGCGGCCAGCTCGTCGAGGTCGACGTCGGCGGCCGCCGCCGGCACCGGGTCGGCGAACGCCTCGGTCGGGGCGTGCACGAGGTGGTGCACCAGCGGGTTGGCGGTGAGCTCGGCCCAGTGCTCGTCGAGGTCGCGCCACAGCCGGTACTTGGCGAACTGCAGGACGGCGAGGTCGGCGGTCGCCTCGACGCGGAACGGCAGCCCGGCGTCGGCCAGCGCCTGGCGGACGGCGGTCAGCGCGGTGTCGACGTCGATGCCCTCGCCGTCCAGCCCCGGCACGGTCAGGCCGTGCACCTGGCGCAGCTTCTCCAGCAGGCACCAGTTGGGGCTGGCGGCGGAGGACTCGTCGGCGGTGAGCCGGTAGGCGCCGGTGCGGCCCGCGGGGGAGAGGACCACCGGCAGCAGCACCAGCGGCGAGCGCAGCGCCCGGCCGTCGAGCTCCCAGGCCAGGCTGCCGATCGCGACGTGGAGGTTGTTGGCGCCGGTCTCCTCGCGGACCGTCCGCGCCCGGTGCGCCAGCCCGCGCAGCCGGGGCAGGTAGCCGCCCTCGGTGACGTCGGCGTGCACCGCGCGGCGGTCCACCAGCGTCTCGCCGAGCAGGCCGACCGGCAGCTCGCGGGCCGAGCGCACGCCGCGCTCGACGTGCACGGCGGCCAGCCGGTCGCTGGGCAGCAGGGTGAGGGCGTCGTCGCCGGTGAGCAGGTCGGCGAGGCCGGCGAGGTAGGCGTCGGGGACGACCAGCGGCAGGCCGGCGCCCTCGGTGTAGTTGATCAGCCGGTTGCGCAGGCTGAGGTCGAGCAGGGCGTTCTTCCACTGCTGCACCCGCGGCGGCACGCCGGGGCGGCCGCCCGCGACCGGGGCGGCGTGCCGGCCGGCCGGGCGGGCGGCGGGGTCGTGCTCGGCCGCGCGGTACTCGATGACCTGCACCGAGCCGTCCGGGCCGCGGGTGCGGGCGGGCAGCGGCAGGATGCCGTCGCGGCGGGCGCGGTGGACGTCGGTGACGCCGACGACGCGGTCCAGGGTGCCGGGCAGCCAGGCGTCGTAGGCGGCGCGGTGCAGCCGGTCGGCGTCGGGCTCCTCGGCGCTGCGGCTGGTCAGCAGCGTCGTCTCCACCAGCCGCACCAGGCCGAGGTCGACCAGGTTGACCAGCGGCGCGACGTCGGTGGTGGCCGCGCTCTCCGCGGTGCGCTCCTCGCGCCAGTAGCCGAGGAAGGCGTGCCCCTCGGCCACCCACAGCAGCGGCCGCACACCGGCGGCCTCGAGCGCGGCGGCGAGCACGACGACGGTGTCCAGGCACGTGCCCACCCGGCCGTCGAGCACGTCGCCGGGGGTGCGCACCTTCTGGCCGATGTCGGCCCAGCTGGCCGGCGGCTCGCTGTAGCGGATGCCGCGGGCGCGCACGGCCGCGGCGATCGCGGCGACGATCTCGTCGACCCGCTCGGGACCGGCCTGGTAGCCCTGCACCGACGGGTCGTCGGTGCGCTCCTCGAGCACCGCGGCGGCCTCGGCCAGCAGCGCGGTCACCGCGGGGTGGTTGGGCAGGACGTGCGCGGCGAGCATCTCCAGCGCCAGCGGCACCGGGGTGGCCAGCCACTGGCTGGCGGCGAGCACCTGCACCGGGACGGCGGTGCCGGCGACGTCCACGCCGTCGACGGCGACGTCGATCTCGATCGACCCCGGCCGCTGCTCCTCGATCTGCAGCATCGCGGCGGGGTCCATGACCAGGCCGACGTCGCTGAGCACGGTCGTGGTGCCGGCGTCGAGGTCGACCAGCAGCTCGACCGGGCTGCCGATGGGGCCCTCGGCGTCCTGGACGCCCAGGCGCACGGTGGCGCCGCGGACCGCCGCGCCGTGGTTGGTGAACGCCAGCCGCGACACGACCGGCACCCGGTTGTGCGCGAGGGCGTAGGAGAGCACCGGCGTGCTGGTGGCCGAGATCGCCACGGCAGCCCGGACCCCGTCGTGCGGATGCGGGCGGGTGTCCGTGGTGCTCATGGCGTCCTGTCTACCGGCCCGGACGGACCGGTCCGGTCATCCGCGTGGAGCGTCTGGGGCGGGTGTGACGGGAGCGCCGAGACGTTGCCGGGCGGGCACGGGGGAGCGGGTCGGTGGCCGGAACCGGGTCGTCCCGTCCGTACGTTCGGCCGGGTGCGCACCGCTCCCGAGCCCCCGCCCGACGGCCCGTCCGGCGGTCTGCTGGACGGGCTCTCCGACGGGCTCGACACGGACCGGCTGCCCACCTCCTCGCGGCACCGGGCGGCGCGGCCGCCGTCGCGCCGGCGGTGGCTCGCGGTGCTCGGTGCACTCGCGGTGCTGCTCGCCGTCAGCGGCCTGGCGGTACTGGTCGCGCCGGCCGTGAGCGGGACGGCGGTGGACGCGGCGCCGCCCGTCGTGCGGACGGCCGCGCCGAGCGACCCCGTCGCGCGCCCCGCGTCGCCGCACCCGTCGTCGGCCGCGCCCCCGCCGTCCCCGACCTCCCCGGCCGCCGCCCCGGAGGGAGTCGCCGGGGTGCCGGCCGCCGTCCCGGCGGCGACGCCCGCTCCGACGACGGCCGCGCCCGTCCCGACCGCGGAGCCCCCGGTCCCCTGCGACGACCCGCCCGGCCGGGGCCAGGACGGCCGCGGCAACGGCCGCGGCAACGGCGACCGGGGACCGCGCTGCCCGTGACAGGCTGAGCCGGTGCCGAGACGGAGCGCGGGGGTCCTGCTGTACCGGCGCGCGCCGCACGTGGAGGTGCTGCTCGGTCACATGGGCGGGCCGTTCTGGGCGAGGAAGGACGACGGCGCCTGGTCGTTCCCGAAGGGCGAGTACGCCGACGGCGAGGACCCGCTCGCGGTCGCGCACCGCGAGTTCGAGGAGGAGCTCGGCAGCCCGGTGCCGGCGACGTCGCTGGTGCCGCTCGGTGAGCTGCGGACCAGCGGCAAGGTCCTCACCGTGTGGGCCGGCGAGGGCGATCTCGACGCGGACGCCGCCGTCAGCAACACGTTCACGATCGAGTGGCCGCCGCGGTCGGGGCGGCTGCAGGAGTTCCCCGAGATCGACCGCGCCGCCTGGTTCGGCGTCGACGAGGCGCGGGCCAAGCTGGTGAAGGGCCAGGTGCCCTACCTCGACCGGCTGCTGGACCTGCTCGCCGGCTGACCCTCGCGCCGCTCGTCGACCTGCTGCTGCCTCCGGCCCGCCGAGGCAGCAGCAGGTCGACACCCGGCGACGGGACGGCGGTCGCCCGCGCTCGTTCCGCTCGACCGGATCCGCCAGGGCGATCGGGAGACCACCTGCGGCTCCCACCGCACCGGCCCGGCCGTCCCGGGCCGCCACGTCGCCTGGACGACGGGGCCGCGGACGGGGGCGCTCACCGCGCTCGCGGGACCGGTGACGGACGCGGCTTCGACCCGGCCAGCCGGCGTGCCCAGGTGAGGGCGTCCCCCCGCCAGGCGTCATCGCGCTTCCCCCCGTCGGAGAACGTCCCCGACGGCTTGCGCGGCGCCTGCTCGGTCAGGACCCGGACCAGGTCCTCGATGCCGATCCGCGGGTCGCCGCGGAGCAGCAACCGGCCGGCGATCGTCTCGGCCCAGACGGTGTTCCGCTCCTCGCCCTTCTCCGTCAGCCAGCCGGCCGCCCAGTCCTCGCGCAGCCACCAGCGTGCCCGCGCTCCGCGGCAGAGCAGGTGGGCAGCGAGGAGGGTGCGCGAGCCGGGGTCGGTCTGCTCGGCGTCGAGCCGGGCCCAGCCGTCGCCCCAGGGCATGGCGTCCTCCCACGTGGCCTGTGGCAGCTTCTCCATCGGCAGCACGCGGACGTCGACGCGCAGCAGCGCCTCGGCGACCGGGATCCACGCCGACCGGGGCGCGCCGAGCCGTTGCGGCTCGGTGAGCAGGTGCAGGAGCTGGGCCCTGTCGGTGACGAGCACCTCACCGGGAGGGATGGCAGCCGCCGAGGGCGCGGCCGGGTGCCCGGCCACGGTGACCGGCGTCCCGCCCGTGGGGACCGACGTGGCGGCCGGCTCCTCGAAGCGCCGGTGCCGCTCCACCACGTGCTCGACGTTGCGGGGCACCACCTCGCGTTCGTGCAGGCGCACGGCCGCCGCACGGGTCTCCGGTGAGGGAGGGGTGCGCTGCAGGACGGTGGCGAGCGCGACGGCGAACGGCACCTCGCCCGGTATCGCGTCCATGAGGACGGTCGCGGTGGGGACGTCGAGCGAGTTGCGCGGATACGCGTCGTCGGCAGCCCGACTGGCCCAGCGGTCGATGGCAGTGCCGTCGTTGACCGCGCCCGAACGCACGGTGCCGAGGAAGGCCGCGGCCCGCTCCAGCGGTGTGACGTCCCGGTCCCGGCGCACGTACAGCCGGTAGGCGGCGCGTTCCCACTCGACCGGTCCCGTCCTGCGCAGCGCCTCGGCCGTCAGCTCCCCGGCCGGCAGCGAGAGCGATCCGAGCCACTCGTGCGTGGCCGCCGACAGGTTCTCGCCGGGCAGCTCGATGCCGTGCTCCAGCTGTGGTGTCGCGGCCAGTTCCCGGGTCAGCGATTCCCACAGCCAGGAGGGCACCGGCGGCCAGCCGCGGCGGACCGGATCGGCCGCCGGTTCGACCAGCCTGGGCACCACCAGTTCGCGGGCCAGTTCGACCGCCCGCAGCCGCAGCTCCAGGGGACTGGAGACGTGGTCCATCACGGCGGCGACCGCCAGGAGCGCCCCGACCGGGTCGTCGGCCTGCGGTACACGGCCGAGCGCGTCGGCGACGGCACCGCCGAGATCCGTCCGGAGCGCCGGAGCGACCTCGATCGGCCGCTGCGGCAGCGTGTGCGCGAGCCGCTCGAAGTCCGCCGGCGTCTCGAGTGCGGCGAGGACCGGACGGAGCAGCGCCCGCTGCGCCATCGGGCTGTCGGGATCGGACGTGAGGCGCTCGCGGATGCGGGCGGCGGCGTCGGAACCGGGGGCGGCGTGCCGCTCCACGCACTCCAGGACCCGCTCGAGGACCTCCTCGGCGTCCACGCGCGCCGGCCAGTGCGCGGCGGCCACCTCCGCGGCGTCCGAGCCGAAGAACTCCGCCAGGTCGTCGTCGAGCAGGACCGCGGCACCCAGGGCCCACATCGGTCGGTCGGCGGTCGAGTTCCCCACCGCGGCGGCCAGGGCCTCCACCTGGTCGGTCACCACCGGCAGGAACTCGGCGCTGATGACCGACTCGGCCAGCCGCGCCCAGGGCCCCGCCGTCAGGGGAGCGCCGTCGTGGAGGGTCCAGCGCCCCAGGCCCGCGCGCACCGGCTTCTCGTCGTCGCGGAGCACGGTGAACCGGCTGCCCGGCAGGGCCGCGGCGGCCGCGGCGTCGGCCGCCGGCACACCGACGACGGCGAACCGCCAGCCGGTGGCCGTGCGGGGATCCCGAAGCCGCTCGTAGGTGCTGAACGGCAGCCGCCACGCCGACGTGGGCAGCAGGAGCCGCCCGGCCAGGTGCAGCCAGGTGGCCACCGAGGAGAACGACCCGTCACCGACGACGACCAGCGGGCCGGCGCCACCCAGGAACCGCTCGACCGCGGCGAGCACGAGCTCGCGCTGGTCCGGGTGGGCGCGGGTGAAGGCCTCCAGGGCGGCGTCGTCGAGCGGGCCGCGGGTGAGGTCGCGCAGGTGCTCGTCGAGCAGGGTCTCCTCGGCCGCCTGGGCGCCCAGCGGCCGCTGCCACAGGGCGGCGTCCCACAGGTCGGCGGGGCGCAGGGGACGGTCCCGCCCGTCCGCCAGCCCGTCGCCGGAGACGACCAGCCCGTGGGCGAAGGTGTTCGGCCGCCCCGAGTAGTCCGGCCCGGCCGCCACGATGGAGCTCAGGCAGGCCAGCGGCTCGGGCCCGTCGAGCACGTCCAGCCGCAGGCAGTGCGGCAGCGCGTCGACGTCGGCCTTCGAGGCCAGCTCCGGCAGCGGCGGCGGCACGAACCCGCCGACGTTGCGGGCCGCCGCCCGGATGACGTCGTCGGACACCGGCCCGACCTTGGAGATGGCCGACACCTTCCAGCCGGCGCCGGTGTCGAAGGGACCGGGCCGGCGGGAGGCCGTGTACGTGAACTGCGCGCGCAGCATCCCCGTTCCCCTCAGCGGCCCGGCCAGCGGCCGGCGACCAGCCAGCGCAGCGGGTCGGGCACGCGGAAGGAGGACACGCCCGCCTCCGAGAGGGTGGCGCCGGCCGGCGAGTGGCCCAGCGCGGACAGCGAGAAGTACTCGACCCGCGAGAAGGACCCCTCGGCGAGCGAGAGGAACTGCATGGCGTTGAGCCGCAGCAGGAGGCTGCGGGTCTCCTCGTGGACCTGGTAGCGGTCGTACGGGTCGAAGGCCAGCGAGTCACCCGCCGTCGGGTCGTGCATCAGGGCGGACCCGCCGTTGAGCAGCTCGGACAGGTCGGTGCCGGGCGTCCCCACCGCCTCGTGGATCCCGTCGAGCTTGCTGACGGCGACCATCAGCGGCATGCGGAGCGGCCCGGTCTCCTGAGTGCGCCGCCGGATCTCGGTGATGACGTTGTTCAGCACGGTGAGCGGGTTGCCGGCCACCGGCGGCAGCGGGATCTGCCCCTCGAGGAAGTTGCGGACGTCCTCGATCTGCAGCGGGTCGAGCAGGAACAGCAGCGCGTCGCTGCGCGCCATCGTCGGGCCGTAGGGCGCCAGGGCGCCGGGGCGCTCGGTGTCCTCCCCGGCGACGTCGTAGAGCGCGAGGGTGCGCGCGCGGCCACCCCACTGGTCGAGCGTCATCAGCATCGGGGTGAGCAGGTCGGGGTTCTGCTCCACGGTCATCGTGGAGGGCAGCGCGCGGCCGTCCGTGAGGGACTCGCGCATGGCCTGCAGCCGGCCGACGGTGTGGGAGTCCAGCGGCGTCGCCGGGGCGCCGGTCGCCGGGCCCCACACCTTCTCGACCCAGTCGCAGAGCCGGACCAGGAACGTCGTCTTGCCGGTGCCGCGCGCGCCGACGACGGTGACGGTCACCGGGTCGGTGGCCGCCGCCTGGGACTGCAGCGGCGAGTGGCACGCCTTGCAGACGACCTCGCGGGACGGCGTGCTGCACCTGGGGCACGCGACGCTGTCCATGCCCGGCGCCGAGGCGGCGAACAGCGGCCGGTCCTCGGTCGCCTCGCCGAGGAAGCCCGAGAGCACCGGGTCGACCGCCGGCTGGCAGGTGCCGGTGCAGCGGAACAGCGTCGGCTGCGCGTCCTGGGTGGTGCCGCAGGTGACGCACCGCAGCTGGCCGGGCGCCAGGGGCGCGGGCGCCGGGCCCGGCGGGCGCGGCACGCTCGGCGGCGGGACGACGGCCGGCCAGCCCGCCCGCTCGTGCTGGGCGAACAGCCGGGTGTAGCCGGGACCCTCGGGCGGCAGCTCGCCCACCGGCGTCCACTGGTGCGGCACGAGGGTGTTGCCGCGGACGTCGATGGTGTGGTCGGGCGGGCGCTCCAGGTCCCACGGGTTGAGCGGCATGCGGTCCTGCCGGGTCACGAACGCCACCCGTGCGGCGTCCTGCCACGGCCGCTCGACGTAGAGCGACAGCTGCCGGCGGCGGCCGATCCGGCCGACCTTGTCGATCCTGTAGTACAGGACCCAGCGGCCGGGGTAGGTGACCACCGTCGTCGGGCCGTGCGTCCACACGCCGCCCGACCGGACCGAGCCGCGCAGGTGCAGGTCGCAGCCGTTGACCGGCAGGTTCTCCAGGCGCATGCCGCCCAGCCGCCGGTACTCCTGCTCGGAGATGCGCACCGCCGGGGTGCCGTCCGGGGGCCCGCCGATGCCGCCACGCTCGACCTCGACGAAGGTGGCGCCCACCGGCCAGGCGAAGCGCAGCAGCTGCCACCCCACCCGCTCGGTGAGTGCGACGTCGCGCGGGGCGCCGAGCAGGTCGACGACCGCCGCCGGCCCGACCGCCGCCTGGTCACCGATGAGCGTGACCGGCGTGTACGCGCGGCGGGCGCCCTCGGCCTGCCGGAACGGGATGCCCGGCACCATCGACACCGGCCCCTCGGAGAGCACCGGCTCGCCCACCGGCCGCCCCAGCGGCAGCACGTCGAGCTGGCCGCGGCTGATGACCCGCCCGGTGGCGGCGTGCTCCGGCTTGTCGCCGGTCTCGTAGACGACGACGGTGCCGAGCTCCGGCGTGGTCCACCGCAGCTCGACCCGCGCCACCGCCGTCTCGCCGGAGACGGTCGCGGCCAGGTCGGTCACCGGCTGGGGGACCGCCGGGATGGTGGCGACGGCCTCGATGCCCGTCGACAGGTGGGTCACGGAGCCCTCGGTGAACTGGGTGAGGACCCGGTACTCGTAGCGGCGGCCGGGGAGCACGCCGGTGTCGCGGGCGTAGGCGGGGGTGCTGCCGATCTCCCGCGCGGCGTCGAAGGTGGGCGGCAGCGCCTCGTCGGGGAGGCTGCGCAGCACCCGTACGCGGCTGACGCCCCGGGGTGCGGTCCAGCTCAGCACCACCGCGTCGTTGTGGACGCTCACGTGCAGGTCGGCGACCTCGGGCACGACCCGGCCGGCGGCGTGGTGCACCGCCTGCACCGTCGGCAGGCTCCAGGCGGTGTCCGCCGTGTAGCTGAACACCGAGACGAACGGTCCGGTGCCGGCCGGGACCGACGCGCGCGGCTCGTCGGTCACGAGCACCCGGGTGCCCGCGCTGGGGCGGGGCGGGATGCCGGTGGAGGAGGCGACGAGCAGGTAGACGACCGACTGGCCGGACGCGTCCAGCGCCGGCCAGGAGATGTCGACGGTCCGGTCGTCGACGCGGCGGGTGGACACCTTGTCGCCGCGGGTCGCCCACTGGTCGACGTCGTCGGAGAACGCCTCGGGGCCGGGCAGGCCCGGCTCCTCGGCCACCGGCGCGGGCTCGGGCTCGGGCTCCGGGGCCGGGACGGGAGCCGGGGGCGGCGGGGCAGCGGCGGCCGGGCGCTGCGGGGCGGGGGCCGGCTCGGGAGCGGCGGCGGGCCCGGCCGCCGGCGCCGGGTAGGCGGGGGGCGGGAGGGTGCCCGCGGCGCTGCGGGAGGCCGCGTGCTCGGGGGACAGCCCGCCGCGGTCGCGCCGGGAGGACGCCTGCGGAGGCGCGGCCGGCACCGGCGGGATGCTGTCGACGACGCGGCCGGCCGGCTGGTCGTCGACGCGGGTCAGGAAGCCCATGGCGCCGCCGGACGCGGGCGCGGCGGCCGGGGGAGGGGCGGGCGTCCCGCCACCGCTCTCGCGGACCAGCCGGGCCAGCTCCTGCACCGACGACGGCGCGAGGGTGATGCCCTTGTCCCGCAGCAGCCCGGCGAGCTGGTCGGGGTCCCCGACGCGGGACCGGGCGATGAGCAGCAGCACGCCGTCGCTCGCATCGGGAGCGACGCCGTGCTGGTCACGCGCGGTGCGCAGCTCGCTGTAGAGGGCGGACGCCACGGGGACTCCTCGTGTGGTGCGGGAACGGGACGGCGGGGGAGGCCGCCCCGGAGGGGACGCGCGGACGGGCCGGCAGCGAGCCCGGGCGGGCCGGCGCTCTGTCACACTGCGGCGGCGTCCGGCCGGGTGGCCGGGACACGGACGATCCGGATCCGGAGGGGGAAGCTACCCGATGACGGTGCTCATGACGGTCAACCAGCGCGAGCCGCTGCCGGGCGCCCAGTGCCTGGTCGAGTGGCAGGGGCTGCGGCCCGGCGACGAGGTCGCCGCGCACCTGGTGACCGCCTCCGGGCAGCACCTGCGCTTCCCCGACGACGAGGTCCCCGGGCTGCGACGCCAGCCCTGGGCGGACGACACCTGGCTGCTCGACGCCGCCGCGCTGCCCGCGGGGTGGCAGCGGCTGGACCTGGTGGTCACCGCGCCGACGGCGCACCCGCTGTCGCTGTCGCTGGTCGTGCGCACCGGCCCGGGCGCCGGCACGGAGGAGGCCTTCCAGCACCCCGGCCTGGACACCGTCGGGGGCACCGCGACCGTGGCGCTGAGCCTGGCGCCGGCCGACACCGGCTACGCCGTCCTGCCGCAGCAGGTGCCCTACGTCCCGACCCGCGACCCGTGGCTGCGCGGCGGCGGACCCGCGCCCAAGCACGTGGAGGTCCCGCAGGCCCTGCGCGAGGCCACGGCGCTGGCCGGGCACGCCGGCCTGGTCGCCAGCGGCGTCCCGGTGACCGCGGTGCTCGACCTGTCGGCGTCCATGCGCCCGCGGCTGGTGGCCGGCACCGTGGCCAGCGTCCTGGGCGCCGTCCAGGCCCTCGCCGCGGCCGCCGACCAGCCCGCCGTCACGGTGGTGGCGGTCAGCGACCGCCCCCAGCCGCCGCGGCAGCTCGGCCTGGCCGACGACCCCGAGGAGTTCCTCCGCGCCTGGACCGCCGAGATCGGCCTGCGCACCGGGTCGCGGGCGGTCACCACGGCCGGCGACGGCCGTCCGGGCGTCGTGGTCACCGTGACCGACCAGGAGGGCGGCGCCGCGGCGTCCGGCTACCGCGTGGTGCTGGCCGCCCCCGAGCCGGGTGGCACCGTGGCCGCGAGCGGCCTGGGCACCGTCGTCGTCCCGGAGCCCCGCCCCGACGCGGCGGCGGTGGTCAGGGCGCTGGCGCACGCCTCACCAGCCTCCTGAGCCCGTTCGCGGGCCGGGACCCGCGAACGGGTCGGCCGGCCCGGCGGAGGGGTCCGGCGCCGCGAACGGGCTGCGCGGCGCGAACGGGTCCGCGAACGGGTCCGCGCCGGCCCGCGGCAGGGGCAGCCCGGGCCGGGGCAGGCCGGGCGTCAGCGGCTCCGGCACCCGGCCGCGGGCGCCGGTGACGACCAGTCCGGTGCTCCAGGCGAGCAGCGCGACCGCGACACCGAGCAGCAGCCACCACGACGTCCCGACCTCGACCGCCGCGTCGAGGGCGTCGGCCAGGCCGGTGGAGTCGGCGAGCACCCGCAGCGTGTCGCCGACCAGCAGCGCGCCGGCGGCCCACAGCAGCCACCAGGAGGCGCACCAGGCGACCGCGACGGCGGCGATCCGGCTCGGCCGGCGCCAGGCCAGCACGGCGGCGCCGAGCAGCACGAGGACGGTGGCCCCGGTGGCCGTCGTCAGGCCGAGGTCGCGGACGGTGAAGGACACCTCGCCGGTGACCACGGCCAGCCGGGTGTCGCGCAGACCGGTCACCACGACGACCGCGACGGCGCCCAGGACGGCGAGCGCGACGGCCGCCTCCCGGGCGCCGCGCACCCGCCACGGCGCGGCCGGCCGTGCGCGCACGCCGGCGGCGCCGCCGCGGCGGACGACGTCGACCACCAGCAGCACGACCGGGCCGATGCCGGGGAGCGCCGCTCCGAGCAGCAGGCCCTGCCAGGCCGGCCGGCCCAGCGCGGCGGCCGCCGCGGCGCCGGCCAGGCCCCAGAAGAGCGCGGTGGCCAGCCACATGAGCAGGAAGAGCTGGCCGGTCAGCGTCAGCAGGTCCCACAGCACGGCGGTCAGCTCCTCGTGCCGATGCCGCGCGACACCGGTGCCGGCGGCTCGGGCGCCTCGGGCGTGGACGGGGTGAAGTGCGCGACCTGGTCCAGCGTGAGCTGGCGGGTCAGGTCGAGGCGGGCGACGAAGCGGTCCATGCTGCGCCGGCCGGCCGCCGGGACGACCCGCAGCTGGGTGGCCGCCCCCGGGGGCACCGGGACGCCGACCGCCGCGAGCACGGTGGACTCGACCTGGTTGGCCAGCATCACCGCGCCGGTGGAGCTGAAGCCCTCCCGGTCGAGGTGGGCGGCGCTCCCGAGGACGGGGGAGAGGAACGCCGGGCCGGACACCGTCTCCTCGCGCATGCCCGCGGTCACCGTCACCGTCGGGTGGACGACGGCCAGCGACCACTCCAGCCCGCGCTCCGCACCCAGCCGGGTGAGCCAGTCGACCAGCCGCGCGTCGGCGGCGGCCGCGGCGGCGTGCCGGTCCTCGGGCGTGCCCAGCGTCCGCACCAGCTCGGGAAGCGGGCCCTGGTCGGAGTACCCGGTGTCGCTCCAGACGGCGGAGTGCTCGGCCCGGCCGTAGCGCTGCGAGCGGGCGGCCAGTGCGGCCTGGATGCGGGCCTGCAGCTGGGCGCCGAGCCAGCCGACGTGCACCTGCGCCCGGCGGGCCTCGTGCACCAGCTGGACGTGCTCGTCGGCCGAGAAGCCGGCGGAGCCGACCGCGAGCGACAACGGCAGCGTCCCGGACAGGCCGGCCGGGTAGGCCGACTCCTCGTCGGCGGTCCCGGTCGCGCCGAACGGGTCGTGGACGACGCGGGAGAGCACCCGGGTCCACAGCCGGCTCTGCCGGTACAGCACGCCCAGCCGCTGCACCTCGCGCGCCACGTGGGCGACGTGCCTCTGGGCCCACTCCCGGCGTGCCCGCTGCTCGTCGCGCTCGTGCAGCCAGGTGAACAGCTCCTTCTGCCGGCGCATGAACACCAGCGCGGAGCTGGCGAACCACGCGACCAGCAGGCCGACGCCGACGAGGCAGCCGACGAGGACGGAGAGGACCTCCCCGACGACCAGCCCGGCGACCAGCAGCAGGGCGGCCACCACCGCGGCCAGGGCGCCGAGCACGAACCGGCGGGTGCGCCGCTGGGTCTCCAGGATGCGCGCCGGCGGCTCGTCGCCGCCGGTGTCCCCGGCCGTCCCGATCGCCTCGCTCAGCGTCCGGCGGGCCTGCTCGAGCTCCCAGGACAGCGACGAGCCCAGCGCCCAGGTGAAGCTGCGCTGCCGGGCCATCCAGGCGCCCAGCGACCGCAGGGTGCCGTCGAGGACGGCGTACCGGGACGGGTCGTTCGCGCCCGCGGCGGGCCGGTCGCGCTCGCCGGTAAGCAGCCGGTGGGCCTGGGCGGCGAGGTAGGGGTCGTCGGGGTGCACCTCGACGGCGCCGACCTCCGGCAGCGCGCCGACCGGCAGCCGGTGCGCGGGTTCGTCCGGCGGCGGGACGATGAGCTCCGGCCGGTCGAGCACCTGCCGGTCCTGGCCGAACTGGGGCATCCGCACGCCGGGGTGCACCGCCGACCCGTCGGCCAGGCTGACGCCGACCGCCGTGACCTCGCTCCAGAACGCGCCGGCGTCGACCGTGGCGACCTCGCTGCCCGGGGACACCTGGGCCGACAGCCGCGTCGCCTCGTCGATGAGCACGCTGATGTCGTCCTCGTCGGCCGACTGCGGCGGACGGTTGGCCGGCCGGACGCCGAGCACGAGCACCTCGTAGCCCGACCGGTCGCCGAAGAGCCGGTCGTTGGCCCACCCGGCGAGCGCGCCGGCGGTCCGGTGCACCAGCCCCTCGACCCACGCCTTGGGGGCGTTCCGGATCGCCGCCCACAGGAAGGACAGGAACATCCGGACCGCCTGCAGCAGCCCGACGCCGGTGCGCGGCGCGGACGTGAACGGCGGCGGGGCGGCGAACCGGGTCAGGTCGCGGTGCAGCTCCAGGACCGCGGTCGCCGCGGCCTCCGCGGCGGGCAGCGCCTGCACGTCAGGGACGTCGGGAAGCCGGTCCCCGCGGGGCGTGCGCGCCCGGGGGAGCGGCCCCTCGGCCCGGTACACCTGCTCGGACAGCCCGGTGAACACCGCCTGCGAGTCCAGGGTGCGGGCGTAGGCGCGGGCGACGGTCACCTGCGTGCCCGGCCACACCTGGGTGCCGTCGAACGGCGCCTCGGCCATCGCCGTCCAGAGCCCGGCGACGGTGGCCAGGCCCGAGGCGGCGTGCGCGGCGAGCTCGCCGGCCGGCACCGGCCGGCTCACCGCGGTCGGGCTCTGCCCGTCTCGGGCCTGCAGCAGGACGTTGGGCCGGGACCCGACGACGGCGTCCTCGGGGACGGGCGTCGCACCGGTGGCGGGGACGAGCAGGTTGACCAGCGGCGCGTGGCCCAGGCCGATCCGCTCGAGCAGGGCCAGGGCCGCGGTCGTCGCCGGGACGGCGGGCCGCGGCGCGGTACCGGCGTCGTCCGTGAAGACCTGCACCAGCACCACGCGCGCCCCGGTGATGCCCGAGACGGCCAGCCACTGCTCGGCCGGGGACGTGCGCGCGCCGTCCCGGTCGACGACGGTCAGCTGCGGCGGCCCGGCCGGCTGGTCCAGGTCGATCCACACCGACGGGCCGAGCAGGTCGGCCGCGGTCCAGTCACGGACGACCTCCCGGACGTCCGCCGCCGCGCCGCCGCCGAACCTGCCGAGGACGACCGTCGTGGGGCCGGAGCCGGGGGCGGTCACGCGCGCGTCCGGGTGATGCCGCTGGACGCCTGCGACGCCAGGGAGAGCCCGGTGTAGTCGGGCAGCTCCAGGTTGGCCAGCAGCTGGGAGCTCGCGGTGAGCAGCTGCGGCGCGATCTCCCAGTCCCGCGGCACCTTCCAGAAGTTGTGGGGGCTCACGGTGCTGAACTCCCCGCGCGGGCCCGGCACGGACGCGTCCGGCGGCAGCAGGCTCGTGGCGTCCTCACCCAGCGACGCGCACCACTCCCGGGCCTCGGCCAGCCGCTGCTCCGGCGTCGCCACGACCGGGGCCTCGCCCCAGGGCAGCGCACCGCTGCGGGTCCGGCCGTCCCGGATCCAGGTGAGCAGCGCGTCGTTCGGCTGCCGCTCGTCGGCCGACTGCAGGAACCGGCCGAGCTGGAAGAGGGCCTGGTATGGCTGCAGCGCCGGCAGCTGGGTGTTGCCGTCGCACAGCGCCAGGGCCAGGGGCAGGGACTCGACGACGGCGGCCAGCAGGCCCCAGCCGGGCGCGTCGCGGGCGGGGTCCTCGGCGCCGAGCAGCGGGTGCGGCAGCCGGGTGAAGGTGCGCAGTTCCTCCGACCACACCGCGACCCCGCCGTCGAGGATCGGGCCCTCGCCGGGCACGAGCACCTCGCCGGTGAGCCGGCCGACCAGCCAGCCGGTGACCATGGCCTGCAGCCAGGTGCGGGACACCGGGGCGAAGTCGGTCAGCGACCGGCCGCGGCGCCAGCGCCAGAAGCTGCCGCGCAGCTGCGGGGAGTTCGACTCGGTCCACTGCTTCCGGATGGGACGCTGCAGCGACGAGAAGACGACCGGGTTGTAGATGCCGGCGTAGTTGCCCAGGATGTCGATCCGGCTCTGCGGCCCCTCGGTGACCGCGTGGTGCAGCCGCTCGACGGCGTCGTGGTCGCTCGCGCCGCGGCGCAGCGCGTCGGCCATCCGCTCGACGACGTCCCGGTGCGCCGTCAGGGGCACCTCGCCGAACTGGTAGGTCACCTCGACCCGGACGTCGTGGACCGCCTGGACCATCCCGGTGTCCACGGCCACGAGCGGGGCGGCCAGCTGCAGCGCCGCCTCGAAGCGGTCGACGAAGTGGCGGGCGAGGGCCTCCCGCTCGTGCAGCCCCGCCCCCTCGCGGCGGAGGTAGGCGTCGAGCCCCTGCTGGATGAACCCGCCCATGACCTGGTCGGGCCGGTTGACCCAGACGCGGGCGCCGTCGAGCAGCGCCGTCGCGTCGAGCTCGACGCGGTAGGTGGCCCGCCGGGACGGGTTGAGGGAGGCGAGCGCCTGCGGCCACCACTCCGACCGGCGGCCGATCCGCACCGGCGAGCCGTTGACGTCGATGCCGGTGAGCCGCTCGGCCGGGCGGACGCCACCGCGGACGTCGGCGTGCAGCCAGGTCAGTGCCTCGAAGACGGCGAGCTCCTCGGCGCGCTCGGCGGACACCGTGCCGCCGCCGGGGGCGAAGCCGTTGAAGGTCTGCACCAGCTGGTCGGCGAACGACCGCGGGTAGGTGGCGATGTCCTCGAGCAGGACCTCGTTCTCGGCGGTGGCGAAGCGGCCGGGGACGTCGTCACCGACCGGCCACTGCTGCACCTCCGTCGTCGCCACGGTCGACACCGGGGCGGCGCCGACGGTCGCCCGCTCGGCGGCCTCGAGCGCCTCGCGGGCGTGCTGCAGGCCGGTGCGCAGGGGCGGCAGCAGGTCGGTGCCGAGCTGGGCGAGCAGGTCACCGGCCAGGGCCGCGCCCTTGCGGACGAACAGGTCGGCGAAGTGCTGCCGGATGCGGGTGACGGCCCGGCCGACGACGCCGTGGTTGGCGTCGATGGCCGAGGTGACCGTCTGCAGCTCGGCGGTGACGTCGGCGGCGATCTCCTGGGGGTGCAGCGTCGTCGCGGAGTTCCGGATCAGCTGGTCGGCGGCCGCCTGGAGGTCGGAGGCCAGCGTCTCGAGCACCCGCTCGGCCACCGGCAGCCCGCGCTCGCCGGCGACCAGGAGCACCGCCTTCTCCAGCCGGACCTGGATGTCCTGCACCCACCTCGCGGCGGCCTCGCGCAGCTCGGCGTCCGCCTCGTCCACGGTCTTCTGGAACGACGAGGTGATGAACCCGGCCAGCTGCTGGGCGAAGTGGGCGCCCTTCGCCGCGTAGCCCGGCACCATCGCCGGGGCGACGGCGGTGGAGGTGGAGTTCGCCGCGAGGGTCTCGCGTGCCTGGGCGGTCCAGACGTCGTCGACCAGGTGCCGCAGGTAGCTGGTGTCCCGCAGGCGCAGGTCCGGCAGGCCGGCCCACTGCAGGAACTGCGGGTAGTACTCGGCCGCCGTGGCGGCGACCGCCTGCTGGGGGCTGCGCTCGCCGCTGTGCACCGTGACGTCCCAGTGGCCGCGGAGCAGCCGCTCGAGCCCGCGGCGGGCCAGCCGCTGGGCGGCGTACTCGGCGTACCGGTCCCGCCCCAGGCCCAGGGACGCGAAGCCGATCGAGCCGAAGACCAGCGGCTCGGTGGTCTCGATCTCGGCGCCGTGCCTGGCGGGCTGGACGCTGAGCTGGGTGCGGTCCTGCAGGGAGGTGGCCGCGGACTCCAGGTTGCCGATGGCGTAGGCCTTGAGGCTGGTCTGCTGGGCCTCGGAGACGAACAGCGAGGCCAGCGACCGGGCGAAGCCGCGGTAGACGGTCTCCGAGGCGCCGTCGCCGAACCGGGCACCGGTGATGCCGTTGTAGGCCCCGACCGGGAAGGCCAGCAGCGGCCCGCGGCCGGGCTTCACCGGCTGCGGGACGCCGCCGTAGACCGACCACTCCTGGGGGGTCCACGGCGCCTGCCGGGCGGCCATCGACGACATGAGCTCGGCGACCGTGCCGAGGGCGTTGGCGTTCACCCCGGCCCGGCGGTTGGCCTGCAGCCGCTCGAACACGTCCGGCGTGTACAGGAAGGCCAGGGCCTGCTCGGCGGGGAAGTTGGGCACCTGCCCGCCGACGGCGCGCAGCAGGTTGCAGACGTCGAGGGTCATGGACGCGCCGGTGCCGCCGGCCAGCGACGACACGACGAAGACCAGCGTGCCCTGGGAACCCTTGTCGTCGAGCTTGAGCAGGTTCGACAGCGTGCGCAGGTCGCTGTCGGCCGCGCCCTGGTTGAGCCGCTCGGCCACCGGGACCAGCCGGTCGTAGACCAGGCCGGCCCGGGCCAGGGTCAGCAGCCGCCCCACCGCCCGGTACTGACCGGCGCCCTCGGTGATCGGCGTCGTCACCTTGCCCGGGTCCGGGCGCCAGCGGGCCAGCTGGCGCAGCTGGCTGCCGGTGGGCTGGGAGGAGAGGGTGGTCTGCAGCGCCGAGTCGAGGACGGCGTAGCTGTCGGTGGGGTTGCTCACCGGGATGTACGTGCCGCCCTGCGCCGGCACGGTCTGCGGCAGGCCGGGGCCGACGCCGTCGGGTGCCGAGGGCACGTCGATGTGCACGAACTCCCAGCACCGGGGCAGGTGGTCGGCGGTCCAGCCCTTCGCGGACAGCTCCGAGCGCAGCTGGTCCATGAGGAACTGCAGGGTCTTGCCGCCCGAGCCGCCCAGGCCGACGACGCAGATCTTGTACACGGGGTCTCCAGGTCAGTGCGGGGTGCGTGGCGCCGTCAGCGCCGGAACGGGTCGGAGGAGGGGGACGGCCACGGGGAGCCGCCGCCCCCGGCGAACGGGTCGCGCGCCGGCGGTGCCGGCGACGCCGGGGTCGCCGGGGTCGCCGGCGGCCACGAGCCGCCCCCGCCCGGCCACGCCGGCGCGGGGCTGCCGCCGAACGGGTCCGGCGCCGGGCCGCCGCCGGGCGGGGTGCTCCCGCCGGAGGGGCCGCCGAACGGGTCCGGCGGGGGCGGGGGAGCCGTCGGGGCGTCGGCGCTCTCCCGGGCCGCGGCCCGCAGGCTGTCGACGGCGCCGGGGCCCTCCGCGCGGACACGGGACAGCAGTGCCTCCCGCTGCTCCGCGGTGGCCACCGCGTCGACGACGAGCAGCAGCCGGGCGGGGACCTCGGCGGCGTCGGAGGCCGCCGTCGCCCGGTCCAGCAGCAGCGTCCAGCTGCCGGCCAGGGCCAGCGGCAGCCGCGCGGCGAGCGACTTCGGCGCCCGGCCGCCCGGCGCGCCGGACACGCCGACCCGCGCCGGGTCCTCGACCTCGGCGTAGCCCGCCTCGGTGAGCTTCACGCCGGCGCGGGCCCGCACCGGGACGCCCGAGAGGACGGCCTGCTTGCGGCCGCCGCCGGGCGGCGGGACCGGGTCCCACGTGCGGTCCGGCGCGGCGCCGGACAGCCCGCCCGGGCCCACCCGCACGTCCAGCAGCGTCGACTGCAGCGGCTTGTCGGGCAGCTTGGCGGCGATCCGGCGGCCGAGGAGGAACACCAGCACCGGCAGGCCGATGCCGACGACGAGCGCGGCGAGGAAGACACCGATGAGCACGCCGGTGTCGGCCGGGCGGACGAGCTCGGCGGCGTAGGCCACCCGCACGTCGACCGCGCGGGCCTCGCGCTCGCCGGCGTCGACGCCCTCGGGCGCGGCGCGCAGCACCAGGTCGCCCCGCAGGTCACCGGCCTCGACGACGCCGCTCTCCAGCTGCACCGTCAGCTCCCCGGTGTCGCCCTCGGCGACCTCCAGGCACTCCTCCGCGCTGCCGTGCGGCGAGGTCGCGGTGACCTCGTCGACCCCGGCGGGGTGGACGTCGAGCGTCGCGGACCCCACCCACACGCAGCCGGGGCCGGTGACCGGGATCGTCACGGTGTCGCTGGGCTCGGTGCCCTCCAGCCGGCCGAAGTCGACCGGGTCGGCGGAGACGGCCGGGAAGCCCAGCGGCGGGAGGACGTCGACCTGCGCGGTGCGCACCTGCGGCTGCAGCACCTGGCCGCTGACCGTGGTGACCGCGAGCGAGGTGCGCAGCTCGGCGGGGCCCGGCGGGAAGTCCGCGGGCACCGTCAGCCGCACGGCGCCCAGCTGCGGACCGGGGACGGCGGTGGCCAGCACGGCCTCGGTGCCGTCGTCCGCGCGCAGCGCGACGTCGAGGGCGAGGGTGGGCGCCGGGTCGCCGAGCGCGGCCGGCGTGCCGTCCGAGCGGACGAGCGCGAACGGCACCGGCCCGAGGTCCTCGCCAACCCGCCACTCGACGGGAGCCCCTGGGCCGACGACCGCGGCCAGGTCGGCCTGGATGGTCAGCTGGGTGCGGGTGACGGCGTCCGGGTTCTGCCCGGTCGGGTCGACGAAGACGACCCGCCAGGGGCCCGACCAGTTGGCGCCGCCGGCCGGGATCGACGCGTCGACCGAGAAGGCGCCGTCGGCGTACCAGGTGTAGTCGAGGCCCACCGCGCCGGCGGGGAGGACGCCCGAGGGCCGGGCGGCGTCGTAGCGCAGCAGCTGCGGCTGCGGCACGCCGGGCGGCTGGACGAAGACGTCGATCCCCGCCGCGTCGGACGTGCCCACGAGGTGGATGGAGGTGATCGAGGCGTCGAGGGTGAAGGTGTGCGCCTGCTGCGGGCAGACCGCGCCCACGCAGACGCCCTTCTCGTCCACCGGCTGCGGCGGGTTGGCCGGGTCGCCCACGGCGTCGAAGGCGAGCACCAGGTCCTGGACGTCGTCGGCGGAGAGGAACAGGCCGTAGGGGGCGGCCTGGCCGCACGGGGACGGCGCGGACTCGGCGATGCTTCCGAGCAGGCCCAGGTCGACGCCGTCGCCGGTCAGGCCCAGCGCGATGAGGAGGATGCGGTCCTCGCGGAGCTGGTCGGCCACGCCGCCGGGCCGGCAGAGGTCGCTCCGGCCGGCCTCGGCCACCTGGGCGGCGGCGTCGTCCGAGGTGATCGGGACGCCCTCCGCGCCGGGGATCGGCAGGGTCTCGCCGTACTGCCGGCGCTCGGCGTCGGTGTCGCGGGCGGACAGCTCGTACTGGCCGTCGGTGAACAGCACCAGCGCCTGGCACGGGCGGGTCGACGCGGGGTCGCGGTGGTCGACCAGCTGCTGGCGGGCCGTGGTCAGCGCCGTCCAGTAGTCGGTCTCGAAGCCGTCGTCGCGGCCGGCGAAGTCCGCGACCGCGGCCGAGGCGTCGGGCAGGGAGCCCTCGGTCAGCGGCGACCAGTCCAGCGCCCCGCGGACCCCGGCGGAGAAGCCGCTGACAGCGAGGTCGACGGTCGCGCCGCTGCGGGCGGCGGTGTCGGCGAGGCGGGCCAGCAGCAGCTGCGCGGCGGCGACCCGGGTGTCGTCGGGGTCGGTGCGGCCGAGGCTGCCGCTCTCGTCCACGAGCAGCAGGACGTCGGCCTGCTGCTGGTCGGCGAGGCAGGCGCCGAGGTCCTGCAGCGCGGCGGTGCCCACGGGGGACGGCGCGGCGGCCGCCGGGACGGCGAGGCCGGTCAGCGCGAGGACGGCGCCGAGGCAGACCAGCAGGAGCGCGGTCGCGCGGCGGGGGAGTGCTGTGTTGATGGCTCGCAGGGTCACGCGAACACCTCGAGGCGGGAGAACCAGTCGGCGAACAGCCAGGCGTGCGCACCGGCGGCGAGCAGGGCGAGGACGACGGTGCCCAGCCGCAGCGCGCTCACCAGGCCGTCGCGGCCGAGGTACCAGGCGGAGGCCCGGCGCCGCGTGTCGGCGAGCGTGGCGGCGATGAGCAGCGCGGCGGCGCCGAAGGTGGCGACCGCCCAGCCGAGGACGTGCCAGCCCCACCCGTCGAGGAACAGCAGCGGCACGGTCACCAGCGGGGCGAGCAGCGCCGCGGCCAGCAGGGCGACCGGCGGCGTCGCCCGCCCGGCCGGCGCCCCGGCGGGCGTCGGACCCCACGGGGAGCCGGTGCCCCCGAGCGGGCCCGGCGCGGGTGCGCCGGGGGACGGGAACCCACCGGGGGACGGGAACCCGCCCGTCGACGGGAACCCGCCGGGCGAGGGGAACCCGCCCGGCGCGGGCGCGTTGCCCGTGGGTCCGGACGGCCAGGCTCCCCAGGGGCCGGCTCCACCGGGGCCGGTCACGCGGCGCTCCCGCCGGTCGGCCGCGGGCCTGTGGGCACGCGAGGGACGAGCATCGGTTCCCCCCGTCGGTGGGCCCCACACCGGGGTGCGGGTCGGTCGAGTATCGGTATCGGCCCCGGCGGCGACGCCTGAAGTCGTCCGCGGCCGTGGTCTGTCCCGGTCAGCCCGGGAGGCCCACCGAGCGCAGGAGTCCCGCCCGGCCCTGGGTGAGGCCCTGGCCGATCGCGCGGACCTTCCACTGGCCCGAGCGGCGGTACACCTCGGTCACCAGCAGTCCGGGGGCGTCCGGCAGGTCCTCCACCGGGTAGGCGGCCAGCGGCTCGCCGGACGCGGTGCGCACGGTCGCGGTCAGGCCGGTCAGCGCCCGCGCGCCGGGACCGGGCACGTCCAGCGCGAGGACGACGCCGGCGACGTCGTCCGGGGTGGCGCGCAGGTCGACGAGCACCTCGAAGCGCTCGCGGTCGCCGGTCGACGTCGGGTGCTGCCAGGTGACCTGGTGCGCCGGGCTCAGTGCCCGGCCGCGGTCGTCGCAGGCGACCGCGGTCAGGACGGCGGGCACGCCGGCACCGCGCCAGCCGAGCTCGACCCGCACCTGGGCGGCCGGCTGCTGCGATGCCGAGCGCAGCGGTGCGTTGGCGCCCCGCACCAGCGTGGTCGTCATGCGCGGCGTCCTCCTGTGCAGTGCCGGGCGCTCTCCGCGCCGGCCCCGGGGAGAGTAGGTCGGGAACCGGCCGGTGTCGCTGATCCCGGACGCGCCGTGACCTTCTGGTGTCAGACGGTGAGGCAGGTGGGACGGAGGAGGGGCACGGGGCAGGAGAGGACCCGACCGTCCGTCCTCCCGCCCGTCCTCGACCTGCTGCTGTCTCCGGCCCGCTGAGGCAGCAGCAGGTCGACACCCGGCGCCTGCGCGCCCCGTCAGCGGCCGGTGTGCCGGACGGGGGAACGGGGTGGGTCGATCGGGTGACGTCTCGTCCCACCGGCGCGCCCGGGCCCCCGCCGCGGACGGGGCGCCGTCATCCTCGGCGCCCACCGTCCCGGGAGGTCCCGTTGAGCTCCTCGCACCGCTGTCCCGCGCAGGTCTGCACCTGCCCGCCCGCGTCCCGCCCCGTCGCGACCGCCGTCGTGCGCCGCCGCCCGGGGTGGGGGAGCGGTCCCGCCGCGCCGTCGTCGCCGGCTTCTATGACGGATCGCTGACGAGACGTCACACCCGTCCCACGGGCGGGCACGACGTCGCAGGTGGGTGGCATGTTCTGGCTCCCGGGTCCTGACGGACCCCCGAGCGAGGAGACCCGCGTGCTGTGTGACACCTGCGCCGCCGAGACGCACCCCGGCCCGGTCTGCGCCCGCTGTGCCGCGCTGGCGCAGCTGACCCAGCCGGTGCTGCGGCTGGAGACCCGCCGCCGGCCCCCGGTCCCCCCGGCGCCGGCCCGCTGAGACGCCGCACCGGCTCCGCGGCGGTCCCGCGGAGCCGGTGCGACCCCCACTTCACCCGACGCCGGCCGGCTCCGGCACCCGCGGCGGCGACACCGGGGCGCCCGGGTCCCCGCCGTCGGACTCGCGGATGCCGTACCGGGCGTAGAGCCGGCCCAGCGGCCCCGGCGCCCACCAGTTGGCCCGCCCCAGCAGCCGCATCGTCGCCGGCACCAGCAGGGTCCGGACGACGGTCGCGTCCAGCACGATCGCGATCGCCATCGCGACGCCGATCATCTTGATGAAGGTGATCCCCGAGGTGGAGAACGCCCCGATCACCACGAGCAGCAGCAGCGCCGCGCTGGTGATGATCCCGCCGGTGCGCTGCAGCCCGGTGGCGACGGCGGCGGTGTTGTCGCCGGTCAGGTCGTACTGCTCGCGGATCCGGGACATGAGGAAGACCTCGTAGTCCATCGACAGCCCGAACACGATGGCCAGCACCAGGATCGGCTGGGTCGCCTCGATGAACCCGGTCGGCGTGAAGCCCAGGACGCCGGACAGGTTGCCGTCCTGGAAGACCCACACCAGCGCGCCGAACGAGGCGCCCAGCGACAGCACGTTCACCAGCACCGCCTTGACCGGCAGCACCACCGACCCGAAGGCCAGGAACAGCAGCACGAACGTCGTCGAGACGACGATCAGCGCCATCCACGGCAGCAGCGACCCGAGGCTGTCCAGCAGGTCGGTCATCACCGCGCTCTCGCCGCCGACGAGCACCTCGCCACCCGGCGGGGCGGGCACGTCGCGGACGTCGGCGACCAGCGCGCGGGCGCCGGCGTCGACCGGGTCGCCGTCGTAGGCCACCGCCACCCGCGCGGTCGTGCCGGCCGCGCCGGTCACCGTCGCGCCGTCCACCTCCGGCAGCGCGGCGACGTCAGCCACGTAGGCCTCGAGCGCGGCGGCGCCGGCGGGGGAGTCGACCGGGTCGGGCAGGCCGACCACGGCGGTCACCGGGCCCGACGGCGCCGGTGGGAAGTCGCGGTCGATCGTCTCGGCCACCACCCGGCTCTCCGTGCCGGCGGGCAGCGCGCGGACGTCGATCGCGCCGAACTGCACCCGCAGGAACGGCAGCGCCAGCACCAGCAGCAGCCCGACGACGGCGACGGTCACCACCACCGGCCGGCGCATGACGCCGCGCGCGATGCGCTCCCACGCGCCGCGGCCGGACACAGCGTGCCGCGCCCGCCGGCGCCACGGCACCGACAGCGCGTCCACCCGCGTCCCGAGCACCGCCAGCAGCGCGGGCAGCAGGGTCAGCGCGGCGAGCATCGCGACCAGCACCGCGCTCACCCCGCCGAAGCCCATCGAGCGGAGGAACACCTGCGGGAACACCACCAGCCCGGCCAGCGACAGCGCCACGGTGATCCCGGAGACGGCGACCGTGCGGCCCGCCGTCGCCATCGTGCGCGCCAGCGCGTCCTCGACGGTGGCCTGCCGGCGCACCTCCTCGCGGAACCGGCTGACGACGAACAGGCCGTAGTCGATGGCCAGCCCCAGGCCGAGGATCGTCACGATGTTGACCGCGAACACCGACACCTCGGTGAACAGGCTGACCACCCGCAGCGCGGTGAACGCCCCGAGGATCGCGGTGACGCCGATGGCCAGCGGCAGGCTCGCGGCGGCCAGGCTGCCGAACACGACGACGAGCAGCACCGCCAGCACCGGCAGCGAGATCGCCTCGGCGCGGGCGATGTCGGCGCTGACCCGCTCGTTGATGTCGCGCTCCACCGTGGTGGCGCCGCCGATCGACGTCTCCAGGCCGGGCGCGGACAGCCGGTCCTCGACCACGTCGACGGCCGCGGTGCGCGCGTCGGCGTCCCCGGCCAGTTGCAGCACGGCGTAGGTGGAGCGGCGGTCCTCGCTCACCAGCGGCGCGGCGCCGGTGTCGAACCAGGTCGTGGCCCGCTCGACCACGCCGTCGGGGAGCCCGGTCAGGGACGTGGCGACCGCATCCCGGAAGGCGGGGTCGTCGACGGTCAGGTCGTCGCTGCGGTACAGGACGACGACGTCGGAGGCGTCGCGGCCGAGCTCGCGGACCGCCAGCGCGGCGGCCCGGGCGCTCTCGCTGCCCGGGTCCTCGAAGCCGCCGCCGGTCAGCCGGCCGAAGACGCCCGTGCCCCACACGCCCGCGACGACGACGGCGACGGCGCTGAGCGCCAGCACCCACCGTCGCCGTCGGTACACCACTCGTCCGAGGGCCTCGAACACGGCAGCCCCTCCCTCTCCCGGTAGGCTGGGTGAACACTGTTAGCGAACGGCGATAACTCTGCATACACCGTTCACTGACGTCAACCCCGGGAGGTGGTCGGCCGTGGCGGAGCCGGGAGGCAGGCGCGAGCGGCTGCGCGCCGAGACGCTGCGTGACATCCGGAGCGCGGCCCGCCGCGTGCTGGTCGAGCACGGGCCCGACGGGCTGGCGCTGCGGGCGATCGCGCGCGAGGTCGGGCTCACCGCGCCCGCGCTGTACCGCTACTACGCCAGCCGCGAGGAGCTCGTCGAGCAGGTGGTGGCCGACCTCTACGACGAGCTGTGCGACCACCTCGAGGCCGCGCGCGACGCCGTCGCCCCGCCCCGGCCCGGCGCGCAGCTGCTGGTCACCTCACGCGCCTTCCGTGCGTGGGCGGTCGGCCACCCGCCCGAGTTCGGGCTGCTCTTCGGCTCCGCGGCCGACGGCGTCGTCCCCGACGAGACCGGCGACGGGCCGGCCGCGGTCGCCGGCCGCCGCTTCGGGGGGATCTTCGCCGCCCTCCTGGCGGCCGTGTACCTCCAGCGGCCGTTCCCGGTCCCGGCCGACGCCGACCTCGAGCCCGACTTCCGGGACCAGCTGCGCACCTGGTGCGCCACGTTCCCGGTCGAGCTCCCGCTGGGCGTGATGGCGGTCTTCCTCTCCTGCTGGGTGCGCCTGTACGGACTGGTCTGCATGGAGGTCTTCGGGCACCTGAGGTTCGCCCTGGTCGACGCCGCGCCGCTGTTCGAGGCGGAGATGCGGGCGATCGGGGAGCAGCTGGGCATCTCGGCCGACTGGGTGCCGCCGGGGACGTGACGTGCCTCACTGCTAGCAATCCGCTTGCTGTTGTTAGCAGTGTCCGGTGACGGGGCAGGAAGAGGGCGTCAGGCCGTCCCCGATCACTGGAGTCCCCGCCGTGACCGACAACGACAACGCCAAGATCGTCAACCAGCTCCGCGCGCTCGTCCTGCTCAGCCAGACCGAGGAGCAGATCGCCCGCACCCGGGTGCTGCAGGCCCGGACCGACGCCGTCCGCCGCGAGCTGACCCAGAACGCCGACAACGCCGCCGAGCGGACCCGCCTGATCACCGCCGAGCTGCGCGAGCTCGGTGGCGTGCCGGACGTCGTGACCCCGAGCCTCGGCCGGCTGGGCGCCGTCCTCAAGGCCACCTTCGAGCAGGCCGCGCCCATCGAGGAGGCGCTGCTGCAGGACCTCGTGCTCGAGCACCAGCTGCTCGACCGCGCCCTGTACCTCAAGGTGCTCGGCCAGAAGGCCGGCCTCGAGAAGGTCGTGCGGCTCGCCGAGGGCCTGGTCACCGCCCACGAGGCGACCGTCGACTGGCTGCGCGTCGTGCTGGCCGAGGAGGCGCTGGGCGGGCCCGCCGCGCTGCGGCCCACGCCCTTCCAGCAGGTCGCCGGCGCCGCGAGCCGGGCCGTCGTCGCCCCGTACCGCTTCGTCGCCAGCCGGGTGAACGAGGCCCTGGACACCGCCGAGCAGCGGCGGCAGAAGGTCGGCGAGGAGATCGGGCAGGCCGCCAGCAAGGCCAGCGGCTTCGCGGGCGCCGTCCGCGAGACCCTGGGGGCCGGCCGGAGCGCCGCGCTGCGCCGGGCCGAGCGGGTCGCCGACCGCGAGGGCAACCGCGAGGCCGCCGACGCCGCCCGGGCCGCCCGCGAGGAGCTCGGCGACGTCTCCGCCGACGAGCTGCCCGTCAAGGGCTTCGACTCGCTGTCGACCCCGGACGCCGCCGAGGCCGCCAAGGCCCTGCGCGACCCGCGCCAGATCAACGTGCTCATCCGGTACGAGGAGACGCACAAGAACCGGTCGGACGTGATCAGCGCCGCGCAGGTGGCGCTGGCCGCGGTGGCCAAGGAGGCCGTGGGCGTCGAGGACGAGTGACGCCGGGCTGACACGCTCCGGAGGGCCCGCACCCACCCTGGGTGCGGGCCCTCCGCTGACCGGGGGAGATCCGCGTCGCAGCCGGTCGCGACCGTCCGGTTCCTCGGGGAAGGTGGGGGCATGCAGATCACTCCCGAGGCCCTGGAGCAGGAGTTCTCGCTCCAGACGGCCGCCACCCGCCTCGACTTCCTCAGCCGGCGGGACTCCGGGGCGACGACTCTCAACACCGTCCGTGACCGGAACGACGACGACTGGGCCTCGCTGCTGAGCGAGCAGACCTCCCTCGACGTGCCGGAGTCCCTGGAGATCCTCGCGCTCGGCGAGGTCATCGCCCGCAAGGCCTACGACAGCCAGCTGATCGGCTTCCGCGCCGCGCTGCGCGGCGGGGCGAGCTGGGAGCAGATCGCCGCGGCACTGGGCGTCACCCCGGACCAGGCCTGGGAGGCCTACCACCGGGCCATCGAGCGCCAGGAGCGCAGCGCCGACCTCGCGCCCGACGAGGCCGCCTCCGCCCGCGAGCTCGCCGGCGGACGCCCCGGCGCCTGATCGACCGCCGCGAGGGCCCGGCCGCCGCGGCGGGCGGGCCCTCGGCGGGTCCGCGGCCCTCGACGCCCCCCCCCAATGCCACCCGGCCCGTGATATCCCCCGCCGCGTCCTCCGGCTCGGGGTAGTACCAGGCCGCGTCGGGGTTGGTCCGCCCGTCGACCTCGAGGGAGAAGTAGGAGGCCCGGCCCTTCCACGGGCAGGTGGTGTGCGTCGCCGACGGGCGCAGCACGTCCTCGCGGACCGACTCGCGCGGGAAGTAGGCGTTGCCCTCGACGACGACGACGTCGTCGGACTCCGCGACGACGGTCCCGTTCCACGTGGCTGTGGTCATGCCGCGATCGTGCCGCCCGCCGCCGCGTCCCGCAGGCGTACCGGCGGGCGGGCTGGGCATGTGTGGGGAGAGAGGGCGCAGCACACGCCGCCCCGTCCGTCCTGCACGAGGAGCCCGCCCATGTCCCAGGCCGCCCGTCCGCCCGACCCCGACGACGCGCGGCGGGGCATGCAGCCGCGGCCCAAGCGCGGCCGGGCGATGTTCTTCGGGACCTTCCTCGGCCTGATCGTGCTGGTGTTCGCCTTCATCCTGCTGGTCAGCCAGTGCGGCACCGGGGACGACGACGAGGTGTACGAGGACGACCCGTCCGGCGCCCCCGCGAGCGTCAGCGTCGTGCTCGAGGACCCCGTCCCTGCCCCGGTCGCGACCTGACCCGCGCGGGGGATGCCGCGGCGCGTCCTCCTGACCAGCGCGTTCGCCGTGTGTGAGGGTGCCCGTCGGACCGCGTGCCACCCCGGCGCCGGTCGGAGCACCGAGGAGCACGTGATGACGAACCCGGGACAGCCCGGCACCCCGCCGCCGGCAGGGGGCCCGCAGCCCGGCCGGCCCGTCCCGCCGCAGGGCGCCCCGCAGCCGGGGGGTTGGCAGCCGCCCGCCGGCGGTCCGCCGCAGCCCGGCGCGTGGGGGCAGCCCCAGACCGGCCAGCCGCCGTACGGCCAGCCCGGCCAGCCGCCGTTCGGTCAGGCCCAGCCCGGTCAGCCCGCGTTCGGCCAGCCCGGCGTCCCGGGGCAGTTCGGTCCCGGCCGGCCCGGTCAGCCGGGTCCCTCCGGCGGCCCGGTGCCGGCCGGGAAGCCGGGCAAGGGCAGGAGGATCGGCAGCGTCGTCGCCGCGGTCGCCGTCGCGGGCGGCATCGCCGCGTTCCGCTTCGTCGACTTCGGCGCCCCCGAGGTCGGCGACTGCGTCCAGTCCACCGGCTCGTCGGAGGTCGACGTCGTCGACTGCGACGACCCGGCGGCCGAGCTCCGGGTGGTCGGCGTCGAGGAGGAGGAGCAGACGGAGAGCGAGTACCTCGCCGACCCCGACACCTGCATCGACTTCGCCTCGGCCACCGAGGCGCTCTGGTACGGCAACACCGGCGACGAGGGCACGGTCTACTGCCTCGAGCCCGTCGCCTGATCCGAGCTCCCCACGCGAGCGCCCCGCCGGCCCGGCCGGCGGGGCGCTCGTGCGTTCTCAGCGCTCGAGCAGCGCGAACGTCGCGACGGCGTGCGCCAGCGCCCTGCCCTCCTGCTCGACGTCGGCCTCGCAGATGGTCAGGTGCTCGCCGCGCGTGCGCACCCGGCCGCGGACCTCGAGCGGGCCGGGCCTGCCCGGGCGCAGGTAGGTGACGGTGAGCTGACTGGTCGCGGGCACCTCGCCGTCGCCGGTGGTGCTGCGCACCGCCTGGCCCATCACCGTGTCCACCAGCGTCGCGACGACGCCGCCGTGCAGCGTGCCCGCCGGGTTCAGGTGCTCGTCGCGGACCTCGAACGCCAGCGTCGCGGCGCCGTCGCCGGCGTCCTCCACCGTCGCACCGAGCCGTCCGGCGAACCCGCCGGGGGTCCCGTCGTCTGCCATGGGGCGCGCGGTACCCGCTCACCGGGCAGCCACGCCCGCGGAGCCCCACGGTCGGCGGGGCCGCGGCTAGGGTCCGCCGCCGTGGCAGCGCGGCGGAGGACCTGGATCTGGCTGGCGGCGGCGGTCGTGGTGGTGGCGCTGGCCGCCGTCACGCTCGTCTGGTTCCAGCCGCAGAAGCTCTTCTACGACGACCGGGTGGACGAGAGCCTGCCGTCGGCGGCCGCGGCGGAGACCCCGGGGACCGGCGGCGGGGGAGCGGTCGTCACCGTGGCGCCGCCCGGGCCGGTCGACCTCGCCACCGGCACGTTCGTCTCCCGCGAGCACGAGACCGTCGGCACCGCGCGGGTGGTGCGGCTCCCCGACGGGCAGGTCGTCGTCCGGCTGGAGGGCTTCGAGACCTCCAACGGCCCGGCGCTGTACGTGTACCTGTCGCAGAACCCGGCCACCGGCGAGGAGACCGCCTTCGACGCGGAGTTCGTCGACCTGGGGCCGCTCAAGGGCAACGTCGGCGACCAGAACTACGCCGTGCCCGCGGGGGTCGACGCGACCGGCTGGACGAGCGTCGTCATCTGGTGCGACCGGTTCGACGCCGCGTTCGGTGCCGCCGACCTGGCACCGGCGACGGCGGTCTGAGCGCGGGTCAGGCCGGCTCGCGGCGCATCGGCACGTGCGGGATGCCGTCCTCGACGTAGCCGGGCCCGCTGAGCCGGAAGCCGAAGCGCTCGTACCAGCCCTGCAGGTGCGCCTGCGCGCCCAGCGTGATCGGGGCGCCCGCGCACAGCTCGATCCCGGCCTCGATCAGCCGCGCGGCCAGTCCTCGCCCGCGCGCGGAGGCGGCGGTGGCGACCCGGCCGATCGCCCGGCTCGCGCCGTCGTCGAGGACGCGGATCGTGGCCAGCACCTCGCCGTCCTCCTCGAACCACAGGTGGCGCGTGGCCGGCTCGGTGTCCCGGCCGTCGAGCTCGGGGTACGGGCACTCCTGCTCGACGACGAAGACGTCGACCCGCAACCGGCAGAGGGCGTACACCTCGAACGGGGTGAGCTCGGCGAAGGGTGCGGTGCGGAGGATCGGCTGCGAGTCGGGCACCCTCCCGTTGTAGCCGACGTCAGTTTCGGGTGCGGTAGCGGCGCATCGTCAGCGGGCCGAGGACGGCGACCAGCGCGGCCGCCCACACCAGCACGAGGACGACGTCGGAGCCGGCGACCTCGCCGTGCACCAGCCCGCGCACCGCGCTGACCAGGTGGCTGACCGGGTTGACCTCGACGACGGCCTGCAGCCAGCCGGGCATCGTGGCGGGGTCGACGAAGATGTTGCTGCCGAACGTCAGCGGCGTGATGACCAGCATGCTCCAGCCCATGACCGCGTTCGGCGTGCGCACGACCAGCGCCAGGTAGGTCCAGATCCAGCCGAGCGCGAAGGCGAAGACCAGCAGCAGCGCCACGGCCGCCAGCACCCCGCCCGGCCCGCCCTGCGGCCGGAACCCGAGCGCGAGGCCCAGGCCGACGACCACCGCCGAGGCCAGGGTGAACCGGACGACGTCGCCGAGCAGCGCGCCGACCAGCGCGCTGGGCCGCCAGACCGGCAGCGAGCGGATGCGGTCGAAGACGCCCTTCTCGATGTCGGTGTTGAGCGCCACCCCGGTGTACATCGTGATCATGAGGATGCTCTGCACGAGGATCCCGGGCAGGAAGAACTGCAGGTAGCGGTCGACCGAGCCGGCCAGGGCGCCGCCGAACAGGTACGTGAAGATCAGCGTGAGCATCACCGGGAAGACGGTGACGTCGAACAGCTGCTCCGGGACGTACTTGATCCGCAGCAGGGTGCGCCGGCCGAAGGTCGCCGACGCCGCCAGCGGGCCCTGCGGCCGCGGGCGCTCCGCGGAGCCGAGGGCGGCGAGGACCGCGTCGGTGTCCGGGGCCGTGACCTCGGCGGAGGCAGTCGCCGCCGACGGGCTGTCGAGGGTGGTCATCGCGGGTCCTCCGGGTCGGGGGCGGACGGAGCGGCGGTCTCGGCGGGCCGGCCGGTGAGGGCGAGGAAGACCTCGTCGAGGCTCGGCTGCCCGAGGGCGAACTGGGCCAGCGGGATGCCGGCGGCCTCCAGCTCGGTGAGCGCCCGGGCGGCCGGCCCGGCGTCGGGCACGGCGGCGGTGAGGGCCGCCGGGTCGCCGTCCTCGGTCACCGGCACGGCCAGCACCCGCTCGAGCAGCTCGCGGGCCGCGCCCCGGCGGGCCGGGTCGCCGACCCGCACGTGCAGCGTGCCCGACCCCACCGACGCTTTCAGCTCACCCGGCGTGCCCTCGGCGATGACGCGGCCGGCGTCGATGACGGAGATGCGGTCGGCGAGCTGGTCGGCCTCGTCGAGGTACTGGGTGGTCAGCAGCACCGTCGTCCCGCCGCGGACCAGTGCCCGCACGACGTCCCACACCTGGTTGCGGCTGCGCGGGTCCAGGCCGGTGGTCGGCTCGTCGAGGAAGATCAGGTCCGGCCGGACGACGATGCTCGCGGCGATGTCGATCCGCCGCCGCATGCCGCCGGAGTAGTTCTTCACCTGCTTGCCCGCGGCCTCGGTGAGGCCGAACGCCGACAGCAGCTGGTCGGTGCGCTGGCGGGCGGCGGCCCGCGAGTAGCCGAGCAGCCGGGCGAGCAGCAGCAGGTTCTCCGCGCCGCTGAGCACCTCGTCCAGGGAGGCGAACTGGCCGGTCAGGCTCACCCGCCCGCGGACGGCGTCGGCGTCGGTGACGACGTCGTGGCCGAACACCCGGGCGGTGCCGCCGTCGGGCGGGAGCAGGGTGGCCAGCATGCGGATCGTCGTCGTCTTGCCGGCCCCGTTGGGGCCGAGGAAGCCGTGCACGCCGCCCCGCGGGATCAGCAGGTCGACCCCGGCGACCGCCGTCGTGGTGCCGAAGCGCTTGACCAGGCCCACGGCCTCGATCGCCGGGACCCCGTCGCTCCCGGGCGCCCGCCCACCGACCGGCGCCGCATCACCGACGTACGCGGTCACGTGCCCCACCCCCTGCTCCCGAGTCGGGTGCCCGCACGGTCCCGCGCGGGTCTGACGCTTCCGACCGGGGAGGGAGGAGGGACTCATCGGTCCCCCTGCCCGTCAGCGCATCTGGTTAGGTGTGCCTACCCTGGCTGTCGATCCCAGCCGTGCACGTCTTCCTGGAGGACCCGTGACCACGCCCGGGCGGGCGACCGCCGCCGTCCTGACCGCCGTCTGCCTGTCCGGCGCGCTGGCCGCCTGCGGGAGCGCCGAGGCGTCGGACGCGGAGACCCTCACGGTGTACAGCGCCCAGCACGAGAGCCTGGTGCGCACGATGCTCGAGGGCTTCACCGAGGAGACGGGCATCGAGGTGGAGTTCCGCGACGGCAACGACGCGGAGCTGGCCAACCAGATCGTGCAGGAGGGCGACGCCTCGCCCGCCGACGTCTTCCTCACCGAGAACAGCCCGTCGATCGCCGTCCTCGACCGCGAGGGCCTGCTCGCGCCGCTCGAGCAGGGGACCCTGGACCAGGTCGGTGCGCAGTTCCGCCCGTCGTCGGGGACCTGGACCGGCTTCGCCGCCCGCTCGACGGTGCTGGTGTACGACCCCACCGCGCTGCCGGAGGATCAGCTGCCGGCGTCGATCCTGGACCTGGCCGACCCGGCGTGGGAGGGCCGCATCGGCATCGCGGCCGGGGGTGCGGACTTCCAGGCGATCGTCGCCGCGGTGCTGGCGCTGCGCGGCGAGGACGCCACCCGGGCGTGGCTGGAGGGGCTCGAGCGCAACGCCGGCGTCTACCAGAGCAACACCGCCGTGATGGTGGCCGCCGACGAGGGCGAGATCGACGCCGGCGTCATGTACCACTACTACTGGTACCGCGACCAGGCCGAGGGCGGTCTGAAGGGTGACGACGCCCGGCTGCACCTCTTCGGGAACCAGGACCCGGGCGCCTTCCTCAGCGTCTCCGGGGCCGGCGTCCTCGCCTCGTCGGACCAGCCCGACGACGCCCAGCGGCTGGTCGCCTGGCTGACCGGCCGGGAGGCGCAGGAGCGGCTGGCCGAGAGCACCGCCCTGGAGTACGCGGTCGGCACCGGGGTCGCCTCCGCCGAGGCGCTGCCGCCCCTGGACACCCTCGGCGCGCCGGCGGTCGACCCCGGCTCGCTGGACCAGGAGCGGGTCACCGAGCTCATGCAGGAGGTGGGCCTGCTCTGAGCGCCTCCCCGGTCCCCGCCCGTCCGCGCCCCGCTGCGCCCGCCCCGCCGGCGTCGCGGGGCCGGCGCGCGTCCCGGGCCCGGCGCGCGCCGGTGACGGTGGCGCTGGCCGTGGCCGTGGCGGCGCTCGCGCTGCTGCCCCTCGTGCACATCGCGGTCGCCGTCGCCGAGGTCGGGTGGGGCGGCGTGGCGGAGCTGGTCCTCCGGCCGCGGGTCGCCGAGCTGCTGGGCAACACCGTCCGGCTGGTCGCCGGCTCGGTCGCGGTGTGCGTCGTGCTCGGCGTGGGCGCGGCCTGGCTGGTCGAGCGCACCGCGCTGCCCGGCCGCCGGGTGTGGCACGTGCTGATGGTCGCGCCGCTGGCCCTGCCCGCGTTCGTCACCGGCTCGGCGTGGATCTCCCTGCTGCCCGGGCTGGACACGTACGGCGGCGCGCTGCTGGTCGTCTCACTGGCCTACTTCCCGTTCGTGTACCTGCCCGCGGTCGCCGCCCTCCGCGGCACCGATCCGGCGCTCGAGGAGACCGCGCGGGGCCTGGGCCTGTCGGGCTGGGCGGTGTTCCGGCGGGTGCAGCTGCCCCAGCTGCGGGTGGCGGTGCTCGGCGGGGCGCTGCTGGTCGCCCTGCACGTGCTGGCCGAGTTCGGCGCCCTGGCGATGCTGCGCTACCCGACCTTCACGACGGCGGTCTACGACCAGTACCGCGCCACCTTCAACGGGCCGGCCGCCACCATGCTCGCGGGCGTCCTCGTGCTGCTGTGCCTGGTGCTGCTGGTGGCCGAGATCCGGCTGCGCGGCGCCCGCGGCTACGCCCGCACCGGGGCCGGCGCCGCCCGCCGGCCGCGCCCGGTCCGGCTCGGGCTGCTCACCGGGCCGGTGCTGCTGGCCCTCGCAGCGCTGGTGGGCCTCTCGCTGGTCGTCCCGGTCGCCGCGCTCGCGTCCTGGTTCCTCACCGGCGCCTCGGCGCGGATCGACTGGGCGGCCCTGGCCACCACCACCGGGACGACGCTCGCGCTGGCCGCCGCGGCCGCGGCCGTCACCACCGCACTGGCCCTGTCGACCGGCTGGCTCGCCGTGCGCCGCCGCGGGCCGCTCGCCACCGTGCTCGAGCGCACCACCTACCTGGGCAGCGCCGTGCCGGCGATCGTCGTCGCGCTGGCGCTGGTCACGGTGAGCATCCGGGTGGTGCCGGCGCTCTACCAGACCGTCCCGGTGCTGCTGGCCGCCTACGCGATCCTCTTCCTGCCCCGGGCGATCGTCACGGTGCGCGCGGCGGTGGAGCAGTCGCCGCCGGTGCACGACGACGTCGCGGCCTCCCTCGGCGCCTCCGCACCGGCCCGGCTCTGGCGCGTGACCCTCCCGCTGCTGGCCCCGGGGATCGGCGCGGGTGCGGCGCTGGTGTTCCTCGCGGTGGTCACCGAGCTCACCGCCACCCTGCTGCTCGCCCCCACCGGCACCCGGACCCTCGCGACGGCGTTCTGGTCGGCCAGCAGCGCCCTGGAGTACGGCGCCGCCGCTCCCTACGCCGTCGTCATGGTCCTGCTCTCGGCACCGGCCACGGTGCTGCTCTCCCGAGACGTCCGACGAGGTCTGACCACATGAGCGCGCTGACCGTCACCGGCCTGGCGAAGTCCTACGGCCGCACCCCCGTGCTCACCGGGGTGGACCTGCACGTCCCCACCGGGACGACGACCGCGCTGCTGGGCCCCTCCGGCTGCGGGAAGACGACGCTGCTGCGCATCGTCGCCGGCTTCGACGACCCCGACGCCGGGACCGTCGAGCTGGGCGGCCGGGTGGTGTCCGGGGCGGGCCGCACGGTGCCCGCCCGCCGGCGCGGCATCGGGTTCGTGCCCCAGGAGGGCGGGCTGTTCCCGCACCTGAGCGTGGCGGGCAACGTCGCCTTCGGCCTGCCCCGCCGGCTGCGCCGCGACCGGGTGCGGATCGCCGGGCTGCTCGCCCTCGTCGGCCTCGACGCCGCGCTCGCCGGCCGCGCGCCGCACCAGCTCTCCGGCGGCCAGCAGCAGCGGGTGGCGCTGGCCCGGGCCCTGGCGCCCGAGCCGTCGCTGGTCCTGCTCGACGAGCCGTTCTCGTCCCTCGACGCCGCGCTGCGGGAGGACACCCGGCGGGCCGTCGTCGAGGCGCTGCGGGCCACCGGCGCGACCGCCGTGCTGGTCACGCACGACCAGGCGGAGGCGCTGTCGACCGCCGACCAGGTGGCGGTCCTGCGCGGCGGGACGCTCGCCCAGCTGGCCGATCCGCGCACGCTCTACCGCGACCCGCGCGACCTGGACGTGGCCGCCTTCGTCGGCGAGGCCGTGGTGCTCGACGGCGTCGCCGCGGGGGGTCGGGTGGCCTCGGAGCTGGGCGAGCTGGTGCTGGCCCGGCCCTGCCCGGACGGCCCGGTCCGGGTGCTGCTCCGTCCCGAGCAGCTGCGGCTGACGACCGGTCCCGGCGCCCGGGTGCGCGACGTCGACTTCTACGGGCACGACGCGCGCGTCGAGCTGGAGCTGCCGTCGGGCCGGCGGGTGAGCGCGCGCACCGAGGGCGCGGACCTGCCGCTGCGCGGCGCGGAGGTCACCGTCACCGTGCAGGGGACGGCGGTGCCGTTCCCGGTGCCTCCGGTCGCGCCACCGCCGGTCCCGCGGGCCCCGGCCGCTGCCTGACCCTGGGCGCCGGCTGTGGGTTAGGTGTGCCTAAGCTCACTGCGTGGACCTGTTCCTCTTCACCGTGGACGCCGCCTGGGGACGCGACGTCGTCGCGGCCGGTGCGGCCGGGCTCGTCGTCGACTGGGAGCGCCGCGGGAAGCACCGCCGGCAGGCCGGCGAGGGCACCCAGATCAACGCCGACACCCTCGCGGACCTCGAGCGCGTGCGCGCGGCGACCGACGGGCGGGTGCTGTGCCGGATCAACGCCGCGGGTCCGTGGACGGCGCGCGAGGTGGCCGACGCGGTGGCGGCAGGCGCCGACGAGGTCCTGCTGCCCATGGTCCGCACGCCCGAGGAGGTCGACCGCACGCTGGACGTGGTAGCCGGCCGCTGCGGGCTGGGCATCCTGGTCGAGACGCAGGACGCCGTCGACCGGGTCGCCGAGCTGGCCCGGCGGCCCCTGTCGCGGGTCTACGTCGGACTGAACGACCTGCGCATCGACCGGCGGTCGCGGGAGCTGTTCCGGCCGCTGGTCGACGGCACCGTCGAGGCCGTGCGCGCCGCCGTCCCGGTGCCCTTCGGCGTCGGCGGGCTGACCCTGCCCGGCAGGGGGTCCCCGGTCCCCGGGGACCTGCTGGCCGCCGAACTCGTGCGGCTGGGCACCGGCTTCACCTTCCTGCGCCGCTCGTTCACCGCGGACATGGCCGGGCGCGACCCGTTCGTGGAGGTGCCGCGCCTGCTCGCCTCCCTGGCCGACCTCACCCGTGCCGACGCGCCGACCGCAGCCGACCGGCGGAACGCCTTCGTGGCCGCCGTGGAGGCTGCCGCCGCGCCCGTGCCCGTCCCCGCGTGAACGGCCGGGCGCTGGTCACCGGCGCCGGCGGCTTCGTCGGCCGGCACCTGGTGGCGCGGCTGCGCGCCGACGGCTGGGACGTCACCGGGCTGACCCGCGCCCACGTCGACCTCGCCGACCCCGCCGCCGCCGCTGCCGCGGTCCGCGCCGCCGCCCCCGACGTCGTCTTCTCCCTGGCCGCCGGGCGGGCGAAGGCGACCCCGGCCGAGCGCGCCGCCACGGTCGCGGTGAACACGAGCCCGTGGCTGGTCGACGCCCTGCCCGACCACTGCCGCGCCGTCGTGCGGCTCGGCTCGTCGACCGAGTACGCGGCCGCACCGGTGCCGCTGGCCGAGGACGCCCCGCTGCGGCCGCGCGGCTTCTTCGGCGCCACCAAGGCGGCCGGGTCGCTGCTGCTGCAGGCGGCCGCCGCCGAGCGCGGCGTGCGGGCGGCGGTGCTGCGCGCCTTCCAGGTCTACGGGCCCGGCGACCACCCGACCCGGCTGGTGCCGGTGGTGCTCGCCGCCGCGCGCACCGGCGCGACCGTGCCGCTGCCGGCCGGGGTCAGCCGCCGCGACTGGGTGTGGGTGGGCGACGTCGTCGACGCCTGCCTGCGGGCCGCGCTGGCCGACGACCTCCCTCCGGGCACCGTGGTCAACGTCGGCACCGGCGTGCAGACCGACGTCGCGGAGCTGGTCGCGACCGCCGAGCGGGTCACCGGCCGGCAGATCGCCACCGCCCCGGGCGCCCACCCCGGCCGGCACTGGGACGCCGCCGACTGGGTGTGCGACCCGCGCGCCGCCCGCACGCTCCTCGGCTGGACCCCGACGGTCGACCTCGCCGACGGGCTGGCGCGCACGTGGGCGGCGCCGTGAGCGGTCCCCGCGTCGCCGTCGTCGTCCCGGTGTACGGCAACGAGGCGACGCTGCGGCCGCTGGCGGAGCGGCTGGCCGCGGCGCTGGCCGGGCGGGACTGGCGGCTGCGCCTGGTGGTCGACGCCTCGCCCGACGGCAGCCTGGCGGTCGCGCGCGAGCTGGCGGCCGACCCGCGGGTGGCGGTCACCGCGCTCGAGGTCAACGTCGGGCAGCACCGGGCGCTGGCCGCGGGGCTGGCCGACGAGGAGGCCGACGTGTGGGTGTGCCTCGACGCCGACCTGCAGGACCCGCCGGAGGCGGTGCCGGTCCTGCTCGACCGGCTGGCCCGGGGTGACGTCGGCGCGGTGTTCGCCGGCCGCCGCGGGCGGTACGAGTCCCCGGTGCGCCGGGTGACCGGCGAGCTGCACCGGCGGGTCGCCGCCCGGCTCACCGGCCTGCCGCCCGACGCCGGCGCGTTCCTCGCGCTCGGACCGGCGGTGCGCGACGCCGTCGTCGCGACCGTGCCGGCCGGGGACGCGCCCAGCGTCGTGCTCGCCGCCGGCCTGGCCGGCGCCCCGCTGACCAGCGTGCCGGTCGCCCGGGACCGCCGGCCGGTGGGGACCTCGGCGTGGACCGCCCGCGCGCGGCTGCGGCAGTCGCTGCGGTCGCTGGCCTGGGCCGCCTCGCGCGGGGTCAGCGCTCCCAGAGCTGGACGACGAGGTCGGTCTTCGCCGCCGGGAAGTCCTCGGTCCGGGTCAGCGACAGCCCGGCGTCGCTGAGGACCGCGTCGTCGTCGGTGGGCACCGGTTCGCCGTCGATCAGCCGCCGGACCAGCCAGACGCGGTCGGCGCCGGCGGGGGCGTCGTCGGGCGGCAGGACGACGTCGGGGCGCAGCCGCGGGCCCGTCGTGCGCACGAAGTGGTCGAGCCCGAGCGCCGCGCGCTGGTCGGCGGCCACCACCGGCTCACCGGCCCGCTGCTCGCGCAGCAGGAGCGCGACGACGTCGTCCGACCGCTCCCGCGGCTCCCGCGTGGCGAGGGGCGCGCTCGCCACCAGCGACAGGCCGACCAGGACCGCGGCCACCGGCGTCCGCGCGCCCCGGGGGAGGGCGGTGACCCCGGCGGCGGCGAGCACGCCGAGCCCGACCAGCCCGGCCAGCAGGTAGCGGGGCAGGTAGACCGGCCGGACCGTCTCGGCGGCCAGCAGGAGCAGCAGCGGCACCAGCACCCAGCAGACGCCGACCACCCGCAGCCCCGCGCCGCGCAGCGCGCCGACCACGGCCAGCCCGACGGTGAGGTGGAGAAGCGGCGTGCGCCCGCCGGCCCACGCCTCGACGGCCAGGTCCGCCAGGGTGCCGCCGGTGTCGCGCAGGTGCTCGGCGTTGCGCGCGCCGGTGCCGTTGAGCAGGTTGACGCCGACCAGGCCGGCGACCGGCAGGGCGGCGAGGGTCCCGACGACGGCGACCCGGACGGTCGCCCGCCCGCGGAGCAGCAGCGCCGCGACGACGAACGCCGCCAGCACCGTGACCGCGTACCAGTGCGCGAGGCCCATGCCGGCGCCGGCGAGGCCGAACAGCAGCAGCCCGCGCCCGGTCTGCAGCCAGCGGGTCAGGCCCAGCAGCGCCCCGCCGGTGGCGAGGACGGCCAGCCCGTAGCTGCGCGCCTCCACGGCCTGCTCGAGCAGCAGCGGCGCGGTGGCGGGCACCACGCCGGCCAGCACGCCGGCCGCCCGCCCGGCCAGCCGGGTGACCGCCCGGGTCACCAGCGCCAGCCCGCCGGCGGTGGCCAGCACGGAGAGCACCCGCAGCGACGTGTCGCCGCCCGCCCCGGGCAGCGACACCCAGGCGTGCACGACGAGGTAGTAGGGCGCGTTGTAGGAGGGCGGGACGTCGGCGAGGTAGCTGGTCACGCCCTCGCCGGTGACGATCGCGCGCAGGATGTCGGCCAGCGGGCGGCGGGCGACCTCGGCGGTGAACGCCTCGTCGAACCAGAGCCCGTGCCCGGGGGCCAGCAGCACGGCGCACAGCAGCGCGAGGACCGCCGGTGGGAGCAGCTCGACGGGGGACCAGCGGAGGGGGCCGCCGTCCGGTCGCGGCGGGGCACCCGTCGTCACCGCCGTCTGCACGGGACGCCAGCCTAGGGGAGCGGCGCCGCCGGACCGTCGGTGCCGCGGAGCAGGATGCGGGGGTGTCCCCGGCCGGCTCCGACCCGACGCCCGGTCCCGGGCCCGCGCCCGCGCCGTCGTCCGAGGCGGTGGCGGCCCGCTTCCGGCGGCAGGGCCGGCGCGACACCGCTCCCGAGCTGGCGGTGCGGCGGCGGCTGCACGCCCGCGGCGTCCGCTACCGCGTCGACGTCCGGCCCCGGCCCCGTCCAGAGGCTCGCCCCGAGCCTGCGAGGGGTGAGGGGACGGGGTCCTTACCGGGTGCTTCTGGCACGGCTGCCCGGAGTGCGGGCACCTGCCGAGGGCCAACCGCGACTGGTGGGCGGCGAAGCTCGCGGGCAACGTCGCGCGCGACCGTCGCGCCGACGCCGTCCTCACCGGGCTCGGCTGGCGGGTGCTGCGGTTCTGGGAGCACGAGGACCCGGACACCGTCGCCGACGCCGTCTGCGCCGCCCTCGGCCGGCCCACCCCGTCGGAGGGGTGAACCCCGGTGGCCCGCTCGGGGCCGGGGAGTGGGCCATCCGGGTCCGACGGTCGGCTGGGGCGGACACGTGCCCCGGTGTCAGTGGCGGCCGGTGCCGCCGCGGGCGCGCTGCACGACCGGGCTGCCGATCCACAGCCAGCCCAGCAGCAGCGCCACGACGCCGCCGGTGACCAGCGCCTGCGGGAGGGCGAAGAGGAAGTCGACCACCAGCACCACCGCCGAGACGATCGCGACGGCGAGCACGCACAGGCCGAGGAAGGCGTTGCGGTTGCTGCGCCGCAGCAGGTCCTCCTTGTCGTGCTGGCGGAACAGCGCGCGGTGCTGCGCGGCGGGGGCGATGAGGAGCGCGGTGGCCGCCACGGCGGCGACCAGGGTCACGAAGTAGACGTCGCGCTGGAAGTCGGTCGCGCGGGACGTCGCCTGCTGGAACGGCACGATGAGCAGGAAGGCGAAGAGGAACTGGACCCCGGGCAGCGCCACGCGCAGCTCGTTGAGCAGCTCCATCAGCTCGCGGTCGATCCGCTCGGCGCGGCTCTCCCGCCGCCCGTCGTCCGCGCCGTCCATCCCGTGCTGGGCGGGGACCGGCCGGGCGTCCCGTCGTGCCCGCTGACCAGAGCCCGTCGTCGCCATCGTCGCGCGCTCCCTCCGTGACCGGCCGCCCCGCGGATCCCCGTGATCCCGGCCGTTCGGAGGGCCGTGTACCCGCCGTACGCCCGGTGATCACCTGCTGGTCACCCGCTGGTCACCCGGGCGTCGACCGGAGGAGCCCGCGCGGGGTAGGGGAGGGCCATGTCGATGTGGGAGCCGATGACGCCGAACCGGTACCGCCCGGACGACGAGGTCGCCGCCGCCGACCCGGGCGCCGGCGCACCGCCGCCCGCCGAGGGGTTCGGCGTGGGCGGCGAGGAGCCCGACCGTCCCGAGGAGGGCGGCGGGTCGCCCCCGGGCGCCGAGGGCCAGGACACGGTCTTCCGCACGCCCGACCCCGGCGACGTCCGGCGGGGGACGGACGCCGGCTAGAGCAGCGGGCTGGGCGCCGTCCCGGGGACCTCGTCGGCCTGGTCGGCCTCGCGCAGGTCGTGCGCGGCGCGCACCCGGTAGGCGGGGTAGACGTCGATGCTGCCGTCGGAGGTCTCCACCCAGCACCAGCCCTCGGTGAACAGGACGTGGCAGCGCTCGTGCACCTCGCGCGCCGTCGGGAGCCCGCCGGGCTCGGTGATCTCGATGCGGGCGGCTCTGTGCCACTGCCCGGGCCTGACCCTGCGGAAGTCCATGGCGGTCACCGTGGCACCGGCCGGGCGGCGCGGCCAGCCGTGCGCCGGGCGTCTCGTACCGTCGGGGGCGTGGACCTGACCGTGCTGCCCCCGCGGACCGCCGACGAGCTCGACACCATGCGCGAGGCCGGGCGCGTGGTGGCGCGGACGCTGGCCGCGGTGCGGGCGGCGGCGGTCCCCGGCGTGCGGCTGCGCGAGCTCGACGACCTCGCCAAGACCACGATGTACGAGGCGGGCGCGACGTCGTCGTTCCTCGGCTACAAGCCGGCGTGGGCGCCGACGGCCTACAACGGCGTGCTGTGCCTGTCGCCCAACGAGGTCGTCGTGCACGGCCGCCCCAGCGGCCAGCGGCTGAAGGACGGCGACCTGCTCAGCGTCGACTGCGGCACCGTCGTCGACGGCTGGAACGGCGACGCCGCGATCTCGCTGCTGGTGGGGGAGCAGGCCTCCGACGACGACGCGCGGCTGGTCACCGCGACCGAGGAGGCGCTCGCCGCCGGCATCGCCGCCGCGGTGCCCGGCGCGACGCTGCAGGACGTCGCCCGCGCCGTCGACGACGTCGCCCGGCGGTACGGCTACGCGCACCTGCCCGACCACGGTGGGCACGGCATCGGCCGCTCGATGCACGAGCCGCCGTTCGTGCCCAACCGGCCGTCGGCCGGCCTGGACCGGGTGCGCCTGCACGCCGGCAGCACCCTGGCCATCGAGCCGATGCTCCTGGCCGGCGGCGACCGGTACAGGCACAAGAAGGACGGCTGGGCGGTGGTCACCGCCGACGGCCGGCGCGCGGCACACGTCGAGCACACCGTCGCGGTCACCGACGACGGCCCCGTGGTGCTCACCGCTCCCTGAGGTCAGCGGCGCCGGCGCCAGGTCATCGCCCGGCGGACCGCGCGCCGCTGCGCCGCGGCCAGCGGGGGCGGCGCCCACGACGCCGCAGGCGGCTGCAGCGCGGTGCCCAGCTCCACGCGCAGCAGGTCCAGGGCGTCGAGCAGGGCGCCGTGCTGGGACCAGGCGGCGGGATCGGCCCGGGGGTCGACGAGCAGCGCCTCGGCCAGCCGCCCGCGCAGCGCGAGCAGCGTCTCCAGGCAGGCGGGGTCGATGCCGGCGGCCGGCCCGGTGCCGGCCGCCACGGCCGCGGCGTCGCGGAGGGTGGCCGCGACGGCGACCAGCAGGTCGGCCAGCGCCTCCCGCGCCGGCCGCGACCACGCCCGGTCGGCGTCCTCCTCGGGCAGGAAGTAGGTGCGGTCCAGCAGCACGCGGGCGATGTTGCGCAGGGTGACGTGCACCCGCTCGAGGGCGGTCAGCGTGTTCCGCAGCCGCGGCTGGGCCTCCCGCGCCGCCCGCCCACGCGGGTTGAGGCGGGCGCTCTCCTCGGTGCGGGCGAGCCGGCGGTCGGCGCGGGCCACCTCCGTGCTCACCGCACGGGCGCGGGCCAGCAGCTCGTCGGTGAGGCGGCGCGACCACGGGCCGCGCAGCGCCGCGGCGAGGTCCTCGCAGAGCCCGGCCATGCGCTCGGCGAGCTCCGCGATCGCCTCGCCGGCCGGCTGGACGTAGAGCGGTGGCGCGACCACCAGGTTGACCAGCACCCCGACCGCCGCGCCGACCAGCGTCTCGGTGACGCGGGCCAGCGCCGCGCTCTCCGCCCCGCCGACGGCCAGCACGAGCATCGCGCTGATGGGCACCTCGGCCAGGTGCGGCCCCAGCCGCAGCAGCCGGCCGACGACGAGCGACAGCCCGACGACGAGCCCGAGGCTCCACCAGGACAGGCCGACGACGGAGGCGAACAGCGCCGCGATCAGGACGCCGGCGGTGACGCTGGCGATCCGCTCCCAGCCGGTCGCCACCGTCTCGTACATCGTCAGCTGCACGACCAGCAGCGCGGTCAGCGGCGCGAGGACCGGCGAGCTGCTGGTGTCCAGCCAGGTCGCGACCTGGAACGCCAGCACCGCGGCGAGCACGGTCTTCCCGGTGCGCAGCCCGGGGGTGCGCCCGCGCCGGACCAGCCGGGGCAGCCGGCGGGGCAGGGCGTGCGGTCCGGCCACGGTCTCCGGTGTGCCCGCGGAGCGGGCCCGGACACGCGCCGGCCGCCGTCCGCGGGTGCGGACGGCGGCCGGGGACGTGCGGTCAGCCGAGGCCGAGCGCGGTGGTGGCCCGGTCGACCAGGGAGAAGTGCCCGACCGCCCAGAACGCCAGCGCCGCCGCCGCGAGCCCGCCGACGGTCGCCGCCGCCGAGCCGGCCGGGTGCTGCCTCGCGTGCTGCCACGCCGCGACCGCCTTGCGGCGGAACGCGGCGAAGAAGCGCCGCGCCCAGTCGAACTCCGTCGACCACACCCACAGCCCGGCCAGGACCGGCGGGATCGTGAGCGGCCCGGGCAGCACGGTGAGCGCGACGCCGAGCAGCACGAACAGCAGCCCGGCCACGAACACCGCGATCCGGTACGCCAGGTGCAGCGGCGGGTTCTGCCGGACGCGGTCGCGCCACGAGCCTTGCGGCACCGGCCGCGGCCGGCCGAGGCCGTCGCTGCAGTGCGCGCAGACGGTGGCGCCGCGGCCACCCGGGCCCGGACCCGCCACGGTGTTGCCGGAGAACGTGGTCGTGCGGGCATCGGTCCGGGACACGGGTCCCCTTCCGGGTCGGTGCGGGCGGGGCGGTGCCGCAGTCAGCGGCGGGCGACGCCCTTCGCGACCTCGCCGGGCCGCTGCTGCTCACCCGCGTAGGAGCTGACGGCGACGAGCGCGCCGGTCAGGGCCGGGATGACCCACTGCAGCGAGTCCAGCTGCTGCTGCGCGTGGGCGATCTCGGCCTTGGTGCGCTTGGTGGGCTTGGTGCCGGACTTCGCCGACGGGTTGTCCTGGCTGTTGACGATCTGGCCCAGCGAGCGGCTGTAGGCGGTGACGCCCAGCGCGGCGGCGGTGAGCAGGGTCTTGACGGCGGACATGCCGGCCACGCCCTCCTGCTGGGCCACCCGGCCGCGGTTGCCGATGAGCTGGCCGACGCTGCCGACCAGGTGCGCGCCGATGGCCAGCGCGTTCACCGGCGTCCACCGGTTCCAGCCGGTGTTGGCGACCCGGCCGGCGTCCCCGCCGGCGTCCGCTGCGGCGGCGTTGAGGGCCACGGCGTTGGCCAGCGTGCCGCCGAACCAGGCGGACAGACCGAGGTCGTGCAGGGCGCGGGACAGGGTGTTGCGGGCCATCGGGACTCTCCTGGAGGGGAAGGGGTCGGGAGACCGCCCCCTACCCGCTCCGCCGGAGGCCATGCCCGGGGGAGCAAGTGGGTCGTGCACGACCCGCTGGCGTCTCAGGTCCCGTAGCGGACGGCGGCGCGGGCGCGCGCCCTGGCCGCCTCGACCTCGCGGTCCTTCGGCGGGGCCGTCGTCACCAGGGACTCCAGCAGCCGGGCGGACGCGGCGGCCACCTCCTCGACGGCGCGCTCGAAGGCCTCCGCGTTGGCCCGGGACGGGTGCGTGGACCCGCTGATCTTGCGGACGTACTGCAGCGCCGCGGCCCGGACCTCGTCCTCGGTGGCCGGCGGCTCGAAGTTCGACAGGGGGCGGATGTTGCGGCACATGCGGCGCAGCGTATGGCCGGGGTACGACCGCGGGGCCCCGGTCGTCGACGGGGGCCCCGCGGTCGGTCAGACACCGAAGCCGGCGCGGTCGACCCTGCGGTGGTAGCGGGTGCCGAGCTTGCCGCCGAGCAGGGCGCCGGCCAGCGTGACGACCAGGACCGCCGCCAGCGTGACGATCCCGGCGGTGGTCGCGGTGCCCTCGTCGATCGGGATGCGCGGCAGGTTCAGCTGCTCGAGCACGTTGTACTGCGCCCCCAGCACCGTCCCGGCCGCGGCCAGCAGCACGACGACGAGCAGCCCGATCAGCCACACCGCCAGCCCCTGCCGGGCGCCGTCGAAGCGGGCCATCCGCCCGGCCACGTACCCACCGGCGAGGTAGGCCAGGAACAGGACGACCAGCAGCGCGATCCCGCCGGCGACGCCGAGGGCGGTGGTCGGGTCGGCCGGGACGTCCTCGACGCCGTCGACCTCGGCGAGGCTGAGCCCCACACCGGCGGCGGCCAGCAGCGCGACGAGGACGACCGCCAGCCCGTTCGCCGAGAGCCAGCCGAAGAAGGCCGCGCCCCACTTGATCCCGCCGAAGCGGTGGCGCTGCGCGTCGATCGCGTCGCGGGCGGCGCCGCGGGTGGCGTGCGCGCCCTCGGTGGTCGCCGTCGCGTCGTGGTCGTGGTGGGTACGGTCGGTGCTCGCCATCGGACCTCCTCGTCTGGGGGAACTGGCGCCCCGGTACCCGCCTCCGGACCTGCGCGAACGAGGTCACCCGCAGGGAGGACACGTGGCCGTCCTGCTCGTCGACGCCGCCAACGTCGTCGGCGCCCGCCCCGACGGCTGGTGGCGCGACCGCGCCGGCGCGACCACCCGGCTGCTGCGGCGGCTGGCCGACGCGGCGCTCCGGGACGGCGGGGTGGACGTCGGCGGGGTGGACGTCGACGAGGTGGTGGTCGACGAGGTGGTGGTCGTCGTCGAGGGCGCCGCGCGGGAGGTCCCGGCCCCCGAGGGCGTCCGCCTGGTGCGCGCGGCCGGCAGCGGGGACGACGCCCTGGCCGCGGAGGCCGCCGCGCTGGCCGGCACCGGCCGGACGGTGCTCGCGGTGACCGCCGACCGCGGCCTGGGCGCCCGGCTGCCCGCCGGCACCGACGTCCGCGGGCCGGGCTGGCTGCTGGGCGTGCTCGATCGCATGGCGGGCAACCGACCGGGGTAGCGGGGGAGGACCGCCGAGCCGAGGAGTCGTCCCCGCATGCCCCAGACCGTGCTCATCACCGGTGCCTCGAGCGGCATCGGCCGCGCCACCGCCCGCCTGTTCGCCCGGCGGGGCGCGTCGCTGGTCCTGCTGGCACGCGGCCGCGAGGCGCTGGAGGAGACCGCGGCCGAGGTCCGCGCCGAGGGCGCGGCCGACGTCGTCGTCTGCCCGGCCGACGTGCTCGACGAGGACGCGCTGCGCGACGTCGTCGAGGGCACCGTGGTCCGCTCCGGCCGCCTCGACGTCGTCGTCCACGCCGCGCAGGTGGTCGCCTACGGGCGGATCGAGGACGTGCCGAAGGCGGTGTACGAGCGGGTGGTCGACACCGCCCTGCACGGCACGGCCAACCTGGCCCGCGTCGTCCTCCCGCAGTTCCGCCGCCAGGGCACCGGGCACCTGGTGGTGGTGAGCTCGCTGCTCGCCTCGGTGACCACGCCGCTCATGGGCAGCTACATCACCGCCAAGTGGGGCCAGCTCGGGCTGATCCGCGTCCTGCAGCAGGAGACGCGCGACGTCGCGGGCATCCACGTGTCGGCGGTGGCGCCGGGCGGGGTGAACACCCCGATCTACTCGCAGGCCGGCAGCTACATCGGCCTCAAGGGCCGCCCGCCGATCCCGGTCTACTCGCCGGAGCGGGTCGCCCGCTCGGTCGTCGCCCGGCTGGACCGGCCGCGCCGGCTGATCCAGTCCGGCTTCGCCAACCCCGCCGTGATCCTCGGCTTCCGGCTGCTCCCGGCGGTCTACGACGCCCTCGTCGGGCCGCTGCTGCGCGTGTTCGCCCTCGCCGACGACCACCGGACGGAGCCGACGGAGGGCAACGTCTTCCGGTCCCGGCCGGCCGGCAACGCCGAGAAGGGGCGCTGGCACGGCATCCCGTGAGCGGCGCGTCCGGTTCCGTCCCGCCCCGTTGACCCGCCGGGCGGCGCCGGGCCACGCTGACCGGGCCGCCGACCCGGGGAGCCGCCGTGACCGTCCGCCGCACGACCCTCGGCGGCTCCACCTACGAGTTCCCCACCCTCGTCGAGCTGCTGGCGAAGGCCACCCCGCTGCGCTCCGGGGACGTGCTCGCCGGGTGCGCGGCCGGGTCGGCCGCCGAGCGGGTGGCCGCCCAGACCGTGCTCGCCGACCTGCCGCTGGCCACCTTCCTCGACGAGCAGGTGGTCGGCTACGACGAGGACGACGTCACCCGGCTGGTGCTCGACACCCACGACGCCGCGGCGTTCGCGCCGGTCGCCTCGCTGACGGTGGGCGAGTTCCGCGACCGCCTGCTGGCCTGGGCGGCGGCCGGCGACGAGGCGTCGATCAGCGCGCTCGCGCCGGGCCTCACCCCGGAGATGGTGGCGGCGACGTCGAAGCTCATGCGCAACGCCGACCTGGTCGCCGTCGGCCGGCGGACGCGGGTGGTGACCGGGCTGCGCAGCACCGTCGGGCTGCCCGGCACGCTCGCCTCCCGGCTGCAGCCCAACCACCCCACCGACGACCCGGTCGGCGTCACCGCCTCGATCGTCGACGGGCTCCTGCACGGCTCCGGCGACGCGGTCATCGGCATCAACCCGGCCACCGACTCCCCGGCCCGCACGGTGGCGCTGCTGGAGCTGGTCGACGCGGTGATCGGCCGCTACGGCATCCCGACGCAGTCGTGCGTGCTCGCCCACGTGACGACGACGCTGCGGGCGCTGGAGCAGGGCGCGCCGGTGGACCTGGTGTTCCAGTCGGTCGCCGGCACCCAGGAGGCCAACCGCGGCTTCGGCGTCACCCTCGACCTGCTCGCCGAGGCCCGCGCGGGGGCGCTCGCGCTGGGCCGCGGCACCGTCGGGGAGAACGTGACCTACTTCGAGACGGGGCAGGGGTCGGCGCTGTCGGCCGGCGCGCACCTCGGCGTCGGCGGGCGGCCGGTGGACCAGCAGACGCTCGAGGCGCGCGCGTACGGCGTCGCCCGGCACTTCCGCCCGCTGCTGGTGAACACCGTCGTCGGGTTCATCGGCCCGGAGTACCTCTACGACGGCAAGCAGGTGCTGCGCGCCGGGTTGGAGGACCACTTCTGCGGCAAGCTGCTCGGCCTGCCGATGGGCGTCGACGTCTGCTACACGAACCACGCCGAGGTCGACGGCGACGACACCGACTCCCTCGTGCTGCTGCTCGGCGCGGCCGGCTGCTCGTTCGTCATCGCCGTCCCGGGCTCGGACGACGTGATGCTGCACTACCAGTCGCTGTCGTTCTCCGACGTCCTCACCACCCGGCAGGTGCTCGGCCTGCGCCCGGCCCCGGAGTTCGAGGCGTGGCTGGCCCGGATGGACCTGCTCGACGACGCCGGCCGGGTGCGCGAGCTCGCCCCCGACGCCCCGGCGGCGCGGGCCCTCCTCGCGGCGGCGTCCTCGTGACCGGCGACCGCCTCCCGCGCGTGGACGGTGATGACCCGTGGGCGGTGCTGCGTGCGGCGACCCGGGCGCGGGTGGCGCTCGGGCGGGCCGGGGACGCGCTGCCCACGCACCGCGAGCTGGAGTTCCGCGCCGCGCACGCCGCCGCCCGGGACGCCGTCCACTCGCCGCTCGACGTCGACGCGGTCCGCGCGGCGCTCGGCGGGGAGGTCCTGACCGTCGCCTCGGCCGCGCCCGACCGCGCCACCTACCTGCAGCGCCCCGACCTCGGCCGGCAGCTCGCGGAGGGGACGGCGCTGCCGCGGACCGGCGCCGACCTCGCGGTCGTGCTGGCCGACGGGCTGTCCCCGCGGGCGGTGCAGGCGCACGGGCCGGCGCTGGCCGCCGCGCTGCTCGAGCGGCTGCCCGGCTGGTCGGTCGCGCCGCCGGTGGTCGCCACGCAGGCGCGGGTGGCGCTGGGCGACGCGGTGGGGGAGGCCCTCGGCGTGCGCGCGGTCGTGGTGCTGATCGGCGAGCGTCCGGGGCTGTCGTCGGCGGACTCCCTCGGCGTGTACCTCACCTGGGACCCGCGGCCGGGGCGGGTGGACTCCGAGCGCAACTGCGTCTCCAACGTCCGCCCGCCGCACGGGCTGTCCCACGCGCAGGCCGCCGACACCGTGGCCGCCCTGCTGTCGGCCGCCCGCGAGCTGGGCGCCTCCGGCGTCGCGCTCAAGGACGAGGGGCCGGTGCTCCCCGCGGGCGGGGTCAGCTGAGGAACGCGTCCACCGCCGCCTGGTCGGTGTGCGCGTCCCAGACCTCGGCGATCCGCCCGTCCTCGAAGCGGTGCACCTGGGCGGCGAGGACGTCGAGGTGCCGGTCGCCGCGGGAGGCGGTCATGCGGACGACCGCCACGCCGTCGGTGTCGTCGGCGAAGGCGGATCTCACCTCGACCCGCAGGCTGCCCTCGGTGACCTCGAACGCCAGACCGAAGAGGCCGACGACCTCCTGCGGACCGGTGTGGTCGCCGGCGAGCGGGTGCGCTCCGGGCTCGTGCCACCGGACGTCGTCGGTCCAGAGCTCGGGCAGGCGGTCGAGGTCGCCCTTGCCGAAGGCCTCGCAGGCCTCCAGCAGCACGGTGGCGTGGGGGTGCGGGGAGCCGGCCACGGTCGCCTCCTCGTCGTCGGCGGGCTCAGCTGTAGAACGCGTCCATCGCGGCCTGGTCGGTGTTCGCCTCCCAGAACTCGGCGATCCGCCCGTCCTCGAAGCGGAAGACGGGGGCCGTGAGGACGTCGAGGGCCCGGTCACCGCGGGAGGCCGTGAGCCGCAGGACGCCGACGCCGTCGGTGTCGTCGGCGAAGGCGGCCCGCACCTCGACCCGGAAGGTCCCCTCGGTGATCGCCGCGAGGCGCCCGAACATCCCGAAGACCTCGTCGGCGCCGGTGAACTCGCCGCTGAGCTGGTTCTGCCCGGGCTCGTGCCAGCGGACGTCCTCGGCGAACAGCTCACGGAGGCGGTCGAGGTCACCCTTGCCGAAGGCCGCGTACGCCTCGTGGATCCGGACGACGTTGGGGTGCTCCGGATCCGTCATGCCCGCTGCTCGCCGAGGAAGGCGTCGAGGACGGCCGGCTCGGTGGGGCAGTTCCAGAACTCGGCCAGCTTCCCGTTCCCGTCGAAGCGGGCCACCTGGGCGGTCAGCGTGTCCAGGTGCGCGGTCCCGCGCCGGGCGGTGAACCGGACCAGGGCGATGCCGTACTCGTCGTCGGCGCACATCTGCAGCGGTTCGGCGCGGAAGCTGCTCTCGGTCAGCTCCATGATCCGGGCGAACATGCCGAAGACGGCCTGCGGTCCCTCGTAGTCGCCGGCCAGCTCGGTGGTGCCCTGCTCGTGCCAGCGGACGTCCTCGCGCCACTGCTCGGTCAGGAAAGCCAGGTCGCCCTTGGCGAACGCCTCGTAGCCCTCGCGGCTGCGGACGAGGTTGGGGTGCTCGGACACGGTGCTCTCCCTCCCGAGGACGGGTCCCCCGTGGACGGCTCCGCCAGTGTCGACCCGCCGGGGGTGCCGGAGGAGGGCCGGTGCGCGACCCGGTGTGGCGGTCGCCGTCCGTCCCCGCGCGGGAGTCCTGCGTCAGCGGTGTCCGCGGCCGTCTCCTGGGTACTGACGGGGAACTGTCGGACCCAGGCGGTAGGCATGACCTCGTTCCCCCCGGCGTTGTACGGGAGCACGGGGGAACCGCCCCTGGAGGCTCGTCATGGCCACCACGACCCTCACCGTCGTCTCCCTCCCCGCGAGCACGCACCCCGGCCCGTCCGATGCCGCCGGGGACCTGCTCGCCGTCGCCTGGGCGCCCGGCACCGCGCCGCCCCGCGAGATCGCCGTCCGGCCGGAGCTGTACGAGCGCCTGTGCGCGCAGCTCGGCCGGCACGGCACCGGTCCGCGCTCGCTCGGTGAGCCGGCCGGCGTGCCGCTCGTCGTCGACCCGCGGCTGCCCGCCAGCCCGGGCTTCGAGGTGCGCCGGGTCCGGCCCGGCGTCCGCCACTGGTCCGGCGCCGCTGCCGCCTGAGGAAGGACCCCCGCAGGCTCGGGGCGGGCCCCGGGCGGGGCCGGCGGCGCCGGGACGTGCGCCGTCGGATCCTGTCCTCAGCCGGTGAGCGCCAGCCGGTCGCCCAGGTCGAGCACGGTGTCCCCGGGCTGCTCCACGGCGTCGTCGTGGGTGACGCAGACGACGACCCGGCCGGCCAGCGCGTCGCGCAGGTCCCGCACCAGGGCGGCCGCCGTCGGCGGGTCCAGGTGCGCGGTCGGCTCGTCGAGCAGGACGACGTCGCGGTCGGCGAGCAGGGCGCGGGCGGCGGCCAGCCGCCGCCGCTCGCCGCCGGACAGCGCGGTGCCGCCGGCGCCGACCGGGGTGTCCAGCCCGTCGGGCAGCCCGGCCAGCAGCGGGCCGAGGCCGGCGGCGGTGAGCGCGGCGGTCATCCGCGCCTCGCCGCCGGGGCCGGCCAGCTCACCGCGCGGGGCGGCCAGGGCCAGGTTGGCGCGGATCGTCGAGGCGAAGACGTGCGCGTCCTGCGGGAGCCAGGCGGTGCGCGCGCGGACGGCCGCGCCGGTCAGCCGGGCGGTGTCGGTGCCGCCGAGCGCGTAGCGCCCCGCCCGCGGGCGCAGCGCCGCGAGCAGCACGGCGAGGAACGTCGACTTGCCGGCGCCGGACGGGCCGCGGACCACCAGCCAGCCGCCGTCGGCGGCCGCCCGCGCGGTGAGGCCGCGCAGCACGTCGGGGCCGCCGGGCCAGCCGGCGACCAGGTCGGCGACGTCGAGGTCGCGCACCGGCGCGGGCGCGGGCAGCGGATCGGCGGGGTCCGCTGGTGCCGGGGCGGTGAGGACGGCGCCGAGGCGGGCGCGGGCGTCGCCCAGCGCGCCGCGCCGCTGCAGCGCGGACACCAGGCCGGCCAGCGGCTCGGCCAGCGCCAGCGGGGCCAGGCCGAGGACCGCGACCTCCGGGCCACCCAGGCCCGATGCCGCCCCGACCGCGGTGGCGGCGACGGCGGCCAGCCCGGTGCCGAGGACGACCAGGCCGGTGCCGAGCGCGCCGGCCCGGGCGCCGGCCGCGGCGACGGCGGACCGGCGGCCGGCCACCGCGGCCAGGTCGGCGGCGGTGGCGGCCGCGAGGCCGTGCGCGCGCAGGTCGGCCGCGCCGTCGAGGGCGGTGGTGACGTCGCGCAGCGCGGCCACCCGCAGCGCGCCCTCGGTGCGGGCGGCGCCGGCGTCGACCCGCCGGTGCGCCAGCAGCACGCCGGCCGCGGTGAGCGCGAGGACGGCCGCCGCGGCGCCCGCGGCGGCCGGGGAGAGCAGCGCCAGCGCGGCCAGCGTGAGCACCGGGACGGCGGCGGCGACCACGGCGGGCGGCACCACCCGCACCGACAGGTCCTGCACCAGTCCGACGTCGCCGACCACGCGGGCCAGCGCGCTGCCCGGCGTCCGGTCGGCGGCCACGCCCTGCGCGGCCAGCGCCCGCCACACCCGCACCCGCAGGCCGGCGGCCGTGCGCAGGGCGGCGTCGTGCGCGGTGAGCCGCTCGACCCAGCGCAGCGCCGCCCGGCCCAGGCCGAAGGCGCGCACGCCGACGATGGCGACCAGCAGCGTGAGGATCGGCGGCATCTCCGCGGCCCGGACGATCAGCCAGCCGCTCACCGCGGTGAGCGCGACGCCCGCGCCGGCCGAGGCGGTGCCGGCGGCGACGGCCCGCAGCAGCGCCCGCCGCGGCCAGCCGAGCCCCGCCGTCGGGGTGGTCGCGGGGGCGGCCGTCGCCGGGCCCGCGAGATCGGCGGTCTCGTGGCCATCAGCCGCCGATCGCCCCGAGACCGCCGATGTCGCGCCGGGGGACGCGGCGACAGCGGGACCGGACAGCGTGACGCTGCGGTCGGCGAGCGCCGCCAGCGCCGGGTCGTGGGTGACCAGCAGGACCGTGACCGTGCCGCGCAGGCCGGCCAGGACGGCGGCGACGCGGGCCGCCGACGCCTCGTCGAGGTGCGCGGTGGGCTCGTCGAGCAGCAGCAGCCGGGCGCCGCGGCGCACGCGCACCAGCGCCCGCGCGACCGCCACCCGCTGCAGCTCACCGGGGGAGAGGGTGGTGCAGTCCCGCCCGGCCAGCGCCTCGGCGCCCACCCGCTGCAGCGCCTCGACGACGAACGCCTCGGCCACCACCGCGTCCACGCCCGCCGAGGCGGCGGCGTGCCGGCGCAGCTCGTCGGCCACCGTGCGCGCCGTCGTCCGCGGGTGCTGCGGGACCAGCGCGATCCCGCCGGCGGGGACGCCGGTGACGGTGCCGGCGACGTCCGCGGCCGGGTCGAGCGCGCCGGTGAGCGCGGCCAGCAGGGTGGACTTGCCCGAGCCGCTGGGGCCGCGGAGCACGACCAGCTCGCCCGGCCGCAGCGCGAGGTCGACCGGCGGGAGGGCGGGCAGCGCGCGGCCGGGGTGGCGCACGGTCAGCCCGGAGACGACGACGTCGGCGCCGCGCGGGTCGTCGTCGTCCGCCGCCGGGGGAGCGGAGGCGGCCGGTGCGGACAGCACGGCGCGCGCCTCCGCGGCGGCCAGCGTGGCGGCCTCGCCGGCGTGGTGGGCGGTGCCCAGTGCGCGCAGCGGCGCGAAGGCCTCGGGGGCGAGCAGCAGCGCGGTGAGCCCGACGGCGAGCCCGAGGTCGCCGTGCACCAGCCGCAGGCCCACGGTGACCGCGACCAGCGCCACCGACAGCGTGGCGATCAGCTCGAGCACCAGCGCGGAGAGGAACGCCAGGCGCAGGGTGGCGAGCGTCCGGCGGCGGGTGGCCTCACCCAGCTCGGCGAGCGCGGTGACCTGGTCGGCGGCGCGGCCGAGGCCGACCAGCACCGGCAGCCCGCGGACCAGCTCGGCGACGTGCGCGGCCAGCCGGTCCAGGGCGCGGGCGGCGCCGGTGGTGCCGTCGCGGGTGGCCAGCCCGACCAGCGCCATGAACAGCGGCACCAGCGGCAGGGTGGCGGCGACCAGGCCGGCCGACAGCAGGTCGGTGGCGGCGAGCACGACCAGCAGCACCGGCGGGACGACGGCGGTCTGCGCGAGCGCCGGCAGGTAGGTGGCGAGGGCGGGCGCGAGGTCGGCCAGCCGGGTGGTGGCCAGCACCGCGGCGGGGGCCGGGCCGCCCGCGGCGGCGACCGCGGCGGGGGAGGCGGCCAGCCGGTCGAGCAGCGCGCGGCGCAGCGCGTCCTCCGCGCGGCGGGCGTCGCGGGCGGCGGCGCGGTCGCCGAGGGTGCCGGCCAGCGCGCGCAGCACGGCGCCGCCGGCGGCGAGCGCGAGCGGGCCGGTCAGGGCGCCGTCGGCGTACCCGGCGGCGCGGGCGACGGCGTGCGCGAGGCCGGCGGCGAGCAGCACCAGCCCCGCCGTCGAGCCGAGGGCGGCGGCCGCCGCCCGGGCCAGCGCGCCGGGCAGCCCCGGCACGCCGGCCAGCGGGGCCAGCGGCCCCCGCGAGGGGCCCCTGTCGTGCACCGGGCTCCTCACGCGGCCACCGGCTCGGACTGCGGCTCGGCGGTCAGGCGCCGGCGGAACACCCAGTACGTCCAGGCCTGGTAGGCGAGCACCACCGGCAGGCCGACCGCGGCCACCCAGGTCATCACGGTGAGCGTGTAGTCGCTGACCGCGGCCTCGGCGACGGTGACGTCGAAGGCCGGGTCGACCGTCGAGGGCACCACCACCGGGTGGGCCGAGCCGAACAGCGTGGCCGCCGAGGCGAGCAGCACGGTGGCCCAGCCGGCGAAGGCCTGCCCCTCGCGGTCCAGCCGCACCCGGGTCCAGGTGACGACGACGGCGAGCGCGGCCACCAGCCACAGCGCGCCGGTGAGCGCCGTGCCCGAGCGCAGCTGCACCAGCCCGGCCCACACCAGCAGCGGCAGCGCGGCCAGCGGCGACCAGCGCAGCGCGAACGCCCGCGCCCGCAGCCGCACCGGGCCGTCGGTCTTGAGCGCGAGGAACAGCGCGCCGTGCACCAGCGAGTAGCCGACCACCGCGGCCGCGCCGAGCAGCGAGGACCAGCCCAGCCCGGCGAACGCGCCGCCGACCCGGGTGCCCGCCGCGTCGATCGGAAGGCCGAGCGTGGTGGCGGCCAGCGCCGCGCCCACGCCCGCCGCGGCCACCAGCGAGCCGCCGGTGATGACGCGGGTCCAGGTGGCGTCCCAGCGCGGGTCGTGCGAGCTGTGCCGCCACTCGAAGGCCACCGCCCGCACGATCAGGCCGAGCAGCACCAGGACGAAGGGCAGGTACAGCGCCGGCAGCCAGGTGGCGTACCAGCCGGGGAAGGCGGCGAACACCGCGCCGGCGGCGGTGATCAGCCAGACCTCGTTGCCGTCCCAGACCGGGCCGATGGTCCGCAGCATGAGGTGCTTGTCCGCGGTGCGGCGCCCGAGCACCGGCAGCAGCGCCGCGACGCCGAAGTCGAACCCCTCGAGCAGCAGGAAGCCGGTCCACAGCACCGCGACGGCGGCGAACCACAGGGTCTGCAGGTCCATGTCAGGCACTCCGGTCAGTACGCGAAGGAGAGGACGTCGTCGTCGGCCCGGTCGTCGCCCGGACGCGGGTCGTCGTCGTCCCTGCGGGACGACCCGACCGCCGGCGGGGTCGGCGTCGTGTCGCCGGTGGTGACGCCGCGGCGGACCAGCCGGACGAGCAGGAACAGCTCGACCACCGCGAGCGCGCCGTAGAGCAGGCCGAGGCTGATCAGCGAGGTCCAGACCTCGGCGGCGGTGACGCCGGGGGAGACGGCCTGGGCGGTGAAGAAGTACACCTGCTCGCCGACCGGGACGTCCGGGTTCGGGTAGACGACGAAGGGCTGGCGGCCCATCTCGGTGAACACCCACCCGGTCGCGTTGGCCACGAACGGCGCGCCGACGGCGAGCAGCGAGCCGTAGACCCCGATCCGCGACGTCGGCACCCGGCCGCGGCGGGTCGCCCACAGTGCGTAGGCCGCGACGCCGGCCGAGACCGCGCCCATGCCGATCATGAGCCGGAAGCTCCAGTACGTGACCGCCAGCACCGGCGTGTAGTCGATCGGCTGGCCGGCGCGGTCGCCGAAGGACGGGTCGTCGGGGTAGGTGGCGCCGTAGACCGCGGAGTACTCCTCCTGCAGCTCGTTCACGCCGGGGACGGCGGTCTCGAAGTCGCTGTGGGCGAGGAAGGAGAGCAGGCCGGGAACGGTCCAGCTGTGCACGTCGTCGCACTCGTTGGAGCCGAGCTTGCCCCAGGCGAAGACCGAGAACGGCGCGGGCGCCTCGGTCTCGCAGAGCGCCTCGGCGGAGCTCATCTTGAGCGGCTGCTGCGCGTACATGAGCTTGCCCTGCCAGTCGCCGGTGACGGCGACCAGGACGAACGCGGCCAGCGACACGTACCCGCCGAGCCGCACCGAGCGGCGCCACACCGAGTGGTCGACGTCGGTGGCGGGGGCGCCGGCCAGCTCGCGCCTGCGCAGCTGGTACAGGCCGATGCCGACGAGCAGGGCGCCGGCGACCATGAGCGCGGCGACGATCGCGTGGCTGAAGGCGGCCAGGGCGGTGTTGTTGGTGAGGACGGCGAGGAAGTCGACCTGCTGCGGGCGGCCGTCGTCGCCGACGGTGACGCCGACCGAGTGCTGCATCCACGAGTTGGCCGCGATGATGAAGTACGCGCTGACGATCGAGCCGATGACCGCGGCCCACAGCGCCGCCAGGTGCAGCTTCTTCGGGATGCGGCCCCAGCCGAAGATCCACAGGCCCAGGAAGGTCGACTCGAGGAAGAAGGCGAGCAGCGCCTCCATCGCCAGCAGCGAGCCGAACACGTCGCCGACGAAGCGCGAGTACTCGCTCCACGCCAGGCCGAACTGGAACTCCTGCACCAGGCCGGTGGCCACGCCGAGCACGAAGTTGACCAGGTAGACGCGGCCCCAGAACCGCGTCATCCGCAGCCACTCCGGCTTGCCGGTGCGCACCCAGAGGGTGTGCATGACCGCCACCAGGATCCCGAGTCCGATGGTCAGCGGGACCATCAGGAAGTGGTAGACGGTCGTGATGCCGAACTGCCACCGGGCGATGTCGAGCACGTCCACGCGCGCCGCTCCTCGTCTGTGCTTTGCGCCGACACCTTCTTTCTACGCCTCGTAGAACTTATTTTCTACAACGTGTAGACGACCGGCGTGTGAGGTCGCGGACAGGCGGGGACCTCCCTCCGGAGGGGGCGGGGACCTGCGGCACGGCCGGCCGGCGGAGCACGTTCTACGCTGGGTAGAGAAGCCGGGCCGGGGGAGGAGTCGTCGTGGCGTCGCTGGGAGACCTGGAGCGCACCGTCATGGACGTGCTGTGGGCGGCCGACGGGCCGGTCGCGGCGGCCGAGCTGCGCGACGCGCTGGCCGACCGCGAGCTGGCGCTCACCACCGTGCACACCGTGCTGTCCCGGCTGGAGGCCAAGGGCTTCGTCGAGCACGACGACGCCCGGCCGCGCCGCTTCCGGCCGCGGGCGAGCCGCGCCGACCACGCCGCCGAGCTCATGCACGAGGTCCTCGGCCAGGCCGGCGACCGGCAGGCGGTGCTCGCCCGGTTCGTCGGCGGCGTCGACCCGGAGGAGGCCCGCCTCCTGCGGCAGCTGCTCAGCGAGACGGCGCCGGACGCGCGCTGACGTGCTGCCCGCGACCGCCGCGGCGCTCGCGGTCCTCGCCGCCCTGCTGGCCTGGCCGGTGCCGGCGCTGCTCGGCCGTGCCCGGTGGCCCCGGCGCGATCCGCTGGTGGCGCTGGTCTGCTGGCAGGCGATCGGGCTGGCCGGTGGACTGTCGATCATCGGCGCGCTGCTCGTGCACGGGCTGGCGCCGTGGGGGCACTCGCTGCCGGAGGCCGGCTGGGCGGTGCTGACCGGGCACCCCGCCCGCGACCCGGTCCGGGGCGACCACTGGGTCACCCTCACCCTGGCCGGCGTCCTCGCCGCCGAGCTGCTCGGCGTCCTCGCGCTGTCGTGGGTGCGGACCGCGCGCACGCGGCGGCGGCACCGGGCGCTGCTGGAGCTGGTCGTGCAGCCGTCGCCGGCCGCCCCCGACGCCCGGCTGCTCGAGCACCCCGCGCCGGTGGCGTTCTGCATCCCCGGCGCCCGCCCGCTGCTGGTGCTGTCCTCGGGGATGGTCGCCGAGCTCGACGACGGGCAGCTGGCCGCCGTCGTCGCGCACGAGCGGGCGCACCTGGCCGAGCACCACCACCTCTACCTGCTGCCGTTCGTCGCGTGGGAGGCGGCGCTGCCGGTGCTGCCCGCGGCCGCCCGCGCGCACGCCGCGGTCCGCGAGCTGGTGGAGATGCGCGCCGACGACCGGGCGGTGACCTCGCTGGCCGGGCCCGACCCGCGGCGCACGCTGGCGCAGGCGATCGTCGTCACGGCCGGGGGAGCGGGCGGGGGCGTGCCGAGCGGCGCGCTGGCGGTGACCGGCGGCGCGGTCGCCGCCCGCGTGCTGCGGCTGGTCAGCCCGCCCGCCCCGCTGCCGGCCGCCGCCCGGGCCGTCGCCCTGCTCTGCGCCGGCCTGCTCCTGCTGGTCCCGACCGTCCTGCTCCTGCTCCCCGCCCTCTGAGGGGCGCCTCCGCGGAGGTGCTCAGGCCCGGGTGGGCAGCGTCGCGGGGAAGTCGACGCCGGTGAGCTCGGCCGACGCCGTCCACAGCCGGGCCGCCGTCGCGACGTCGCTCGCCGCGTTGGAGCGCCCCACGAGCGTCGGGGCGCCGCGGGTCTCCATCAGCTGCCCCGGGCCGGCGTAGCTGCCGCCGGGGAGGTCGGCGGTCGCGGCGAACAGCGTCGGCAGCGCGCCCTGCTCGGCGGACTGGGCGACCACCCGGTTGCCCAGCAGCGCGAACGCGTCCTTCAGCCGGTTGCCGGTGCGGCCCTGCAGGTTGGTGGCCGCCCAGCCCGGGTGCGCGGCCAGCGCCCGCACCGGCGAGCCGGCGGCAGTGAGCCGGCGCTGCAGCTCCAGGGTGAACAGCAGGTTGGCCAGCTTCGAGGCGCCGTAGGCGCGTTCGGCCGAGTAGCGCCGGGTCTGCCAGTCGAGGTCGGCGAGGTCGAGGCCGCCCATCCGGTGCGCCGTCGAGGCGACCGTCACCACCCGGTCGGTGAGGTGCGGCAGCAGCAGGTTGGTGAGCGCGAAGTGGCCGAGGTGGTTGGTGCCGAACTGCAGCTCGAAGCCGTCGGCGGTGCGACCCTGCGGCACCATCATGATCCCGGCGTTGTTCACGAGGACGTCGAGCGGACCGTCCCAGGCGTCGGCGAAGGCACGCACCGAGGCGAGGTCGGCGAGGTCGAGGGAGCGCGCCTCGACGTCGCCCGGCAGGCCGGCGGCGGCCGACTCGCCGCGGGCGGGGTCGCGCACGGCGAGCACGACGCGCGCGCCCCGCTCCGCGAGCGCCCGGGCGGTGGCCAGGCCCAGCCCGCTCGTGGCACCGGTGACGACGACGGTGCGCCCGGTCTGGTCGGGGATGTCGGCGGGGGTCCAGCTGCTCGTCATGCCGGGTCCAACGCGGCGGCGGGCGCCGGTGTGCCGGGCGGCACCGCGGAGGTGTCGTTGCCCGGCAGCGGGCGGAACCGGCGCAGCCGCAGGCTGTTGGTGACGACGAAGACGGAGCTGAACGCCATCGCGGCCCCGGCGATCATCGGGTTGAGCAGCCCGGCCATCGCCAGCGGCAGCGCGGCGACGTTGTAGGCGAACGCCCAGAACAGGTTCCCCTTGATCACCGCGAGCGTGCGGCGGGCCAGCCGGACGGCGTCGGCGGCGGCGCGCAGGTCGCCGCGGACGAGGGTGAGGTCGCTGGCCTGGATGGCGACGTCGGTGCCGGTGCCCATCGCCAGCCCCAGGTCGGCCTGCGCCAGCGCCGCCGCGTCGTTGACGCCGTCGCCGACCATCGCCACCGTCGCGCCCTCGGCCTGCAGCCGCCTGACGACGTCGACCTTGTCCTGCGGCAGCACCTCGGCGACCACGTCGTCGACGCCGACCTCGGCGGCGACCGCGCGGGCGGCGGCGGCTGAGTCGCCGGTGAGCAGCACCGGCCGCAGCCCGAGCGCGCGGAACTGCCGCACGGCCGCCGCCGACGTCGGCTTGACGGTGTCGGCGACGACGAGCACGCCGCGCACGGCGCCCTCCCAGCCGACGGCGACCGCGGTGCGCCCGGCGGCGTCCGCGTCGGCGACCGCCGCGGCCAGCTCCGGGGGCAGCGGGCCCACCAGCGCGGGCCGGCCGACGACGACCGGCACACCCTCGACGGTGCCCCGGACGCCCAGCCCGGCCTCGCTGCGGAACCCGGTGACGGCCGGCAGTGCGCCGGTGCGCTCGCGGGCGGCGGACGCCACGGCCGCGGCGATCGGGTGCTCGGAGGCGTCCTCCAGCGCGCCGGCCCGACGCAGCACCTCGGCCGCGTCCTCGCCGTCGGCGGCGACGACGCCGGCCAGGCTCATCCGGCCGGTGGTGACGGTGCCGGTCTTGTCGAGCACGACGGTGTCGACCCGCCGCGTGGACTCCAGCACCTCCGGGCCGCGGACCAGGATGCCGAGCTGCGCGCCGCGGCCGGTGCCGACCATCAGCGCGGTCGGCGTGGCCAGCCCGAGGGCGCAGGGGCAGGCGATGATCAGCACGGCGACGGCGGCGGGGAACGCCCCGGCCACGCCGGCGCCGGTGCCGATCCAGAAGCCCAGGGTGGCCAGCGCCAGCGCGAGCACGACCGGCACGAACACCCCGGACACCCGGTCGGCCAGCCGCTGCACCTGCGCCTTGCCGTTCTGCGCCTCCTCGACCAGCCGCGCCATCTGCGCGAGCTGGGTGTCCGCGCCGACCCGGGTGGCCCGCACGACCAGCCGGCCGCCGGCGTTGACCGTGGCCCCGACGACGGCGTCGCCCGGGCCGACCTCCACCGGCACCGGCTCGCCGGTGAGCATCGAGGCGTCGACGGCGGAGGAGCCCTCCACGACCTCGCCGTCGGTGGCCACCCGCTCGCCGGGCCGGACGACGAACAGGTCGCCGGCGTGCAGCTGCTCCACCGGCACGCGCACCTCGGCGCCACCGTTGCGGAGGTCACCGCGCAGGACGGACACCTCGCGGGCGCCCATCTCCAGCAGCGCCCGCAGCGCCGACCCGGCCCGCCGCTTGGCGCGCGCCTCGGCGTAGCGGCCGGCCAGCAGGAAGGTGGTGACGCCCGCGGCGGCCTCGAGGTAGACGTCGCCGCTGCCGTCGCCGCGGGTGACGGCCAGCGAGAAGGGGTGCGTCATCCCGGGCTCGCCGGCGGTGCCGAGGAACAGCGCGTACAGCGACCAGCCGAACGCGGCGAGGGTGCCCAGCGAGACGAGGGTGTCCATGGTGGCCGCGCCGTGGCGGAGGTTGGTCCAGGCGGCGCGGTGGAACGGCCGGCCGCCCCACACGACCACGGGGGCGGCCAGCGTCAGCGAGGCCCACTGCCAGTACTCGAACTGCAGCGCCGGGACCATCCCGAGCAGCACGACCGGCAGGCTGAGCGCCGCGGAGACGAGCAGCCGCTGCCGCAGCCCGGCGTCCGGTGGGAGGGCCCCGTCCTCCTCACCCCTCGCGAGCTCGGGGCGAGCCTCGGGACGGGGCCGAACGGGGAGGGCGGCGGTGTAGCCGGCCTTCTGCACGGTCGCGACGAGGTCCTCGGGCGCGACGCCGTCGCCGAACGTGACCCGGGCCTTCTCCGTCGCGTAGTTGACCGTGGCGGTCACGCCGTCGAGCCGGTTGAGCTTCTTCTCGATGCGGGCCGCGCAGGAGGCGCAGGTCATGCCGCCGATCGACAGCTCGATCTGCGTGGGGGTGGTCACGGGGCGCTCCGGGCGGTGAGGGAGAAGGCGGCGGTCCGGACGACCTCGCCGTGGCGGAAGTCGAGGAACAGGCGGTGCTCGCCGGCCGCGGGCACCTCGACGGCGAAGCGCACCTGCCCGCCGGCGTCCCCGGTGGGGTGGACGTGCAGGTAGCCGAGGTCCCCGGCGCGCAGCGCGACCAGGTGGCCGCGGGCGCCGAGGTGGGGCTGCAGGTCGGTCACCGGCGCGCCGTCGCGGCTCACGGTGAGCACGACCTCGGATTCCCGGCCGGCCACCAGGTCGCCGTCGAGGGTGACGGTGTAGCCGTCCACCTCCGCGGTCGCCGCGGGGGCGGGCAGCGGCGCGGGCTCCCACGCGCCGCCGACGGCGAGGTCCGCGCCGAGCACGACGTCGCGCCCGAGGTCGGTGGGCGTGGCGTCGGCCAGCACCCGCCAGGCGCCGGGCTCGAGCGCGACCGTCGTCGTCCAGGTGCCGTCGGGGGACAGCTCGGGGTGCACGTGCTGGTAGCCGGTGAGGTCCCGGCGGACGACGACCAGGTGCAGGTCCTGCTCGTGCACGGTCTCGTAGGCGGTCACCGGGTCGCCGTCGGGCCCGAGCAGCCGGAACGACAGCGGGACGGCGGCCCCGGCGGGCAGGACGTCGTCGGCGAGGTCGAGGGTGTGGCCCTCGGCCGAGACGGCGAGCCCGGCGGGCAGGTCGTGCTCCTCGGCGGGAGCCGCCGCCGCGTGCCCGCCCTCGTCCGCGTGCTCCGCGGTGGCGTCCCCGGTGGCGGCCGGTGGTCCGCCCACCGGGCCGGCGAGGGCGCCCACGCCCCAGCCGGCGCCGAGGACGGCGGCCGCGGCGCCGAGCGTGGCGGCGACCCGGGTGGCGGTGCGCACGACGGCTCCCTCCCGACCGGCCGCGTCAGCGGCCGGCGACCTCGTAGCCGGCCTCCGCGACGGCGGCGCGCACGGCGGCGTCGTCGACGGGGGCGTCGCTGGTGACGGTCAGGCCGCCGCTGGCCAGGTCGACCTCGACGTCGGTGACGCCGGAGATCCCGCTGACCTCCTCGGTGACCGAGGCGACGCAGTGCTGGCAGGTCATGCCGGTGACGGTGTAGCTGGCGGTGCTCATGGCGGGGTCCTCCGGGTGGGGGTGGGGATCAGGAACGGACGAGCCGGGCGATCGCGGCGGAGGCCTCGCGGACCTTCGCGTCGGCCTCCGGGCCGCCGGTGGCGACGGCCTCGGCGACGCAGTGCGACAGGTGCTCCTCGAGCAGGCTCAGCGCCACCGACTGCAGCGCGGAGGTCATCGCCGAGACCTGGGTGAGGATGTCGATGCAGTACTTCTCGTCCTCGACCATGCGCTGCAGCCCGCGGGCCTGGCCCTCGATGCGGCGCAGCCGCTTCAGGTGGTCGTCCTTGCGGTGGATGTAGCCGTGGACGTGGCCGGGGGCGCTCTCCGAGTCGGTCACGCGGACGACTGTACCCCTACCCCCAGGGGGTATCAACTTCCGTCCTGCTCCGGCTCCTCCGGGCGGCCGGCGCGCAGGCGGGCGACGGTCTCGCGCAGCCGCACGGTGTCCGCGCGCGCGTCGGCGAGCTCGTCCTGCAGGCCGAGGATGACCTCGGCGGAGGCGAGCGTGTGGCCGTCGTCGAGGAGGCCGCGCAGCCGCGCGGCGAGGACGAGCTGGTGGCGCGAGTAGCGCCGGTGGCCGCCGGGGGAGCGGTGCGGCTGCAGGACCCCGGAGCCGTCGAGGCTGCGCAGGAAGGCGGCCTGGACACCGAGCAGCGCGGCGGCCTGGCTCATCGTGAGCGCCGGGAAGTCGGGGTCGTCGAGCCGGCGCACGGCGTCGGCCGCCGGGTCGGCCTGCTGCGGCTCGCCCTGCCGGCGGTCGTCGGGGCCGGCCACGGGACCTCCTCCTCCCTGCGGTGCCGGGGCCCGACGGGCCCCGGATGTGGCGCGGGGGCCGGGCCGTACCGGCCCGGCCCCCGCGGACGGGACGCCGATCAGCTCTCGACGGCCCGGGTCTCGCCCTGGGCGGGCTCCTGCTCGCCCTCGATGGTCCGGCTCTCCACCGCGGCCGGCACGTCGGCGCGGGTCACGGTGATCTTGCGGGCGCGGGCCTTCTCCGCCACGGGGATGCTCACGGTGAGCACGCCGTCGTGGTAGCTGGCCTCCAGCCGGTCGGTGTCGAGGCTGCGGCCGAGGACCAGCTGCCGGGTGTAGGCGCCGTAGGGACGCTCGGCGACGGCCCACTCCGCGCCCTCCAGCTGCGGGACGGAGCGCTCGGCGCTGACGGTGAGCGTCGTGCCCTCGATCGACAGGTCGATCGAGCCCGGGTCCACGCCGGGCAGGTCGAAGTGGGCGACGAACTTGTCACCGACGCGGTAGGCGTCCATCGGCATGCCCGACAGGGCGCGGGCGGTGCCGGGGCGGCCGGTGAGCTGGTCCAGCGCGCGGAAGGCGGCGGACGTGGCGGCGAACGGGTCGTACGCGGTCAGCATGGCTGGTGAACCTCCTGGGAGATCCGGTGTGGAGTTCGCTGCCCGGGGATGAACCTCCAGTGGCAACTGGAGATTACCTCGACCGGACACCCTTGTAAACGTCTCTCGTCGGCTATTGTTCCCGGCCGCGCATGGACCGCGGGCAACGGGGGCAGACCCCGGGCATGGACGAGCACCGAGAGACCGGTGGACCCGCGGCCGAGGACCCCGGCGCCGCGCCCCACGAGGGCGAGCCCCAGGTCGACGCCCGGCTCGACGGCGACGTCAGCTGCATCACCGTGACCGGTGAGCTCACCGAGGCCGCCCGCCGGCCGCTGGTCCGCGTGGTCACCGACCAGCTGCTGTCGGTGCCCACGCTCTCGCGGGTGGAGCTGGAGCTGAGCGGCGTCTCCTACATGAACTCCGCCGGGATGGCCGTCCTCGTGCAGCTGCAGCGGATGACCCAGCCGCGGGCGGTCACCGTCGCGCTGGTCGAGCCGCCGGCCGCGGTCGCGCGGCCGCTGCAGCTGACCGGCCTGTGGCGCCGCTTCGAGGTGGTGGGCGAGGGCGCCGGACCGGCCGACGCCGGCGGCGCGCCGCCGTCGGGGGGTCCCTCGCGGCGCCCGGACGGGCCGGACGGCCGCAGCGCCTGACCGGCGCCGCGCGACCGCGGTGTCGGGCGGTCCCGGGCCGGGGGCTGCTCCTAGCCTGGCCGGGTGCCGCCCCACACCCACAGCCACGGGCCCGACCCCGACGCGCCCCCGCCGAGCCCGGAGACGCTGACCCGGCGACGCCGCGCGGTCACGCTGATGCTCCTGCTGCTCGTGCCGGTCGGGCTGGCCACCGTGGTCGGCCTGGTCGCGCTCTGGCCCGGCGGCGAGCCGACCCGCGCCGAGCAGGTCGCGGCCACCTTCCTCCCGGCGGGGACCACCTACGCCGACGCGCGGGTGGTCTCGCTGCAGACGCTGCCCTGCGGTGAGGCCGGGACCGGGCAGGCCACGTGCGCCACCGCCGTCGTCGAGGTGCTCGAGGGCGACGGCGCGGGGGACTACCAGCAGGTCGACCTGTCGGCCGAGGTGGTCGCCAACGGGGTGGGCGAGGGCGACACCCTCGTGCTCACCCGCGACCCCGGCGCCGAGGGCGGCCCGGACTACCAGTTCGCCGACTTCGAGCGGACCACGCCGATCGTCGTCCTCGCGGTGGCGTTCGCCCTCGTCGTCGGGGCGGTCGCGCGGCTGCGCGGGCTCGCCGCGCTGGTCGGCCTCGCCTTCGCGTTCTTCGTGCTGCTGCGGTTCGTGCTGCCGGCGCTGCTGGAGGGGTCCTCGCCGACGCTGGTCAGCCTGGTCGGCTCGGCGGCGATCATGTTCGTCGTCCTGTACCTCGCGCACGGCTTCTCCGCCCGGACGACGACGGCGCTGGTGGGCACCCTGTTCGGCCTGGCGCTGGTGACCGTGCTGGGGTCGGTGGCCGTCGACGTCGCGCGGCTGACCGGGCTCACCAGCGAGGAGACCATCCAGCTGCTGACGTTCGACCCGACGCTGGACTTCTCCGGCCTGGTGATCGCCGGGGTCGTCGTCGCCGGCCTCGGCGTGCTCAACGACGTCACGATCACCCAGGCCTCGGCGATCTGGCAGCTCAACGAGGTCGACCCGGCGATGGGGTGGCGGCAGCTGTACCGCCGCGGCATGGCCGTCGGCCGCGACCACATCGCCTCCACCGTCTACACGATCGTCTTCGCCTACGCGGGGGCCGCGCTGCCGCTGCTGCTGCTGTTCGAGGTCTACACGCAGCCCGCCGGCGTCACGCTCACCAGCGCCGCGGTGGCCGAGGAGGTCATCCGCACGCTGGTCGGCGCGATCGCGCTGGTGCTGGCGGTCCCGGTGACGACGGCGGTCGGCGCGTTCTTCGCGACCGCGGCCGGGACGGCGGCCGGCGCGGCCCCGGAGCGACGCCTGTCGGGCCTGCGTGCGAGGTTCGCCCGGTGAACACGCGCACCGACCGGCCCCGTCCAGAGGCTCGCGCCGAGCTCGCGAGGCGGGAGGAGGACGGGGTCCTTCGACTACTGGCGGCCGCCGAGGCCGCACCCGGGTTCATGCCGGCCGACGAGGGCCGCGCCCTCTACGAGGCCGCCCGCGCGGTGGCGGTGCCCGGCCCGCTGCTGGAGATCGGCTCGTGGATGGGCAAGTCGGCGCTGTACCTCGCCGCCGCGGCGCGGGAGACCGGCCGGCAGGTGGTCACCGTCGACCACCACCGCGGGTCCGAGGAGCACCAGCCCGGCTGGGAGTACCACGACCCGTCGCTGGTCGACCCCGCCGTCGGGCGCATCGACACCCTGCCGCGGTTCCGCCGCACGATCGCCGACGCGGGAGCCGAGGACGTCGTCGTCGCCGTCGTCGCGCGGTCGGAGGTGCTCGCGCCGCTGTGGACGACCCCGCTGGCACTGCTGTTCCTCGACGGCAGCCACACCGAGGAGTCCGCGCGCCGCGACCAGGACGCCTGGGTGGACAAGCTCGCCGTCGGCGGCACGCTGGCCATCCACGACGTCTTCCCCGACCCCGCCGACGGCGGCCAGGCACCCTTCGGCGTGTACCGCCGGGTGCTCGCGTCCGGGGACTTCGAGGAGCTGCCGGGCACCGGCTCGCTGCGGCTGCTGCGCCGTGTCCGCTGACGCGCTGGGCGCCGAGCGGGCGGCCGCCCAGGCGCAGATCGAGGCGCTCACCCGCCAGTTCGACGAGATCGTCGCCGCGTCGCGGGCGTCCAACGCCGACGACGAGCACGACCCGGAGGGCGCCACCATCGCCTTCGAGCGGCAGCAGGTGGCGGCGCTGCTGGAGCAGGCGCGCCGCCGGCTGGCCGACGTCGACGCCGCCGTCACCGCCGTCGAGGCCGGCACCTACGGCCGCTGCGAGACCTGCAGCGGGCCGATCGCGCCCGAGCGCCTGGCCGCCCGGCCCACCGCCCGCACCTGCATCAGCTGCGCGCGCTGACCTCCGCTCGCACCGACAGGCGGGGCAGCAGCAGCTGGGTGAGCGGGCCGATGGCGAGGGCGTAGGCGACGGTGGCGACGCCGAGGGTGCCGCCGAGCACCCACCCGGTCGCGACGACGGCGACCTCGATCGTGGTGCGCACGAGCCGCACCGACCCGCCGGTGCGCCGCACGAGCCCCGTCATCAGCCCGTCCCGCGGGCCCGGCCCCAGGTGCACCCCGACGTAGGCGGCCGTGGCGACGGCGTTGAGGACGATGCCCGACACCGCGAACGCCGCCTGCGCCGCCAGGTGCGACGGCGCGGGCAGGACGGCGAGCGTGCCGTCGACGGCGACGCCGATGACGACGACGTTGCTCACCGTGCCGATCCCCGGCCGCTCCCGCAGCGGGATCCACGCGAGCAGGACCAGCGCACCCACGACCACGGTGACCAGCCCGAGCGACCAGCCCAGCCGCTGCGCGAGGCCCTGGTGCAGCACGTCCCACGGCGTGACCCCGAGCGAGGACCGCACCAGCAGGGCCATCGACGCCCCGTACAGCGCGAGGCCGGCGTAGAGCTGGACGAGGCGGCGCGGGAGACGGGCCGACACGGGAACCGGACGGTGCTGCAACACGACCGCCACTCTGCTGCGCGCCCGGCCCGGCTCCTACGGGCCAATCGCCCGGATTGGCCTGGTCCCGGGGCGCCCGTCGTCGACCTGGTGCCGCCTCAGCGGGGCCGAGACAGCAGCAGGTCGACACCGGGCGCCGGAGCGCCGGCGCTCACTCGCCGGTGACGCCGTCCAGGGCCTCGCGGATCAGGTCGGCGTGGCCGTTGTGCCGGGCGTACTCCTCGACCAGGTGCACCAGGATCCAGCGCAGGGAGAACTCGTCGTCACGGCCCCACGGCCGGTCCGCGGTGTCCAGCGGCAGCCGGCCGACGACCGACCGCACCGCCTCCGCGACCGCCCGCCACGTCGCCCACGCCGCCTCGACGTCGGCCGCCGTGACGGTCGCGGGGTCCACCCGGAACTGCTCGTCGCGGTCCCGCACCACGTCGGGCCAGAGGTCGAACGGCAGCCCGCCGAACCCGACCAGCCAGCCGGCCTCCACCGCGGCCAGGTGCCGGACCATCCCCAGCAGGGTCAGCTCCGACGTCGGCACCGCCCGGGTCGCCAGCTGCCGCGGCGTCAGCTCCGCGCACTTCCACTCCAGCGTCTGCCGCTGGTACTCGAGGAAACCCAGGACGGTGGCCGTCTCCTCCGCCACCAGCGGCGGGTCGGTGCGGTGGTCCGGCGGCGTCACGGGGTCCCCTCAGCTGACGTAGCGGCGGGCGGTGGAGCGGCGCTGGGCGGCGTCGAGCGCGGCGAACCGGGCCTCCGCGTGCGGCGGCAGGACCCGCCGCTCGCGCACCAGCCAGGGGATCCCGCGGACGGCGGCCCACAGCCCCTGCGCGGTCACCCGGTCCCGCGGCAGCGTGGCCAGCAGGTGCACGGTGCGCCGCAGCGCCGGGCGCAGCGGGCGCCGCAGCCACGTCGTCCAGAGGGTGTTGCGGATGCCGTCGCGGCGGCGGCGGTGCCCGTCGCGGGCCTTCGACGCCTGGTGGTGCACGGTCAGCTCGGGCAGGTAGCACAGCTCCCAGCCGGCGGCGGCGAGGTCGCCGGCCATGAGCTCCTCCTCCCCACCCAGCCACAGCCGCTCGCTGAAGCCGCCGACCTCGAGGAACGCCTCCCGCCGGACGACGCTCGCGCCGGCGAGGAAGGACCCGAGCGCCGGGCCGGGCAGCCAGCCGGCGCCGGGGACGGGGGAGTCGCGCAGCTCCGGCACGATCGGGTCCTCCCGGCCGCCGGGCTCGACCAGGATCCGCGCGGTCACCACGGCCAGCCGCGGGTGCGCGTCGAGGACGTCGGCCGCCGTCCGCAGCGACCCCGGGTCCCACCAGGTGTCGTCGTCGCAGAAGGCCACGTACGGCGTGTCCAGCCGGCCGACGCCGACGTTGCGGCCGATCGCGCCCAGGTTCTCCGGGCTGGCGACGAGCTCCACGGCGGGGAAGCGCCGGGTGATCGCCTCCGCGGTCCCGTCGGTGGAGCCGTTGTCGACGACCACCACGTGCGGCCGCTCGGGCAGCGCCCGCAGCCGGGACAGCGCCCCGAGCACCTCGTCGCGGCGCTGGTGGGTGATCACGACGACGGCGACCCGCGGGTCGCTCCCGATCTCCTGCGGCCGTGCGGCGGTGGCCGTCACGCGGCGTCCCCGGCCAGCAGGCGCAGGTCGGCCAGGACCTGGGCGGGCAGCCGGCGACGGCGGCGCAGCGCGGCGGGCAGGTCCGGCAGCGCCCGCCGCACCCCCTGGCGCCCGGGCGCCCCGGCCCGGAGCGCGGCGCCCACGGTGCGGGCGACGTCGCGCAGCGGCAGCCGCATCACCGCGGTGAGCAGCTTCGAGCGCCAGATCGCGGCCTGCCGGGCGGCGGGGTCGGACCGCCGGACCGAGGGGTGGTGGTGCACGGTCACCGAGTCCACGTAGGCGATGTCCCAGCCGGCGGCGGCCAGGTCCAGCGACAGCCGCTCCTCCTCGCCGGGGAAGCGCACCACCGGGTCGAAGCCGCCGACGGACAGGAACGCCTCGGTGCGCACCATCGCCGCGCACGCGATGAAGCCGAGCAGCCGCGGTCCGGGCAGGTGCGCCGGGGTGCCGAGGGGGCTCGCGGCCAGCTCCGGGCACAGCGGGTCCAGCCGCTCCTCCGGGCCGACGAGGACCCGCGCGTTGAGCACCGCCAGCCGCGGGTGCGCGCGCATGACCGCCGCGGCGCGGGCGAGGTCGCCGGGCGCCCACCACGAGTCGTCGTCGGCGAAGGCCACGAACTCGCTGCCCGCGTGCCCGGCGCCGATCGTGCGGGCGTGGGCCCCGGCGTTCTCGACCAGCGGCAGCACGGTCACCTGCGGCAGCGCGGCGCGGACGGCGTCGACGGTCCCGTCGGTGGAGCCGTTGTCCACCAGCACGACCGGCGCCTCGTGGCGCGGGAGCGTGGCCAGCAGGTCCGCGCGCCGGTCGCGGCTCATCACGACGACGCTGACGCCGTCGGGGGTGGGGGTGCGGGGGGTGCGGGGCCGTACCGACGTGCGCGTCACGCGGAGGCACTGCCCGGCAGCGTCGCTGCCGAACCGGCGTCCTCGGTGCCCGGCGCGGGCAGCGCCGCCGGGTCGGCGAACAACCCGCAGGCGGGTGTGGCGCCGGCCAGCGCGTCCGCGGCGAGCACCACCGCCGCCGCGGTCCACGTCGTCCGCTCGACCGGCCAGCGCGCGTCGTCGGGGTAGACGAAGCCGGTCCAGTACGAGCCGTCGTCGTGGCGCAGGTGCTGCATGGCCGCCACCTGCTCCAGGGCGGCCTCCGGCTGCCCGGCGACGACGAGCGCCAGCGCCAGCTCGCAGGTCTCCGCGCCGGTCACCCACGGGCGGTCGGCCACGCAGCGGGCGCCCAGGCCCGGGACGACGAAGCGGTCCCAGTCCGCCGCCAGCCGGGCGCGGGCGGGCCCGCCGGTGACCGCGCCGGCCAGCACCGGGTAGTACCAGTCCATCGACCAGCGGGAGCGGTCGGCGAAGGCGGCGGGCTCGGTGCGCAGCGCCGTGCCGAGGCCGGTGACCGCCAGCTCCCAGTCCGGCTGCGACTGCCCGGCCAGCTCCGCCAGCGCGATGCCGCAGCGCAGCGCCTGGAACAGGCTGGCGTTGCCGGTGAGCAGCGCGACGTCGTCCGGCGTGCCGTCGGGCCGCAGCGCCCACCCGATGGCGCCGGAGGCCAGCTGCATGTCCACGACGAGGTCCAGGCCGCGGCGGACGGCCGGCCACAGCTCGCGGACCAGTCGCTCGTCGCCGCTGGCCAGCCACGTGTGCCACGCCCCGACGGCGAGGTAGCCGGCGTGGTTGCTCTCGACGGCGGGCTGGGTCTCGGCGCCGTCGCGATACTCGGCGGCCCAGGAGCCGTCCGGGCGCTGCCGGGCGGCCAGCCAGCGGTAGGCCGCCGCCGCCCGCGCGTGCTCCCCGCCGACGTCGAGGGCCATCGCCGCCTCGACCGAGTCCCACGGGTCCAGCTGCCCCCCGCGGAACCACGGCAGCGACCCGTCGCGGCCCTGCTCGGCGGCGATGGCGGACACGGTGCGCCGCACGGCGGCCCCGTCGAGGACGCCGGGCAGCTCGGGCAGCTCAGCGGACCGCAGCGGTCTTCTCCCGCTCCGGGCGGGCGCCCGCCGCCGGCACCCGGGGCTTGTCCGCGTAGACCACGAGGCTCTTGCCGATCAGTGGGTCGAGCACCCTCTCGGCGAGCCGGGTCACCCACGGCCGCCTCGTCAGGTCCCACACCAGCAGCCGGTGGTAGGCCCGGACGACGGCGGCGTCCCGGTCCACCCCGACGGCGCACTTGAGCCACCAGTAGGGCGCGTGCAGCGCGTGCGCGTGGTGGCTGCGCCCGGGCACCAGGCCCGCCACCGACAGCCGGGCGCGCAGCACGTCGCCGCGGTAGATGCGGACGTGCCCGCCCTCGTTGGCGTGGTAGGCGTCCGACAGCGCCCAGCACACCCGCTCGGGGCCGTACCGCGGCACGGTGACGGCGACCCGCCCGCCCGGCTTGAGCACCCGGGCGATCTCGGTCATCGCGGTGCCGTCGTCGGGGATGTGCTCGAGCACCTCCGAGGCGATCACCCGGTCGACGCTGCCGTCGGGGAACGGGAGGTGCCGCAGGTCGCCGCGGACCACCTCGTGGTGTGCCCCGGCCGGTGCCTCGCCGGCCTCGGCGATCGCGCCCAGCCACCGCTTGGTCGTCTCCACCTCGGGCACGCCCCAGTCGATGGCGACCACGGACGCGCCGCGGCGGTAGGCCTCGAAGGCGTGCCGGCCCTCGCCGCAGCCGAGGTCCAGCACGGTCATGCCGGGGCGCAGGTCGAGCAGGTCGTAGTCGACGGTCAGCACGGACGGCCCTCCCGGTCGCGCGTCGGGCCCGGCGTCATCCGCGGCGCCCCTTCCGGTCCAGCACCCCGGCGTACCAGTCCGCGGTCCGCTCCGCGGTCGAGCGCCACGTGTAGGCGGCCAGCACCCGGCGGCGCCCGGCGCGGCCGAGCTGCTCCTGCAGCGACGGCTTCTCGAGCACCAGCTTCAGCGCCGCCGTCAGCTCGTCGACGTCCCCGGCGCGCACCCGCAGGCCGGCCTGGGAGCCGACCACCTCCGGCAGCGCGCCGGCGTCGGTGGTGACCAGCGGCGTCCCGCAGGCCATGGCCTCGACCGCGGGCAGCGAGAAGCCCTCGTAGAGGGAGGGGATGGCGGCGACGGTGGCCGTCTGCAGCAGCCGCACCAGGTCGGCCTCGGGCAGCGGCCCGGTGAAGCGGACGGCGTCGCGCAGGCCGAGGCGGTCCAGCGCCGACTCGGCCGGACCGCCGGGCCGGGCGGTGCCGACGACGGTCAGCCGCACCGGCCGCTCGGTGCGCAGCTTGGCCACCGCCTCGAGCAGGTGGACCAGCCCCTTGAGCGGGACGTCCGCGCTGGTGGTGACGACGATCGAGTCGGCCTCGCGCGGCCGGTCGGCCGGCGGCGGGGTGAAGACGTCGGGGTCGATGCCGACGGGGATGACCTCGACGGCCGCGGCGGGGACGTGCAGGTGGGTCTCGATGTCGCGCCGCGAGCTCTCCGAGACGGTGGTGACCGCGTCCAGCCGGGGGGCCACGCGGGCCTGCATGGCGGTGAAGGCGTACCAGCGGCGCAGGGTCAGCCGGCGTCGCAGCGTGGGCGCGGCGGCGAGCTCGAGCTGCCGGTCGATGGCGACCGGGTGGTGCACCGTGGCCACGGTCGGGATGCCCGCGCGGACCAGCCGCAGCAGCCCGTAGCCCAGGCTCTGGTTGTCGTGCACGACGTCGAACTCGTGCGCGCGGGGGAGCAGCAGCCGGGCGGCGCGCAGCGTGAAGGTCAGCGGCTCGGGGAACGCCGCGGTGCACATCGCCGCCCACTCCAGGACGTCGATCCGGTCGCGGAACTCCGAGGGCCGCGGCGTCCGGAACGGGTCGGGCTCGCGGTAGAGGTCCAGGCTCGGCACCGGGGTGAGCGGGACGCCGTCGTCGAGCTCGGGATAGGGCTGGCCGGAGAGCACCTCGACGTCGTGGCCGAGGGCGGTGAGCTCGCGCGAGAGGGCCCGGACGTAGACGCCCTGGCCGCCGCCGTGCGGCTTGCTGCGGTACGACAGCAGTGCGATCCGCAGCCGTCGTCCCATGCGCCGGACCCTACCGACCCCGTCCGGTCCACTTTCCGGGCCCGCCTGACAGGGTGACCGGCGTGATCCGACACGTCGTGCACTTCACCTGGTCCGACGCCGCCGACGACGCCCGGCGGGCCGAGACGGTGGCCGCGCTGCGCCGGCTGCCGGAGCAGGTGCCCGGGTCGCTGGGGTTCACCGTCGCCCCCGACGCCGGCCTGGTCGAGGGCAACGCGCACGCGGTCCTGGTCGCCGACTTCCCCGACGCCGAGGCCTTCCGGCGCTACGCCACCGACCGGGTGCACCTCGCGGTCATCGCCGAGCACGTGCGCCCGTACCTGGCCGCCCGCAGCGCCGTCCAGTACGAGCTGTGACCCGATCGGTCGGCTGACCTGCGGTTCTGCCCGGTGCTGGATAGCGTCCGGCGCATGACCGGACGCCGCCCCGTCCTCGCCACCGCCGGCCTGCTCGCCGTCCCGCTGCTCGCGGCCTGCGGCGGGGAGGACGTCCGGGGCGCGGCCTCGCCCGCCTCCACCTCCTCGTCGTCCTCGGCCTCGGGTTCGTCCTCGGCGTCGCCGTCCTCGTCCGCCGGGACCGACCTCGCGCCCGGCCTGCTGCCGGCCGAGGCGTTCGGCGCGGGCGCGCAGGTCACCCCGCTGACCGAGGCCCAGCTCGCGCAGGGCGCGGCGGTGGCCGGCGGCACGGCCGAGGACCTGCAGGTGACCCCGCCGGAGTGCGGGCCCGCGGTGCAGGGCACCCAGCCGTCCTTCGACGAGTACGACGACGTCGCCGCGCAGGTCGCCGTCACCGGGACGGTCACCACCGTGCAGGCGCTGGCCTCCGGCGGCCCGGCCGAGGACGCGCTGGCCGGCTTCGGGCAGCAGCTCGACCGGTGCCGGGAGGTGCAGGTCAGCGCGCCGCAGGTCGGCACGGTCACCATCGCCTTCGCCGGGCTCGACGTCCCCGACCTCGGTGACGGCTCCGCCGGGGTCACCTACACGACCACGGTGACCGGGCCCGACGGGCAGCAGCTGACCGTGCCGGCGCTGGTCGGCGTGGTGCAGGACGGGGACCGGGTGGTCGTGCTGCTGACCACCGACACCTCCGGCGGGCGGCCCGACCCCACGGCGTTCACCGGCCTGCTCGAGCAGGCGTACGAGACGCAGGCCGAGGCCCTCGACTAGCCAGGACCGACACCCCCGGTCCCGGCCGTCCACAGGAGCGGGCCCCCTCCACAGGCACCCTGCGCGAGCCCAGCGAGGGCCCGTCCGGCCCCAGGGTCGGCCGGGTGGACCAACCCCGCATCCCCGTCATCCGGCTCGGCGACACCGGCGAGGTCGCCGCCGCCCTGCCCCACCTGCTCGGCTTCCACCCCGCCGAGTCGATCGTGCTGGTCGGCCTGCGCGGCCCGAACGGCAGCCGCGTCGGCCTCACCGTGCGCGCCGACCTCCCGCCGCCCGCCGCGGCCCGCGCGCTGGCGGTCACGCTGGCCGGGAAGGTGCTCACCGACGACCCCGTCGCGGTGCTGCTGGCGGTGGTGTCCGAGGTCCCCGACGTCGTGGCCCCCGACGTCGTGGCCCCCGACGTCATGGTCCCCGACGTCATGGTCCCCGACGTCATGGTCCCCGACGACCGGTCGGTCCCCGTCCTCCCGTCCGGGCCGGGGGAGCCGGCCCCGGAGCTCCCGCACCGCGACCTGGTGCACGAGCTCGTGCTCGCCCTCGACGCCCGGGACGTGCCGGTGCGCGAGGCGCTGCTGGTCCGGTCGGGCCGCTGGTGGGACTACGACTGCCCGTACCCGTGCTGCGAGCCCGGCTCCGGGACGCCGCTGCCCGCCGGCGCCAGCCCGCTGGCCGCCGCGGCGGTGGCCGGCGGCGCGGTCCTGGCCGCCGACCGCGCCGCGCTCGCCGCGCGGATCACCCCGCCCGACGGCGACCTGGCGGCGCCCGCGATGGCGGCGGCCTGCCTGGCGGAGGGCCGCGAGCACGCCGCCCGGCTCCGGGCGCTCGGCCGGGACGTGGTCGCCGCGGAGGCCGGCGCGGCGATCGCCGCGGCCCTGGCCGACTGCCGGCCCGGACCGGCCACCGCGGCCACCCGGCTCGCCGACGCCCGGGTGGCCCGGGTGCTGTGGGGGCTCACCGTCCCCGACGTCCGCGACCGCGCGCTCGGTCTCGCGCTGGGCGAGGACGCCGCGGCCGCCGAGGTGCTGTGGACCGAGTGCACCCGCCGCGCGCCGGTACCGCTCGACGGGCCGCCGGCCACGCTGCTCGCGGTCAGCGCCTGGCTGCGCGGCGACGGCGCCACGGCCAACGTGGCCCTGGACCGCGCGCTGGCCGCGGACCCGGACGCCCGGCTGCCCCGGCTGCTCGCCGACGGCCTGGCGCAGTGCCTGCCGCCCGCCCAGCTGCGCGTGCTGATCAGCAGCACCCTCGAGGAGGCCGGGTGAGCGGGCTCAGACGAGCTCGGGGCGCTGCCACCCCTGCCCGAGGACGTGCTCGGCGAGGAAGGCGATCACCGTCTCGTACCAGACCGTCGCGTTCCCGGGCGTGAGCACCCAGTGGTTCTCGTCCGGGAAGTACAGGAACCTCGACGGGACGCCGCGCTTCTGCAGGTCGTACCAGAGCCGCAGGCCCTCGCCGATCGGCACGCGGTAGTCCTTGTCGCCGTGGATCACCAGCACCGGCGTGCGGATGGCGTCGGCGAACCGGTGCGGGGAGTTCTGCTCGTAGCGCTTGGGCTCGACCAGCGGCGCGCCCCACTCCCGCTCCCAGTAGTAGGCGGCGTCCGTGGTGCCGACGAACGAGTCGAGGTCCCACAGGCTCGCGTGGGTGATGATCGCCCGGAAACGGTCGGTCTGGGTGGCCACCCAGTTGGCCATGTAGCCGCCGAAAGAGCCGCCCATCGCCGCGGTTCGCTCCGCGTCCACCTCGGGCCGCTCGAGGGCGGCGTCCACGGCGGTCATCAGGTCGGTGTAGGGCGCACCGCCCCACTCGCCCCAGCCGCGGCGGACGAAGTCCTGGCCGAACCCCTGCGACAGCGCCGGGTTGGGCAGCAGGACGGCGTAGCCGCGGGCGGCCATCACCCACGGGCACCAGCGCCACGACCAGGAGTTCCAGCTCATCAGCGGCCCGCCGTGGATCCACAGCAGCAGCGGCGCCGGGTCCTCGGCGCTCGCACCCTCGGGCAGCACCAGCCACGACTGCACCTCGGCGCCGTCGGCGGCGGTGGCGCGCACCTCGTGCAGGGTGCCGGGCAGCGGCCCGAGCGCGCCGGGGGCGGGCAGCGGCTCGGGGTGCTGGCCGGTGGCGCGCGGGTCCAGGCGCACCGGCGCCGGCGGCTCGTCGTAGGCCGAGCGCAGCGCGAACAGGGCGCTGCCGTCGCGGGCCACCCGCAGGTCGCTGTAGGCGCCGTCGGCGGTCAGCCGGACCGGGGCGCCGCCGGTGAGCTCCACCCGGAACAGCGCGTGCCGGCCGTCGTCGTCGGCGAGGAAGTAGACGGCGTCGCCCTCGGCACTGAACTGCGGGGCGCTGGGCCACCGGTCGAAGTCCGGGGTCAGGTCGCGGGCGTCCCCGGAGGCGACGTCGACCAGCAGCAGCGTGTAGTCCGGCGGCTCGGCGTAGGTGGTCATCGACTCGCGCACGCAGACCACCCAGGCGCCGTCGGGGGAGAACGCGGCGGCGTACACGTCGGCCAGCGGGTCGTCGACCAGGACCCGGCCGTCACCGGTCGCGGTCTCGACGAGGACCAGCCGGTCGCGCCGGCCGGCCGGGCCGTCGGCGACGGAGTCCACGCGTACCAGCAGCCGGCCGTCGGGCGAGAGGGCCACCGCCTCCCCGGCGCCGAGCGGTGGGAGGGCGTCGGGCGTGAGGTCGCGCAGCGGCACCGGCCCGGCCGGCTCGCCGGCGGGGTCCTCCGCGGGCAGCGCGCCGGCCCAGAACAGGTGCGGGGCCGCCGGCCCGAGGTCGCTGTCCCAGTACCGGACGGGATAGGCCTCGTGCAGCACCGCCGACACCCCGGCGTCGGTGCGGGCCTTGCGGCGCTGTTCGTCCTCGTCCGCGTCGGCAGCGCCGGGCATGGTCGAGGCCACGACGACGACCTCACCGCTGTCGGCCGACACGGCGAACCCGCCCACGCCGCCGGGCCGGGTCACCACCGGCCGGGCCTCCCCGCCGCCGGGCGGCAGCGCCCACAGCGCCGGCTTCGGGTCGCCGCCGTCCTTGCCGGCGGCGGGGTCGGGGCGGGCCGAGAGGAACAGCAGCGTGCCGTCCGGGGCGAACGCCGGCGCCGCCTCCCCGGGCGCGCTGCGGGTCAGCCGGCGCGGCGGGCGGTGCCCGTCGGGGTCGACGTCCCACAGCGCCGAGACCCACTTCTTCCGGTCGGCGTCGAGGGTCTGCACCGAGACCGCCAGCCGGCCGTCGTGGGCCAGCGCCAGGCCGGTCACCCGCGGGATCGCGACGAAGTCGGCCAGCCGGGCGAACGGGTGCGCCGGATCGGGATCGGGAGCGGTCTCGGGCACGGCGTCGGACGGGCTCACCGGGGCTCCTCGCGGGGACGACGGGACGGTGCCGCCCACCGTAACCAGCAGCGCCCGGCCCCCCACCGGAGCGGGGGACCGGGCGCCGGGCTCGGTGACGTGCTGGAACGGCCCCGCTGCGGGCCCCGCGCCGAGCCCGCGAGGCGTGGGGGCGGCGGGGTCCTCTCAGAGCTGGGCGGCGGCCTCGACCGGGGTCAGGTCCTCGTCCATGGCCGAGACGAACAGGTGCTGGGCCACGCCCTGCGGCAGCGGGTGCCCGTCGAGGCTGATCGTGCCGTTCACCGACTGCGCCACCATCGTGGCGCCGGGTCGGATGCCCTGGTCGGCGAGCTGCCGGAGCAGCGCGGCGTCCTCCTGGAGCTGCTCGCTGATCCGCCGGATGGTCACCTGCCGGCCCTCGGCGGTCGCGGTGTTCGACAGCAGCGTCAGGGCGTCGAGGACGGCCGAGGTCTCCCCGCCGAGCGCGTCCAGGCCCGGGATCGGGTTGCCGAAGGGCGAGACCGTCGGGTTGCCCAGCAGGGACAGCAGCCGGCGCTCCACCGCCTCGCTCATGACGTGCTCCCAGCGGCAGGCCTCCTCGTGGACCTCGGCGTAGTCCAGGCCGATGACGTCGACGAGCAGGCACTCGGCCAGCCGGTGCTTGCGCATGACCGCGGTGGCGAGGGCGCGTCCGGTCTCCGACAGCTGCAGGTGGCGGTCGCCCTCGACGGTCAGCAGGCCGTCGCGCTCCATGCGGGCCACGGTCTGGGACACCGTCGGGCCGCTCTGGTGCAGCCGCTCGGCGATGCGCGCCCGCAGCGGGACGATGCCCTCCTCCTCCAGCTCGAAGATCGTGCGGAGGTACATCTCGGTGGTGTCGATGAGGTCGTTCACTGGCACTCCTCCGTGTCGGACCCGATCGTACGGTGCGCTGCGCCCCGTTCCGGGGATCGCGGACGGGGTTCCCGGGCGGGCGACCGAGGCCACGGCCGCGGTGCCGTGGAGGGGACGGCCGGAGGGCGCGGCGGTAGCGTCCGGACCGGGCACCACCCGCGCGGGCACCGGCCCGGGCGGCGCGCCCGGCGGGGACGGCGACAGGGAGGGCTCGTGAGCGACTCGGTGGCCGTCGTCTGGGACGACGCCCTGCTCGGCTACACGATGGGCGGTGACCACCCGCTGCACCCGGTGCGGCTGGACCTCACCATGCGGCTGGCCGACGGGCTGGGCGTGCTGGCACCGGGCCGGGTGGAGGTGGTCCGTCCCACGCCGGCCGGCGAGGACCTGCTCACCCTGGTGCACGACCCCGCCTACCTGGAGGCGGTGCGGCGCGCGCCCACCCACCCCGACGAGGCGTTCGGCCTGGGCACCGCCGACAACCCGGTCTTCGAGGGCATGTACGAGGCGGCCGCGCTCATCACCGGCGGCAGCGTCCAGGCCGCCGAGCTGGTGCACTCCGGCCAGGCGCAGCACGCGGTCAACATCTCCGGCGGCCTGCACCACGCCATGCGCGACCGCGCCTCGGGCTTCTGCGTGTTCAACGACGCCGCGATCGCCATCGCCTGGCTGCTCGGCCAGGGCTACGAGCGGATCGCCTACGTCGACCTCGACGTGCACCACGGCGACGGCGTGCAGGCCGCGTTCTACGACGACCCGCGGGTGCTCACGGTGAGCGTCCACCAGACCCCGCTGACGCTGTTCCCCGGCACCGGCTTCCCCGAGGAGACCGGCGACCCCGAGAAGGCGCTGGGCACCGCGGTCAACCTCGCCCTGCCCAACGGCACCGACGACTCCGGCTGGCTGCGCGCCTTCACCGCCGTCGTCCCCAGCGTGGTGCGCGCGTTCGCCCCGCAGGTACTGGTCACCCAGTGCGGCTGCGACGCCCACCACGAGGACCCGCTGGCCGACCTCGCGCTCACCGTCGACGGCCAGCGGGCCAGCTACCGGGCGGTGCACGAGCTCGCGCACGAGGTCTGCGACGGCCGCTGGGTCGCCCTCGGCGGCGGCGGGTACGGGCTGGTGCGCTGCGTGCCGCGGGCCTGGACGCACCTGCTCGCCGAGGCGTCGGGGGAGCGGCTGGACCCGGTGACGGCGATCCCGCAGTCCTGGCGCGACGACGTCGTCGCCCGCGGGCTGCGGGCCCGGCCGCCCACGCACATGACCGAGGGCGGCTACACCGGCTTCTCCGCGTGGGACCCGTTCACCGAGTCCCGCGTCGACCGGGCGATCTCCCGCACCCGCAAGGCGTCCTTCCCCTGGTTCGGCCTCGACCCGGACGACCCCCGTGACTGAGCAGCAGACCGTCGACCAGGCCCCAGCCGAGGTGGCGCCGCAGCCGCCCGCGCACTGGGAGGCCGACATCGTCGCCGCGGACGGCGGCACGGTGCACCTGCGCCCGATCTGCCCGGAGGACGCCGAGGGGCTGACGGGGCTCATGGACCGCAGCTCCGACCAGACCCGCTACTACCGGTTCTTCGGGCCGATGAAGCGGCTGTCGGACAGGGACCTGCACCGGTTCACCCACGTCGACCACGACACCCGCGTCGCGTTCGTCCTGCTGCTCGGCGACCAGCTGATCGGCGTCGGCCGCTACGACCGCCTCCCGGGCACCACCGAGGCCGAGGTCGCCTTCCTCATCGAGGACGCCCACCAGGGCCGCGGGCTCGGCTCGGTGCTGCTGGAGCACCTGGCCGCCGCCGCCCGCGAGCGCGGCATCACCACCTTCGTCGCCGAGGTGCTGTCGCAGAACGGCCGGATGGTCCGGGTCTTCCTCGACGCCGGCTACCAGGCCCGCCGCTCCTACGAGGAGGGCGTGGTCCACCTGACCTTCCCGATCGCCCCCACCGAGACCTCGCTGGCGGTCGCCTACGAGCGCGAGCAGCGCAGCGAGTCCCGGTCGATCGCGCGGCTGCTCACCCCGTCGTCGGTCGCGGTGGTCGGCGCCAGCAACGACGAGGGCAAGATCGGCAACCTCGTCCTGCGCAACCTGCTCGACTACCGCTTCGACGGGCCGGTCTACCCGGTCAACCCCGGCACCCGGCACGTGCGCGGCGTCCCCGCCTACGCCTCCATCGAGGACGTCCCCGGCGACGTCGACCTCGCCGTCGTCGCGGTCCCCGCCGACGAGGTCGCGGACGTGGTGGAGGCCTGCCGGCGCAAGCGGGTCCGCGGCCTGGTGGTCATCTCCGGCGGGTTCGGCGAGACCGGGCCCGAGGGCCGGGAGGCCGAGCGGCGGCTGGTCGCCGCGGCGCGGGCCTCGGGCATGCGGGTGGTCGGCCCCAACTGCCTCGGCATCGTCAACACCGATCCGGCGATCCGGCTCGACGCCAGCCTCGCCCCGCGGGTCCCCGGCCGCGGGCGGGTGGGCTTCTTCGCCCAGTCCGGCGCGCTCGGCGTGGCCCTGCTGGAGCGGGCGGCCAGCCGCAACATCGGCCTGTCGAGCTTCGTCTCGGCCGGCAACCGCGCCGACGTCAGCGGCAACGACCTGCTGCAGTACTGGGCCACCGACCCCGGCACCGAGGTCGTGCTGCTGCACCTGGAGAGCTTCGGCAACCCCCGCAAGTTCGCCCGGCTCGCGCGCAGCGTCGCCCGCACCAAGCCGGTGGTGGCGGTGAAGAGCGGCCGGCACGGCGGGCTCACGCCGGGCCTGGCCGGCACGTCGGTCGCGGTGCCCGAGCAGTCGGTGGCGGCGCTGTTCGCCTCGGCCGGCGTCATCCGGGTGGAGACCGTCGCCCAGCTGTTCGAGGTCGGCATGCTGCTGGCCCACCAGCCGCTGCCGGCGGGCGACCGGGTCGCCGTCGTCGGCAACTCCACGGCGCTGGGCGTGCTGGTCGCCGACGCCGTCCTCGACCAGGGCCTGACCCTGGCGCACGAGGCGCCGGTCGACATCGGCACCGCCGGCACCCCGGAGGCCTTCCGCGCGGCGCTGCAGGAGGCGGTCGACGACGACGGGGTGGACGCCGTCGTCGCGGTGTTCCTCCCGCCGCTGGTGCGGACCTCGCCCGACGCGTACGGCCGGGCGCTGCGCGAGGTGTCGCAGGGCTCGGCCAAGCCGGTGCTCGCGACGTTCCTGTCGGCGGAGGGCATCCCGCCGGAGCTCACCGTGCCCGACGATGAGGGCATGCCCGCCCGTGGCTCGGTCCCGTCCTACGCGACGCCGGAGCGGGCGGTCATCGCGCTGGCGCGGGTCGCCGAGTACGCCCGCTGGCGCCGCCGGCCGGCCGGCACCGTGCCCGAGCTGCCCGGCGTCGACGCCGACCGGGCGCGGTCGGTGGTGCTCGGCGTGATGGCGGGGTCCCCCGGGGGGCGGCAGCTCCGCGACGACGAGGTCATCGCCCTGCTGGGCGCCTACGGGGTGCCGCTGCTCGGCACGCGGACGGCGACCACCGCGGACGAGGCGGTCGCCGCGGCCGGCGCGATCGGCTACCCGGTGGTGCTCAAGTCGACGGCGCCGTGGCTGCGGCACCGCACCGACCTCGGCGGTGTGCGGCTGGACCTGCCCGACGCCGGCGCCGTCCGTGCCGCGTTCGAGGCCATCCCGGCCGGCGACCCGGTGATCGTGCAGGAGATGGCCGCGCCGGGCGTGGCCACCGTCATCGAGGTCGTCGACGACCCGTCGTTCGGCGCCCTGGTCAGCTTCGGCCTCGGGGGAGTGGCCACCGAGCTGCTCGGCGACCGCGCCTACCGCACGCTGCCGCTCACCGACCTCGACGCCGCCGAGCTGGTCCGCGCGCCCCGGGCGTGGCCGCTGCTCGACGGCTGGCGGGGGGCCGAGCGGGTCGACGTCGCGGCGCTGGAGGACCTGCTGCTGCGGGTGGCCCGGCTCGCCGAGGACCTGCCCGAGGTGCTCGGCCTCGCCCTGTCGCCGGTGATCGTCGGCCCGGCGAACCCCTGGCACGGCGGCCGGTCGCTCGTGGTCGCCGGCGGCACCGTGCGCGTCGGGCCGCCGACCGCCCGGGTCGATCCGGGTCCCCGCCGCATGCGCGACTGATCACACCGTCGGCCTCCGGCCGGCACCGCCCGCGGAGCCCTCCGGCCCCGCTCGGGCACGACACCGCAGGGCGGGTCACCTCCGCCAGAACAGGTGGTGGGTGACGCCGCTCGGGCTGGGCACGACCTCGTGGTGGAAGCGGTCGAGCAGCTCGTCGGGCGAGGTCCACAGCCGGGAGCCGGCGCCCAGCTCGACCGGTGCGACGGCGACGTGCAGCGTGTCGACGAGGTCGGCGTCGAGGAACTGGCGGATCACCGTGGCGCCGCCCCCGAGCCGGACGTCGGCACCGCCGGCCGCCGCGCGCGCCTTCTCCAGCACCGTGGCCGGGTCGGCGTCGACGAAGTGGAACGTCGTGTCCGACAGCGTGAACGACGGCCGCACGTGGTGGGTCATCACGAAGACCGGCGTGTGGAACGGCGGGTCCTCGCCCCACCAGCCCTGCCACTCGAGGTCCTCCCAGGGGCCGCGGTGGGGCGAGAACTTGTTCCGGCCCATGATCTCGGCGCCGATGCCGTGCGTGAAGTCGCGGGTGAAGTAGTCGTCCAGGCCGCGGCTGCCGCCCGGCCGGGTGCGGTTGGGGAAGCTGGCCGTGGCGACCGCCCAGGCCATCAACGTCATGGGGTCGGCGTGCCCGAACGGCCGCTCCAGGCTCTGGCCCTCGCCGGCGCCGTACCCGTCGCTCGAGACGGTGAAGTTCTGCACCCTCAACAGCTGGCCCACGGTCCCTCCCTCGGTGTCGACGAGGGGCTGACCGCCGGCGGCGCCGGAACTCATCGGCGCGCCTGCCTCAGGGACGGCGGCCGGTGAAGGCGAGCAGCCTCGCCCGGTCGTCGGCGTCCTCGGGCACGGTCACCCGCGGGCCGTAGTGGCCGCTGCCGCGCAGCGCGGCGTCCCACGGCTCGATGCCGGCGAGGAACGCCGAGGCCTCGTCCGCGTCGATCGTCTCGTCCTGGCCGGTGGCGCGGGCGAGGTCCCAGGCGTGCACCAGGAGGTCCATGAGGCCGGTCATGGCGACGAGGTCCTCGAGCGGCATGTCCCCGGCCCGGGTGCTGGTCGGCCGGCGGGCGAGGTCCGGGTCGGCGAGCAGGGCCCGGATCGCGGCGTCGGTGGCCCGCCAGGCGCCCGCGGGGTCGTCGTCGACCGGGGGGTGCGCGGGCAGCGGGAGGTCCACCGCGGGGAAGTAGAGCGCGGGCATCCACTCCACCAGGTGCCGGACGACGTCGCGGGCCACCCAGCCCTCGCACGGCGCCGGGTCGTCCCAGCGTCCGGGCGGGACGCCGTCGACCCTGCGGCCGAAGTCGTCCGCGAGCCTCGCCCACCGCTCCGCCGTGCCCGCCATGGCCGCCTCCTCAACCGTTCGGTTGAGCACGAGCCTGGCCCGGGGCGCGACCCCTGTCAACGCCGAGAGCCGGCTCCCCGCGAGGGGGAGCCGGCTCTCGGTGCGGCCCTCTGCAGGGTCCCGCCGCGAGCGTGCGAGCGGTGGGGGGCAGAGGGGTCCTCCGTCTACGCCAGGTAGTCGCGCAGGGCGTCGGCGCGCTGCGGGTCGCGCAGCTTGGCCATCGTCTCGCGCTCGATCTGGCGGACCCGCTCGCGGGACAGGCCGAACTGCTTGCCGATCTGCTCGAGCGTGCGGGGCTGGCCGCCGTCGAGGCCGAAGCGCAGCACCACCACGTCGCGCTCGCGCTCCTCCAGCGTGGAGAGGACGTTGCGCACGTCGCCCTTCATCATCTGGAAGGCCACCGCGTCCTCGGCCACCGCGGCGTCGGCGTCCTCGATGAAGTCACCGAGGCGGGACTCCTCGTCGGCGCCGACCGTCTGGTCGAGGCTGACCAGGTCCCGGCTGTACTCGAGCAGCTCGGTGACCCGCTCGGGCGTCATGTCGAGCTCGAGGCCGAGCTCCTCGGCGGTGGGCTCCCGCTCGAGCTCCTGGTGCACCCGCCGGCGGGTCCGCACGACCTTGTTGACCTGCTCGGCCAGGTGCACGGGCAGCCGGATGGTGCGGCCGGAGTCGGCCATCGCGCGGGTGATCGCCTGGCGGATCCACCACGTCGCGTAGGTCGAGAACTTGAAGCCCTTGGTGTAGTCGAACTTCTCGACGGCGCGGATGAGGCCGACGTTGCCCTCCTGGATGAGGTCCAGGAACGTCATGCCGTGGCCGGTGTAGCGCTTGGCCACCGAGACGACCAGGCGCAGGTTGGCCTCGAGCAGGTGCCGCTTGGCGGCCTTGCCGTCGACCGCGAGGGCCTTGTAGTCGCGCTGCAGGGCAGGGGTGAGCTGCCGCTCGGCGAGCAGCCGCTCGGCGTAGAGACCGGCCTCGATGCGCTTGGCCAGCTCCACCTCCTGCTCGGCGGTCAGCAGGGCGGTCTTGCCGATGGTGTTGAGGTACACGCGCACCAGGTCGGTCGACACCAGGCCACTGGTGTCCGGCTCGCGGCGGGGCGAGCGGACCTCGAGGGCGTCACTGGGGGAAGACTGGAGGAGCGTCACGGGATGTCTTCGTCCTTGCTCGGAGTTCGGATGCGCCGCCGGCTGTCCGGTGGCGGTGGCGCACCCGCGTCGGGGGGTGGGGCTCCGTTGTCCGGCGGGGCCCCCACGGTTCGTTCGTCCGTTGTGGTCCGTTGTGTTTCGCCCCGTACAACGGTCCCGACGGGGCCGGGTGTTCCACGCGGCCCGGGTTCACAGTGAACGCACAGGCCGTGTGTTCGGTCACCACCCGTACCCGTCCGGTCGCCGGGTCAGACCTCCAGCAGCAAGGTCATCGGCCCCTCGTTGACCGACGCCACCGCCATCCGCGCGCCGAACACGCCGGTCGCCACGCCGGTCCCGCGCCGCCGCAGCTCCGCCACCACCTCGTCCACCAGCGGCTCGGCGACGTCCCCGGGCGCGGCGGCGTCCCAGGACGGGCGGCGGCCCTTCCGCGTGTCCGCGTAGAGGGTGAACTGGCTCACCACGAGCACCGGCAGGCCGAGGTCGCCGGCCGAGCGGGCGCCGTCCCCGGTGGGGAACACCCGCAGCTCGTGGACCTTCCGGGCCAGGGTGCGGGCCCGGTCGGCGTCGTCGTCCCGGCCGACGCCGACCAGCGCGAGCAGGCCCGTCCCGATCTCCCCGATGACGGCCCCGTCGACGGTCACCGAGGCCGAGGACACCCTGCTCACCACCGCGCGCACCGACCCATCCTGCGCGAGCGGTGCGCGGCGGCAGGACCCCCTGGGCGGAACGGGTCAGCGGGCCGCCCCACCGGACACCCCCCGCGGAACCGCATCACCCGGGGCCCGGGGCGTGGGGACGGGAACCACCGGCGGTGCGGGGACCCGGCCGGAGCTCTCCTCCGACCACCAGCGGAGGTGGGGGTCCTCCCCGACGGCCCGTCGCGGCCGAAGGTGACCACGGTGTCCGGCCGCACGTCCTCGAGCAGGGCGCGCACCGCCCGGCCGCCGTCGTCCGGAGGGACGGCGGCGCACCGCCCGTCCCGGGAGCCGAGCCACCGGTGGTCGGTGACGCCGACCGCGGCCAGGCTCGCCACCACCTCCAGCCGCCGCAGGTCGGCGACCGGACCGTCCCCCTCCCGGCGAACTCGCCGTCGGTGGCGGTGACCACGACGACGGTCCGCCCCCGCGTCCCCGGCCTCGGCCATCAGCGCGGCCGACAGGTAGGCCTCGTCGTCCGGATGGGCCCAGACCCCAGGACCGTCCCCGGCTGGGACACCGTCAGCGTCTGCGGCACGGCCGCCTCCTCGTCCCGCACCGGTCGAGCCCGGTGCCTGCCCCGCCGGCCGGTCCGACCCGGTCCCTGGGTCGGCCAGGCGGCATCCCGTGTCCAGGGGCGGTCGCACCAGGGTCCTCCGGTCACCTCGACCGGCGTCTCGACGCCCGGTGGCCCGGATGGGACGCTCGGCCCGGGGGGGGGGGGCCGCCCCCCCCCCCCCCCACCCCCCACTCACCGCGGGCGCCCCGGGTCTCCGACCTGGCGGCCGGGGGGGCCACGCGCAACACCC